>NZ_AUBP01000005.1 GCF_000429305.1 Desulfovibrio inopinatus DSM 10711
CACGCGTTACTCACCCGTGCGCCGCTCTACTCATCTCCCGAAGGAAACTTTCTCGCACGACTTGCATGTGTTAAGCACGTCGCCAGCGTTCAATCTGAGCCAGGATCAAACTCTCCAGTTCAAAACTTTTGAGTTTGCCAAAACTCTCGTCTAAAACGAGGTTGACTTTCTTATCACTCGACTCGCTATTTAATTGTCAAAGACCTTCGTCTTCTTCTCCCACCGCCTTTGCGGTGCCGGCGCGTTTGTCGTCGCCGAGTTGGAGAAGCTAGTGAATCCCGTCCGCGCTGTCAACAACTTTTTTCGATTTATTTTCGAAACGTTTTGACCGCCCTGGCAAGGCCAGTTTGTTGCGGGATCTCTTCTCTACGCCACCCGAAGTTTGCCGTCAAGCCTTTTCCAACTTTTTTTCGAAACGAATCAGTTTCGTTGTTGGAGCACTTCCGTGCAACGCAGAGAAAAGCTTATAGGCAGATGATACCTCCCCGTCAAGGAAATATTTCAAAAAAAAGCAAAAAACATCCCCGCTTACAATGAAAATAACAACATGTTAAGTTCGAATCAGTATTCAAGATGCTTGTACGTTCTCGGGAACGCAATAACATCTCGTATGTTGCGAACCCCTGTTACCAGCATGAGAAGCCGTTCAAACCCTAGCCCAAATCCAGCGTGCGGAACCGAACCAAACCGACGCAAATCAAGATACCAATCATAACACTCCATATCGAGCCCTTGGTCGGCCAGGCGGCTTTGCAAAACATCCAATCGCTCTTCACGTTGGCTTCCGCCAATAATCTCCCCAATACGAGGAACAAGAACATCCATTGCAGCAACCGTTTTCCCATCGTCGTTGAGTCGCATATAAAACGCTTTGATTTCTTTCGGGTAGTCAAAAACGATGACTGGCTGTTTAAAATGCTCTTCGCAAAGATACCGCTCATGCTCAGTTTGAAGATCACACCCATATTCTGTGGGATATTCAAATTTCCTCCCAGAACTCCGCAAAATCTCAAGAGCCTCGATGTAAGGAAGCCGAATAAACGGCTGAGATGCCACTGTTTCCAGATCCGTCATGAGATTTTTGTCGACAAATCGGGCAAACAATTCGAGATCATCTTGGCAATGCATCATTATATAAGACACAAGATGTCGGAGAAGATCCTCCGCAACATCCATATCTTCTTGTAAGTCGGCAAACGCCATTTCTGGCTCAACCATCCAAAATTCAGCAGCATGGCGTGGAGTATCCGAGCTCTCCGCACGAAACGTTGGTCCAAAGGTGTAAACACTCCCCAAAGAGCAGGCAAAGGCCTCTGCTGCAAGTTGCCCCGATACCGTCAGGTAAGCCTCTTTTCCAAAAAAATCAGACTTCCCTTGGTCAGCGCCTGCGATATGCCCCCATTCCCCTGCGGGCAAGGCCGTAACACGAAACATTTCACCAGCCCCCTCACAGTCTGAGCCTGTTAAAAGAGGGGTTTGGATATAGTAAAACCCTCGATCCCTAAAATACGCGTGTACAGCATGCGCAAGTTGGGACCGCATGCGAAACATGGCACCGTATTTATTGGTTCGTGGTCTCAAATGGGCAATTGTCCGTAAAAATTCATCAGAATGACGTTTTTTTTGCAGAGGATACACGGCCTGGTCTGCGCTTCCGAGAATCCCAATATCACGGGCCTGAATTTCCCACTTCTGACCTTTTCCAGGTGATGGAACCAGTGCCCCCTCCACCGTTATGGCAGCTCCAGTCGCGATATCCTTCAGCGTGTCCTCTTCGAGGATACTGTGGTCCGCAATAACCTGAATATTTTTCAGGCATGATCCATCATTGACTTCAAAAAACGAAAATCCCTTGGCATCGCGTCGAGTACGCACCCATCCTTTTATAAAGATTTGATCTTGCGGCGACTCACATGTCAGGGCATCAGCAATCCGTGTTCGTATTTTCATCTCAGGCCTCATTATCATTGATCTCGTTATCGAGGTTTTATACACGTAAAATCGTCAGGATAAAATATCCAAGTCATGGTTGAAGTTGAATTTCTGTCTTGAAAGCAACCCGGTTGCCTCTCCGGCGTGAAGAGGTTAGAAGGCGTCCCTGGATCAGCGGTCAAGAAGTTTCAGAAATGTCTATGGCGTACGCCTCGACATAGGAGTACTTCATCAATAATATCGATCAACATCGTCCACTATGACACTTTCTTAAGGATTCCATATGGGTTTTTTTACCAAAATCAAATCGCTGTGGGGAAATAAAGAACACGAAGAAGAGCAGAATCTGCAAACAGAATCTGCCTCTTCTCCTTCAGAAGCGCCTCCTCTTGAGGAGGATACACCACCTCCTTCAGAAGAAACGGGGACCGCCGAAACTCAACAGATTCCTGAGCCCCCCAAAAAGACTCGATCGTTTTTTGACCCCGATCCCGAACCGATCGACACAGAAGAAGGTACAAAGCTGCAGCCTAATGCAGAGATTGAACAACCAGAACAATTTGTAGAAATATCCGAGCCTGAAACCGAGCCTGATCTCCTTCAGTCAACGTCTGAACTGGCGACCGACACCGTATCTGAAGATGTTTCGCAACCAGAAAGCGAGCCAAAGCCGGAGACAGTCTCTCCATCTGAGTTGGATGTCACGGTTTCGGAAGAGTCCATTGCTCTGGACATCGAACAACAATCTACGTTCTTTCAAGTACCAGAACCAGAAGCACTCTCTACTCCGGATCAGAAAATAACACCGGAAGTCGACGAAATTCTTCAGCCTGGATTTGATGTGCTCGGTGTACCTGATACCGAACCTTCCGTAGAAGCGATTCCTGATCATCCCCACGCGACGGAACAGAAAACCGAGGAAGAACAGGAGCCAGAACCAAAAGCATCCGCCGCCCCTCAGGCGGAAACGACAGCGGAAATCAGTGATACATCTCAACCTGAATCCGTTGTTCTCAGTGTGCGCGAAAACGAACCATCTCTTGAGGCTTCCCCTGAGCAGCTTCATGCACCGGAGCTGGAGACTCCAATGGAGCCTGAGACGGAACCAGAACCGCTCGTAACTCCTGAACAGGAAACATCGCCAGAAGCCGACGATACTCCCGCTCTGCCGGAGCTTGAATCAGACGGCTTCGAGATTTCCGCAGTCGCACAAGATATCGAAGACAATGATGATGCGGAACTCGGAACCGAGGCTGAAATCCAGATTGAAAGTGAATCCAAAACTTCAGACCATACGTTTCATGAAGAAGACACTCCTCTTCCGGAGCCAGTGACTTCCCCCTCTGGCCAGGTCAACTTCGACGACGCAAGGGACATCTCCGTGAACGACACGGCTCTTGAAGAGGATGTCTTTGATGCAGGCGAAGAATTCATCCTCGAATTAACGGATATCGTTGAAGAAGACCTCGAAGAAGTCCCTGTCACAGAGACGATTGAAGAGAGCGCAGCGGAATCACCTGAACCGTTTCAGTCCGTTGAGGAACCTCAGACAGAGCCGGTTCCTTCCTCGTTGACGGATTGGCAACAGCGCTTACTCATTTCCCTGCGTGAAGCCGAACCCAAATTGTCTGTTTGGCTCACAATCCTTCTTGAGGGTGTTGAAACAGCGGGTCCTGAGCTCTGGGAACGCCTTTCTTTTCTGTTCACATGCTTGGAAGCTCCTGAGAACGAAACACAAGATTTTATCGGTCGATTCCGTTCTTGGGTTGAGGACATGGAGTACGAGGAAGTTGAAGAGTTTCGATCTGAGCTCCAATATCGACTTGCTCTTGCTTTGGAACTGGAAGACGAGGAAGACGAGCGCAACAGGCTCTTTCTGAAATTGTCTGAAGGATTGAACAAAACCAAGGAACAAATCAGCAAGCAGCTTGATAACCTCCTCAGTTCACACACCACGATGGATGATGATTTCTGGGACGAATTCGAAGAAATCCTCATCATGGCCGATGTTGGCTTTGATCCTACACGTTTACTCATGGATCGACTTAAGGCGCGAGCTCGTAAGCAAGGTATCAATGATCCTGCACAGTTTAAAGATCTGCTGCGAGAAGAACTGGCCGAAATTTTTAAAAGCAAACCAACAATCAAGGCCGTCAATCCACCTGAAGTCGTCCTTATGATCGGAGTCAACGGCGCAGGCAAAACGACAACAATCGCTAAGCTGGCCCATCGCGCGCAGATGCAGGGAAAAAGAGCACTTGTTGCTGCAGGCGATACATTCCGTGCTGCTGCTATCGAACAACTCGAAATTTGGTCCAAACGCGTCGATGCAGGGTTCTATTCCAAGGGAGAACAGGCTGACCCAGCGGCTGTAGCATTTGAAGCTCTCGATATTGCCGTGAAGGAAGGATATGACATTATCTTTGTCGATACGGCTGGTCGCTTACACACGCAGACCAATCTTATGGAAGAACTCAAGAAAATCAAACGAGTCCTTGCTAAAAAACATCCGGGGAGCCCGCATCGCACGATCCTCGTGCTTGATGCAACGACGGGACAAAATGCCCTTTCCCAAACTAAACTCTTCAATCAAACCGTTGATATCGATGAAATTGTTTTGACGAAACTTGATGGAACTGCAAAGGGCGGTGTCATTGTCGGGATTGTGCTAGAGTACGGTATTCCGATTACTTTTGTCGGACTTGGAGAAAAAATGGAAGATCTTCGCCCCTTCAATGGGCAAGACTTTGCGCAGGCTCTTTTGACATAGCAGAATGCAAAAGACACCCTTGGAGATTGCAAACAAAGCGTGACTGTCTCAGCATGGAGATATGAAAAATGTGACGCTCTGTTGCTAAAAACATAAAAGTTTCTTGCCAAGGATGATTCTTGTTGAAATGGGTCTTGACGGAATCGCTTGCACATATCAAAAACAAATAACTTTTTCAGATTAATGGAGACTTGTCGCGACACAGAAACAATGTCACTATGCGTAATGACAATGTTGATTGATTCGTGGCTTCTCCATACCGCGAAGCATGAGTTCAATTCATGTATTCATGCTTGAAATGGCATCGGTTTTTTGAAAAATAACGTGGCGACCCGCCACACGTCACGGTGAAGACTTCGTCTCACATGGCCAGCGACTTGGTCCAGTTGACGCCGGCATAGGCTTCTTCACATTCAGGAAGCAACTCGCGGTATGCCGACTTTGCCTTGTGGCTCAATTCAATTGAACATCTGGAGGATTGATTCATGGCAACAGATAAGAACATGACGGTTCTGGTCGTGGATGACTTTTCAACCATGCGCCGAATCATCAAAAATATTCTTCGCCAACTCGGATTTGCCAATATCGTAGAAGCCGACGATGGTACAACCGCCTGGGAAGCACTCAACAAGGGCAACATCGATTTCGTCATTTCCGACTGGAATATGCCCCAAATGCCCGGCATTGAGTTGTTGCGCAAAGTCCGCTCCAGCGAAGAGTTCGCCAACATGCCTTTTCTTATGGTTACGGCTGAAGCTCAACAAGAAAATATTATCGAAGCCGTGCAGGCAAAAGTATCCAACTACATTGTCAAACCGTTCACCGCGGAAACATTGGGCGCTAAAATCGATAAGATTTTCGAATAACACATATTTCAACACTGCAACCGCTGGTGTGTATACTGCGGTTGCAGTGATATCACGTGCATATTGTGTGTTTGTTGTGTGACGTCACTCGTTTCGAGCGTCACATGAACAATGTATTAATGTATTGTCTCTGTGAGACATTCTTCTCTCCGCTCCCCTTTCAGCTACATTCTCCCTCCACGCCTGAATCAGCTTTCACTTTTTTGCAAAAGGATCTCAACTCCTAGAGTTTCGAGTGCACTTCGTGGATATTGTCGAAGAAGTTGTTGTGGAATAGGAAGGTCTGTTGTCATCCGCCGTCCACCAACAAGACGGAATCCAACATCCAAAAAGAATTGTAAGAGTGCTTCTTTTGTCAATCTATTCAAGCTCAAGTATTCACGCCATAAAAAGCGCTTTCGTTCCAGAATAGTGACGGCATCATACGCCGAATCCTGAAATACTGCCTCAACGACTTGTGTGCTTGAAACAAGCTTTTGCCATAGCTCTTCGTCATCGAGAAAAAGATGCGCCCATGGATCTGTGATGTATTGTAAGAGATGAGAACCAAAGGGTGAATAATACAGCGGATGAACTTGAAGAAAAACGAGCCCTGCCTCCGGCAACATACCCCAAAAATCTTTTGCGATGGCAGGAAGAACCGCCGGGTCGACGTGCTCAAATACAGACCACGAGATAATGACATCGGGACAAAATCGTGAAGCGAGGCATTCCCCGGGTGTAATGTGAAAAAAAGCAAGATTTTCCGGCAGTGCGTTTATCGAAATTTCATGACTTGCTTTCGTCAAAAGATGTGTAAAAGAAGGGTTGATATCCACGCCAACAGCTTCCTCAATCCCATGGCGCAACACCAAGCCTAGCGCCGTAGCTCCATCACCACATCCGAAATCAAGCACCGTTGTGTGATTCAAGTCACGAAACCGTGAAATCCACTCGGCAGCAGTATCGGCAGCTCCCCAAAAGTGGTCAAGAAACCATGTCGTCGGACCTGTTGGCCTCATCCAAACAAAACCGGTGTTCATGGCGTCAACTCCGTAGGTTGACCACCATAAACACCGGCGATTTTTTTGCTCAAGGCAAATGAATGACGCATGAACCCTCTACCAGGACAAGGCGACCTCGTCCTCTTTGCATATTTGATTCGCCGGGCACGGTGCAATGGGGTAATCACCGGTGAAGCAAGCCAAGCAATAACGAGGTTTGCCTTCGGTGGCGTGCACAGCTTGCAGGAGTCCATCAATGGTCAGATAGTGCAGAGAATCAAGCCCGATAAAACGCGCAATATCCTCAACACTGTTATTGGCAGCAATGAGCTCTCCCTTAGAGGAAAAGTCTATACCATAAAAGCACGGGTGCGTAATGGCGGGACAACTGACCCGCATATGGATTTCTCGAGCACCAAGCTCACGCAGCTTTTTCACTCGGGTACGAATCGTTGTTCCTCGGACAATCGAGTCTTCAACGATAATGATGCGCTTCCCTTTGATCATACTTCTCACGGGGTTAAGCTTTACCCGAACACTGAAGTCACGCATATCTTGCGATGGCTGAATAAACGTCCGGCCAACATAGTGGTTACGGATCATTGCCATTTCGAAAGGAATCCCCGACTGTTGTGCATATCCAACCGCGGCATAGATACCGGAATCCGGGAATGGCATGACATAGTCGCCTTCGACCGGTGCTTCTTGGGCTAAAATCCCTCCCATGCACTTGCGCCGTTCATACACCACTTCCCCAAAAACCAAGGAGTCAGGTCGAGCAAAATAGATAAGCTCAAAAACGCATTGTGTAATACCGTTCGGTTCCTGAATTTGGTAGGTTTTGAGACACTTGTCTTCCAATACCACCATTTCTCCTGGCCCGACAGGTCGCATATATTCCGCTTCAAGCAGGTCAAAGGCACAGGTTTCGGAGGCAAATACGTAATGATCCCCTACCCGGCCAAGCATAAGCGGACGAAAGCCATTGGGATCCTTCAAGGCAATGAGCTTATTATTGGCCATGATAAGCAGAGAATATGCCCCTTTGACCTTGCGGCACGCCTTGATGATTGATTCTTCGAGCGTATGTGTGGGGTAGTATTTCGCGATGAGATGGACAAAAACTTCACTATCCATCGTCGTCTGAAAAATCGACCCCGTTGCCTCAAGTTCCTTCCGCAACTCGATCGTATTGATGAGATTCCCGTTGTGGGCAATGGCCAATTGCATATCGCCAAATCGTACCATAAACGGCTGTGCATTCCGGATAAGCGATGCACCAGTAGTGGAATAGCGGATGTGACCAATGCCAACGGTGCCCTTCAGTTCTTTTCCCAAATGGCGTTCGTTAAAGACATCGGCAACAAGTCCCATGCCCTTCTGTTCTCGAATTTTCGTACCATCCCAGGTGACGATGCCTGCGCTTTCCTGTCCTCTATGCTGTTGGGCATACAGGCCAAAATAGCACATGCGTGCCGCTTCAGGATGTCCGTAAATGCCAAACAGTCCGCAATATTCCTTTTTCATAAACCAAATCTGCCTTTAAAGCCTCAGGCTTCGTGCGTATAGTATTCCTGAATGCTTTTGACGTCGAGACCGACACCCTGACTCTCTTTGATGGCAAGCGCCATGGCCTTAGCCCCGGCGATCGTCGTGGTATACGGAATACCATAGAGCAGCGTGGTCTGGCGCAGAAGCGACGAATCCTCGACCGTTTTCTTTCCCGATGCCGTATTGATAACGAGATCGATTGCTTTATTTTTAATGAGATCGACCACATGGGGTCGGGCTTCATGCACTTTGAAGACGTGCTTCGCCTTAATACCAAGGGACTCCAGGTGCGCTGCCGTGCCTTTCGTCGCAAGAATCTCGAACCCGATATCTCCAAACGCCTTGGCGACGTCAGCCAGACTTGCCTTGTCACGGTCATTGACCGAAATGAACACTGCCCCGCCTTCGGGGAGGCGTTGTCCGGCTGCAAGCTGACTTTTCATAAACGCCAAACCTACCGATTCATCAACGCCCATGACTTCGCCTGTCGACCGCATTTCCGGTCCAAGCAAAATATCGACACCAGGGAAACGGTTAAAGGGAAATACCGATTCTTTCACCGCAAAATAGCCAGATTTGCGCATAGCCCAGGGGTTGATATCTTTCAATCGTTCTCCCATCATAACACGCGTGGCCACTTTCGCTAAAGGCACTCCCGTAGCCTTGCTAACAAATGGTGATGTTCTCGACGCACGTGGATTGACTTCCAGAATGTAGACCAGACCGTCTTTCACCGCAAACTGGATATTCATAAGACCGACAACGCCAAGTTCTTCGGCAAGCGCACGGGTCTGACGCTTGATTTCCTCAACGAGTGACGCAGACAGTGAATGCGGAGGCAGGACACATGCCGAGTCGCCCGAGTGAATACCGGCTTCTTCAATATGCTCCATAACACCGGCAACATATGTCTCTTCACCATCACAAATCGCGTCCACATCGACTTCAATGGCATTTTCCAGAAACTTGTCGATAAGGACCGGATGCTCGCCTGAAACGACAGCCGCAACCTTGAAGTAGCTCATGAGCCCTTCTTCGTCGTACACGATTTCCATGGCTCTCCCACCCAAGACATAGGAAGGGCGAACAACCACGGGGTAGCCAATATTTGATGCAATGACCGCCGCTTCATTGAATGACATGGCGGTTCCATTTGCTGGCTGGCGAAGATCGAGCTTTTTCAAGAGAGCCTGAAAGCGTTCACGGTCTTCCGCGCGGTCAATGCTATCCGGCGAAGTACCAAGAATGGGAACTCCAGCTCGCAACAAGGGGACGGCAAGATTCAGCGGTGTCTGACCGCCAAATTGGACAATGACCCCTTCGGGTTTTTCCGATTCGATGATGTTGAGCACATCTTCAAACGTGAGAGGTTCGAAATAGAGTCTGTCCGAAGTATCGTAGTCCGTACTTACCGTTTCCGGGTTGGAGTTGACCATAATGGACTCCACTCCCATATCCCGCAACGCAAAGGAGGCGTGGCAGCAGCAATAGTCAAACTCGATCCCTTGCCCGATGCGGTTGGGCCCCCCACCGAGAATAATGACTTTTTTCTTACTTGTCCGTTCGATCTCCCGACCCGTTTCATACGTGGAGTAATAATACGGCGTGTAAGCTTCGAACTCCGCAGCACACGTATCAACGAGATAATACGTCGGCTCTATTCCACATTCTTTGCGTAATGCGCGGATATCAGCTTCGGACCGTTTCCAAATGGCGGCAAGTTGCACATCGGAAAATCCCATTTCCTTGGAGCGGCGCAATATATCCTGTAATTCTGGATTATCAGCCGTCATGGAATGGCTCAAAATGAACTGATGCAGCGCATTCTCCATATCGATGATCTCGCGGATCTGACGCAGGAACCATGGGTCAATACGGGTCGCTTCGTAAATTTCATCGTCTGTGGCGCCACAAATCATGACATGTCGCACCTCAAACAAACGTTTCGACGTCGGTTTGCGGATTGCGGTAAGCAACTCGTCTTTGTTGAGTTCGCATGCCTGAAAATGTTTCCCCAAGCCAGGCATACCGATTTCCAAAGAGCGTAGTCCTTTTTGCAACGACTCTTTAAACGTACGGCCGATGCTCATTGCTTCGCCGACGCTTTTCATAGCCGTCGTCAAATAATCCTCGGAGCCCGGAAATTTTTCAAATGTGAATCGGGGAATTTTGATAACACAGTAGTCAATCGTCGGCTCGAAGGAGGCCATGGTTTCCCGAGTGATGTCGTTGGGGATCTCATCAAGCGTGTAGCCTACGGCGAGCTTGGCGGCAATTTTTGCAATGGGGAACCCAGTCGCTTTCGATGCCAAAGCCGACGAGCGCGATACCCGAGGATTCATCTCGATGATGACCATCTCCCCGTCTTCGGGATTGACCGCAAATTGGACGTTCGATCCACCGGTTTCCACTCCGATTTCACGCATGATATCGAGCGCGGCATTCCGCATAAGCTGATACTCGACATCGGTCAGAGTCTGCGCTGGGGCCACTGTAATGGAATCACCGGTATGGACACCCATGGGATCAATGTTTTCAATGGAACAAATGACAACGCAGTTATCATTTTTATCGCGCATGACCTCAAGCTCAAACTCTTTCCATCCAAGGATGGATTGTTCAAGCATAACTTCACTTTTGAGGCTGGCCGCGAGCCCGCGTCCGGCAATTTCTTCGAGGTCTTCCATGTTGTAGGCGACCCCGCCACCGGTTCCGCCGAGTGTATAGGCCGGGCGGACAATGATGGGAAAGGAAATCTTTTGTCCCCATTCGCGCACATCGTCCATGGTTTTACAAATGCCCGACTCAGGAACCTTCAGTCCAATATTGTCCATGGCTTCGCGAAAGAGTTCGCGACTTTCAGCCTTCTTAATAACCGGCAACGATGCGCCGATAAGTTCAACATTGTATTTATCGAGAATACCGGATTCAGCCAGTGCAACGGCCGTATTCAGGCCAGTTTGGCCGCCCAGAGTCGGCAACAGGGCGTCCGGACGTTCACGGGCAATAATTTTTTCCACAGTTCCCGGTTCAATCGGCTCAATATAGGTCCGATCGGCCATATCGGGATCCGTCATGATCGTGGCCGGATTCGAATTGACCAGCACCACTTCATAGCCTTCCTCGCGAAGAGCCTTGGTGGCTTGGGAACCGGAATAGTCGAATTCGCAAGCCTGTCCGATGACAATGGGGCCGGATCCGATAATCATGATCTTTTTCAGGTCTGTCCGCTTGGGCATGGCGCTTAATATCCATCCTGAGGTTAATCGTGTGCGTAAGTTGCCGGGGGTGTAAGCGATTGTCGCGTAATGGGCAAGTCGTTTCACGCCATGACCTCCTCAGAGCCCATGGCGACGGCCATGGCATTTCAGGTCGTTTTCCATAAAAGGTCAAGCCCGTTCTTGACTTCCCTTTCGCTATGGACCAACTTAGCCTTCTTCGTTTATCGCCACGATCGTGGAAATCATACAATTCAGCATATATTACAAAGAGATGCACTCATGAGCGATTACAAAAAGACGTTGAGCCTGCCCCGAACGAAGTTTCCTATGCGGGCCAACCTGCGCCAAAAGGAACCGGAACTGCTGAAGTTCTGGGAAAAAAACGATGTCTATGGCAAAATGGTCGAGAAACATGCGGACAAACCTGACTATGTCCTCCATGACGGCCCTCCTTATGCCAACGGGCACCTGCACATGGGGCATGCCCTCAACAAAATCATCAAAGATATTATCGTTAAATCACGGCATTTTATGGGATTTCGCGCACAGTACATTCCCGGTTGGGACTGTCACGGACTGCCCATTGAACTGAAAGTCGAACAGGAAACAAAATTCGACAAAAAAGATATTCCCATTATCAAAGTTCGGCGTAAATGTCGTTCGTACGCTGAAAAATTTGTAAAAATCCAGCGCCAGGAATTTCAGCGCATGGGTATTTTCGGCGTGTGGAACAATCCCTACCTGACCATGAATCCCGAGTATGAATCGGCAACGGCCTATACGCTTGGGGAATTTGTGGAAAACGGCAGTGTCGTGCGCGGCAAAAAACCCATTCACTGGTGTATTTCTTGTGAAACGGCTCTGGCCGAAGCGGAAGTCGAATATGCTGATCACACTTCGCCTTCTATTTTCGTTCGATTTCCCTTGACCGATACCACACTGAATTCCGTTTTACCCGAAGCAGATACAGACAATACGTATGCGGTTATCTGGACCACGACCCCTTGGACACTTCCCGACAACATGGCCGTGGCACTGCATCCAGAGTTCGAATACGTGCTCGTCTCCTGTGACGGCAGCGATTATATTGTCGCGAAAGAATTACTGGAAAGCTGTGCAGAAAAATTTGGTTGGGAAAACTATTCCATCAAAACGGAAATTCTCGGCGAAAAGCTTATCGGTCTCGTTGCACAGCATCCATTTTACGACCGACCTTCCCCATTGGTTGCAGCAGACTATGTTACCTTGGACACCGGAACCGGTTTGGTTCATACAGCGCCAGGACATGGTCGGGAAGACTTTGAAACCGGCTTGCGGAACAATCTCGAAGTGCTGTCGCCGATTGACGACGAAGGCCGATTTCTCGATGTTGTCCCCTACTTTGCCGGAAAGACTATTTTCGAGGCCAATCCTCTTGTTATCGAAAAATTGCAGGAAGTTGGTCATTTGCTTGGGCAAGAAAAAATCAAGCATTCCTACCCGCACTGCTGGCGCTGCAAAGAGCCGGTTATTTTTCGGGCAACCACCCAGTGGTTCATTTCCATGGAAAAAAACGATCTGCGAGAGAAAGCTCTGAACGCCATTGAGAAGGATGTCCAATGGATTCCTTCATGGGGACGCGAGCGCATCCATGGCATGATTGCCAACCGTCCAGACTGGTGTATTTCTCGTCAGCGCATGTGGGGCGTTCCCATTATCGCTCTCCTCTGCAAGAAATGCGATCATGCCTATTTCGATCCCAATTGGGTCAAAGAAATCGCGAATCGATTCGCTGGCCATAAATTTGGGTGTGACTACTGGTTCGAAGCCGATATTAAGGATCTTGTCCCCGAAGGCCTGACATGTCCCGAATGCGGTGGCACAGAATTCGACAAAGAAGACGACATCCTTGATGTTTGGTTCGATTCTGGGACGAGCTTTGCTGCAGTTCTCGAAAAACGTCCGGAATGTCGATTTCCGGCCGATATGTACCTGGAAGGTTCGGACCAACACCGTGGCTGGTTCCACAGTTCGCTCCTTGCCTCCATTGGCACACGTGGTGTTGCTCCATACAAATCCGTGTTAACCCACGGCTATGTTGTCGACGGCGATGGACGAAAAATGTCCAAGTCGCTTGGCAATGGTATCCTGCCCCAGGAAATCATTGACCAACACGGGGCAGAGATTCTGCGGATTTGGGTCGCCTCGGTGAATTACCAGGATGATGTACGCATCTCCGAAGAAATTCTCGCACGATTGGTTGAAGCCTACCGTCGTATCCGCAACACATGCCGCTTCATCCTGGGCAATATCAGCGACTTCGATCCGACGACAGATTGTGTTGCCGACGCCGAGATGCTGCCTCTTGATCGCTATGCACAAGATACGGCATTCCGTGAATATGACCATATTCAACAGGCCTATTTGAAATATGAATTTCATAAGACCTTCCATGGCCTGTACAACATGTGCATCACCGATTTGAGTGCGTTTTATCTCGACATCATTAAGGACAGACTGTATGTGACCGCCCCCAAAAGCTTGGAACGCCGTTCTGCACAAACAGCGTTGTGGCGCATTTTGAGTGTACTTCTGAAGTGTATGGCACCGGTGCTGAGTTTCACTGCCGAAGAAATTTACCAGCACATGCCGGAAAGCCAGCGCGGTCCCGGATCGACGGTCTTCGAATTTGCGTTTGAACCCGACCAGAACCTGCGTATGCCTGAAGAAGAACGCGGCCGTATGGATTTAGTTGCAGACATCAAGACTGAAACCGCTCGCGTGGCAGAACCTTTGAGAAAAGCCGGTGATATTGGTCATCCGCTGGATGCCGCCGTCACGCTGTATGTCTCCGAAAGTCTCAAAAGCGAGCTTGATGCCATCCCTGGTATCGACCTGCGTGAGATTCTTATTGCTTCGACCGTCACGGTGAAGCCGTTAGAGGAAGCACCGGATACTGCAGTTATGGCCGAAGAACTGGAAGGACTTGGCATTGTCATCGAGCTTGCGCCTGGTGAAAAATGCGAGCGCTGCTGGATCAAAACAACAGAACGTGGCAGCAACACCGAGCACCCTGATGTATGCCCGCGCTGTGCTGCTGTGATTTCCACCCTTTAGCCTGTATCAAAGATACCTGGATTCTATGGCAAAACGCTATATTATCGCCATTGGCCTGGCTGTATGTATTATCATCCTGGATCAGGCAACGAAAGCATACATTGCATCGACCATGACATTGTGGAGTTCGTTTCCCGTTGTGGATAATTTCTTCAACATTGTCTTTGTCCTCAACCGAGGAGCAGCATTTGGTTTTCTCAACAATGCCGATTCGAACTGGCAGGCATATTTTTTTATAGGAATAACCTGCCTGGCATTGGTGTTAATCTGGTCGATGTTGAAACGTTCTCATAACGAAGACACCCTGTTCAATGCGTCTCTCGGGCTTGTTCTAGGCGGAGCAATCGGCAATCTTGTCGATCGGATCCGCCTTGGAGAAGTCATCGATTTTCTTGATTTCCAATTTGGCAGCTACCACTGGCCAGCGTTCAATGTCGCTGATATCGCCATTACAACCGGTGCCCTGCTGTTGGCGCTCTGTCTTCTTTTTTCAGGAAAGGACGGGCATGACCGCTCGCTTTAACATCGACATGTGAACAGATTGCATGTCAAGAAACGAAAGCGTAAGACCATTGACGCATCATATCGTCTGACAACGAATGGAAGGAAGCATGTTTGGACTGTCAAATATCGACGCGCAGCAGATGATCTGGATCTATGTGATCGCCCTTATTCCCGCTCTTCCCAACCTCTGGGCTATTTGGCACGCATTTCGCCGGAATTTCCCAACGGTCAATGAAAAGATGATTTGGATTGCTGCGGCCGTCTTTGTTCCTATTATTGGTGGATTGGCCTACATCTTTTTTGGACGTAAACGAGGACAATTGCCTGAATGAAGAAACATCATCTGTCCCAATTGGCAGTAGCCAGCGCATGCGGCTTGATGCTTTTAAGCGGTTGTGCCGGAAAGAAAAATGTCTCAACGGCAACCATGCCGGGCGCATCGCAATCATCTTCTTTGTCTACACCAGCAGACATGTGGGCTGACCTTGATTCACTTAAAGGGGAAGTCAGACGGTTGTCCTCCAGTGTAGAAGAACTCCGATATCAGGTCGATTCCGTTGCCGGTTCGGGAAATGGAGAATCGCTTTCGGACCGCGTGGGCGCACTTGAAGCCAATGTTGCTCAAATTGCTTCACAGTTGGCTATAGAACTGGAACGACCGGTCAGGCCGACCCGTTCTCAGCAGCAAGGTTCGAGAATTGGCATCGCCACAGCTCCGCCAATTCCCTCCGAACCCACTACAGTATCAGTGGTGCCTGCACCGGCATCACCACCTTATTCTGCCACGACGACAACGCCCCCCAGTAGCCCGTCGCAAGGGGAACCTATCGTCTACGAAACTCAAAAAGCCTATGTTCCTTCCGGAACAACTGGCACAAGCGCAACACCTGTAGCGCGTAGTGAAGCTTCAGAGTCGTCCAAAGCGATGTATGAGCGTGGTCTTGAGGCGTTCAAAAATCGGCAATATGACCAAGCGATTGCTGTATGGAAAGACTTTGTTTCGTCGTATCCCTCCGACTCCCTGGCCCCGAATGCTCTCTTCTGGCAAGGTGAAGCGTATTATCAAAAAGGAGATTTTGCCAACGCCGCCCTGATGTATCAGGACGTCATTGAAAAATATTCCTCGAGCAACAAATATCCGGCAGCCATGCTCAAACAAGGTATCTCGTTTATGCGCATGGGCAATAAAAGTGCCGGAGCCATCGTTCTGAAGGATCTAATTTCAAAATATCCAAATTCAGCTGAAGCAACGCGCGCCAAAAATGTGCTTGCTTCTCTGTAACGACAACGCCTGAAGGCGAATGAAGAATACATGTATGCCGCAAAACAGCTTTCGTAAAATCATTTACCTCTCTTTTGATGCTGATGTCATGAATCAACCCGTCGTTTGTAACCTGTCACGCAATTTTGATTTGTGCTTCAATATCCTCAAAGCACAAATCACTCCTCGACAGGAAGGACATATGATCATGGAGATCAGCGGATTGGCCGATGCATATCAGGACGGCATGGATTATCTCAAAGAGCATGGTGTGACAATTTCAGGTGTCGAGCAAAAGATATCTCGAGACGAAGCATCGTGTATCCACTGTGGAATGTGCACGGCCCTGTGTCCAACCAAAGCACTGTCCATTGATTTACAATCACGTTTTGTCACATTTGATTTGGAAAAATGTTCGGCCTGTGGCATGTGCACAACCGTCTGTCCTGTCAAAGCCATGGATGTTCAACTCGACAATGGATCGTAACCCAAACGTTGAGGGAGGCACCGATTATGTCTTACGGTGTTGTGAAGCATTCGTTGACAACGCGCCATAACGGTTTGATATTCCTCGCCACGCCTCTCAACAGATGCATTTAGGAGCACGTCATGTTCGATAGCGATAAAATTCTGCAAGAAATGATGCAGAAGCTTTCCATGGAGATTGTCGCCAATCTTCGTGACAATATCACCCAAGCCATTGAGAGTGAGATATCACGCAACCTGTCCAAAAGCATCGTTGAAAGCGAATTCTATCGCCGTCTCAACCAGGACATGCGCCAAGGCCTCCAGAATATTTACAAGGAAATTAATTCGGCCAAACAAGGTGGCGGTTCTTCCAGCGCATCATCATCAGCAGCAGCAGCAGTCGTCCCAGGAGAAGCAGATCAGCTTTTCAATGAAGCGGCCGACCAACTCGACCAGGTTTTACAGACGACAGAAGAAGCAACCTCGAATATAATGGATATCATTGAGAAACATATGGATATCCAGTCAAAGTCCAATGAGATTTTACATAGCATGCAGGCTGGTTCGGTGAATGAGGATGAACTGAACGCACTCCGTATAGCGAATGACGAACTCAATCAGGATCTTATGGAAATCATGACAACGTTGAGTTTCCAGGATCTCACCGGACAACGTATCAAGCTCATCATTTCAGCATTGAAGAAGGTTGAACGCATCGTTCTTGATCTGTATCTCAGCACAGGTCTGAAAATGAAGGCCCGTGAGAAAGAGCCGGAAAAGAGCCTGGAAGACATCGATGCCGATGCCAATAAAACGGTCAACGACCTCAAAGGCCCGCAGAGCGATGTCAAACAGAACGATGTCGACGATCTGCTTGCCCAGCTTGGTTTGTAATTTTACGAAGCTGCACAGCGCTTCCCACAACGTGTAGTCGTCATAATCCCTGCTTAGCAGGACGAGATAGTATCATCATATCTGTCAATGTTGACGGCCATACTGTTTCTGCCATTCATCGAGAAACAGGATGGCCGTTTCCATTTCACTTAATGGATCACTCTGTTTGCGCAAAGTCCAGACGAGATCCGTAAAAGAGACTTCTGGGCGCAGTCCATGGCGTTCCAACAGTTGGCCAACTTGTTGACGAATCGCTTCTGGAAGCTCGGATAACGCCGTGTCATATGATGCCCGATGCGGCCAGCCTGGCAGACGCGAGGCGACAAAATCAAGCAGACATTGCATGCGTGCAGCATAGGTATGTTCGGCCAAAGCACGCGTTCGAGCGCGTTGCGCCATGACATGGCGTGCGTCCTCATCACGCAGCATCGTGTCTATTTGCGCTTTGAGTCCTTCCATGGAATCAAAAGTGACGAGTTCATCGGACGAAAAGTGCTCTGAAAGTAATTGCCGATTGTCTACAAGTTGAAAGGCTCCACACATGGCGAGTTCAAAAGTTCGTGGATTCACGAAATCATCGCCAGTAACGAGCGTTTTCGCTTGCATGCTGGAATGCAGATTGAGATTGATTTTCGATGCATTGTAAATTTTCACTGCTGTAGCAGGATCAATTCGCCGACCTTCTTCCTGAACATACGGTGCCAAGTTCGCGTCGCCATCCCATTCTGTTCCCCAAATCTTCAGATCAAAACCGAGTAATTCCCGGAAGGCGACACGCCGATTGGGGTATCCTGCACCGAGAAATGAAATATCCGAGCCATATTTCCGCTTCTCTTGTACCGTCAACTCCAAAGGACGATGATGATTCGGATCGGCGGCCATAGGAAGGTACATCGCATTTTCAACGCCGATTCCAGCAAGTTTCGAAAGAAACGGCTCCTTTTGAATGACAAAAAAGAAATCATACAATGGCGCGAAGACTTCCCAATACGGAAAAACACGGTGATCTTCGACAAACCACATCGCCGTCGGTACCTTATCCCGCCGCAACCGTTTGAGCGCCTGACGAGACAATGGTGCCTGTGCCATAGACAACACAAGATCAGGTTCGAATGTCTCTACTTTGGCCAGTATCGCCTTGGAAAGAAATTGAACGAACTCGTGCTCGAGGTAGTCGTATTTCTCGGGAAAAACCCGCAGCTCTTTCAAGGCGGTAAACGCGGAGTAAAAATCAGGGGCTTCAAACGCTTCAACGGTATGTCCCAAAGAAGTCAACGCAGACATGACAAATCGGCCAACGGGCAGCGACCCGCCGTACAGAGGCAACACAACAAGAACACGAACAGAGGGCATGGACGGTGTAGTCACAGAAGCATTCTCCTGATTTCACTGTGCAGGCGACAGAAATTGCAAGGTATCTCCCCGGCCATGGTCAAAGCGCAACATCCACATAGGCTCTGAATACAAGGTCCCAGCCTGTTCAGAGGACAGAGGAACGGCACCAGGGGACGACAATTCAAGATGGCGAAGTAAAAAAGAACGCACATATTCCCGTTCTTTTTCACGGTCGTCTTCTCCATACCGAGGTACGCAACGAACGCCAAGTGCATCGAGTTCCGTGGAAAATCCGACAAGTCCTTGAGGAAGAGATGCTGCTTGCGGTTTGGCGAGACAACGTGGAAATGTGGGGTCTTCAAAGGGAGTACGACAAGCGGTTTTTATTGGACACGGCCTGGATTCGAGACAGGGAGAACACGGGAATACCGCCTGCCAGATCATATGTCCCGGACCATACGGTCCAGTTTCATGACACCAGGCCGACGAGAGAAAGAATGCCGTTACCGGAGTTCCAACATGCGCAGCTAAATGCATGAGTCCTGTATCGGGAGTAAGAAGACGATCAAGCCCGGATACGATTTCAAAAAGATCGGCAAACGATGTTTTCCCGGTCAGGTCGGTTGCTTTTTCGAGAAACCCAGGCTTGAGATGTTGCATAAACTCTCGTGCCGAGGCTGATTCTGCTGCTGTGCCCAATAAAACAATCCGGCGTGCCCCCATACTGTGAACCATGGTCATAGTGGCACGAGCCAACAGTGCTGGAGGCAGGCTACGACGGGCGTTGCGGCCAGCGAGTGCAACGCCAATCCCTCCTCCGGATGATTGCGGTATTGGATTCACTTGATCTGCAGGAAGAGGCTGACGCGTAAAATGCGCCCAAAAATCAACGAGATTGAGACAACTTGTTCGTCTATTGGCGGTGAGTCGAAACCCGAGCCTACTCCAGTCGGTTTTTGTCGCCTGTCCGTGAGATAACGCATACCCTCGCACGATATCAGGATCGAACAGCGTGGAGAGGGCCTGGCTCATGCCCGAATAATTGATATTGTAAACACGCTCAAACCCAATGCTACGCAATGCGGAAAGCGTCTTGAGTGTCCAGTCAAATCGCTGGGACATATCGGTATGCCCTGCTCCGGCATGGGCATCAATAGCATGGACGACAACATCAGGATACAACAACCCTGCAACGGAAACCATGGACGCATCTACAAGAAGATGGACAGTCGTATTATGTCGTGCGCGTAACGTTGCAACGAGACGTTTCGTCTGGATGATATCGCCGAAACGGGCCAATTGAATAACAAGTATATGCTGCATACGGGCCTCGTAATGAATACTGATTTTGTGCGGTACGCGAAGTTGGCCGCAAAAGGAAGTGCTTTTCCTTGTTTTACCCCGGCCACCGGCTGTGCTAAAGGATGCGCATGCGATATTACCCTATTTTTATCGACCTCAAAGATAAGCGCTGTCTTGTTGTTGGCGCTGGAGGTGTCGGCATTCGTAAAGTCGAGGGGCTGCTGGAGGCCAACCCGAAGGAGCTTCTCGTGGTTGATATTACTGCCCCTTCCCCAAAGCTGTCACGACTCCTTGATGATCCCCGCGTCGTTTTCGCCAACCGGTCCTTCGTCGAAACAGACCTCAATGGACGATTTCTTGTGATAGCTTCCACAAGCAATGACATGTTAAACGCTGAAATCAGTCGACTGTGTCATGCTCGCGGTATATTATGCAATATTATTGATCAACCTGAGAAATGCAGTTTTATTGTACCCGCTGTTCATAATCGAGGAGAATTGACCGTTGCTGTCTCTACAGGGGGAGCCAGCCCGGCTCTCGCGCGTAAAATTCGTCGTGAACTCGATACCGTTTTCGGTGAAGAATACGCCGCCATGCTCACCCTCATGCGTCGACTGCGACCGGTTATCATTGACTTGGGTTATCCTTCCACAGTAAACTCGGAATTTTTCAGAAGGTTGGTCCATTCCGACCTTATGGACGCCCTTGCTGCGCAAGATCGAAGCCGGGCCAAAGCAGCTCTGGAAGAAATTTTACCTCCAGAGGCGCATCCACGGATTGAGGATTTGCTTCATGACCTTTGCTAATGTGCTCTCTATTGCCGTCATCGCCCTGTATTTGCTTGGAGCAGGGATGCTTTTCGTCGGAGTGCTCAAAGAGAGCTCCACGGCCAAGAAACTCGCGTATTGTCTTACCGGCTCGGGGTTCTTCTGCCATACCACACTTCTTGTTGTTACCCTGTTCGCCGGGAGAGCTGAAGTTCTGGCACAAAGCAACTTCTATATCAGCCTTCTCGCGTGGTCGGTTGTTTTGATCTACTTTGTTATCTGGTGGAAGCTCCGCTTGCAATTTCTTGGTCTTGGCGCGGCTCCACTGGCACTGACACTCTACTTGTCTGCGTACGCCACAACCGGCGTTCGAGTTTCATTGCCGGCCTATCTGAGCGGTTTGTTCTTTGGTTTGCATATCGGCACATTATTTATCGCCATAAGCCTCTTGACCATGGCTTGCGCGGCCGGTGTCATGTATTTATATCTTGAACGAAAAATCAAAACCAAAGAAAAACTGGCTGGCTTCGCCAAAGCACTCCCCTCGTTATCCGCCATCGATCGTGCGAACCAATGGGCCGTTGTTGTAGGATTTCCTTTGTACACATTGGGGCTCGTTACGGGCTTCATTTGGGCCGGTCTGACGTGGAATAAGGTGTTTTCCTGGGATCCCAAGGAAGTGGTAGCCGTTATTATCTGGCTGCTTTTTGCCTTTTTGTTCCACCAGCGTACCATGCTCGGCTGGCAGGGACGAAAGACAGCCTGGCTGGCCATCTGGGTATTTGCGTTGACCTTTTTATCCATGCTCGGCATCAATTTTCTGTTGCCGACCCACCATAGCTTTGCAGCCTAATCCATGCGCCATGACATTATCCTTTTCGGTCTAAATCATAGGACCGCCGACGTTGATATCCGGGAATGCTATGCCTTGGCAGATCCGGGTATTTTTGCCTCCAAACTTGTTTCTGAAAGTTTGGCTATTCGTGAGAGCCTTGTATTGTCCACATGCAACCGGGTAGAATGCTTGGTTGTTGCTGAACAGGACTGTGAGGCCGAAGACATCGTGCTCTCAATTTGGGCCAAGCATGCAGGTAAGACCGCTGAAAAATTGCGACCGCATCTCTACATCCATCGAGATCTTGATGCTGTTCGCCATATATTTCGCGTATCGGCCGGACTCGACTCCATGGTGCTTGGCGAACCTCAAATCCTGGGTCAATTGAAACAGGCGTATCAGTCCAGTGTTGAGAGCAGTACGGCCAAGGTCATTGTCAATCGGCTCTTGCATAAAGCTTTTTTTGTCGCCAAACGCGTACGTACCGAAACCGGTATCGGTGCCAGTGCCGTTTCCATCAGCTATGCTGCCGTTGAATTGGCTAAACGCATCTTTGGCGAAATGAAAGAAAAGAGAGCCTTGCTCATCGGCGCAGGTGAAATGGCCGAACTTGCTGCAACCCATCTCATCGAAGCCGGAGTACGAGATATTGTCGTCTGTAACCGGACGTACTCACGGGCCGAAGAACTGGCCACCCGCTTCCGAGGAAGGCCGGCTCCGTTCGATGATTTGCTTGAATGTCTGGGCCAAGCGGATATCGTTATTTCGTCCACTGGTGCAATAGAAAGCATCATTCGGGCCAAAGACATGCGCCGTGTGATGAAACAACGTAAATATCGTCCGATGTTTTTTATCGATATTGCCGTTCCACGAGACATCGACCCTGACGTCAATAGCCTCGACAATGTGTATCTTTATGATATTGATGACTTGAAAGAAGTCGTCGAAGAAAACATTGCCAAGCGCCGTGATGAAGCCGAGAAAGCGGAAAACATCATCGCAGAACAAGTTGGACGATTTGATACGTGGCTTGCATCGCTTGATCTTCAACCGACCATTGTCGATTTACTGAAGCGTGGGGATGAAATTGCAGCTCGAGAATTGGGGAAAACGCTCAAACGACTTGGACCAGACATCAGCGACGAAACTCGTCAGGCCCTTGAAGTTTTGGCCTATTCCATCAGTCATAAAATATTTCATGATCCCGTCATCTTTTTAAAACGCCGCGCCGCCGAAGAAGAGGCTGGCGAACGCTTTCTCGACGTGACCAGGCGCATGTTCAATCTCGACAACGAAAAAGCGCCTGAAGACGCCCACAAGGACCGGCGTCAAAACAAGAACTAAGTGCCTACTGCGGGCAAGAAGGGGGATCGCCAATGCGTTCGTATCTCATCGACGAACTGACCACAGCCGATTTGAAAAAAATCGAGAAGCGGCTCAAAGATAAGGGGCTGGCTAGTTCATTGGAAGGAGTCTTCTATCTTCCTGTTCCGGAAATGTTCCTGACCGAAGAACAAAAAAGCCACAAAGAGAGCTGTGGCCCCTACATTGTCGCCATTGAAATCGGTCGAGATTTTGTCAAAATGGAACTTCTGGTCCGTGGTTTGGGAAAATTACGCTGCTCGTGCATAACTTATTGCAATCCGGAGCTACGCTTACACCTCATGGACTCCCTGGATGATTTTATCCGCGAACTTGATATTCCAGTATAATCTCGCAACATGCCCAGGGATATGCACGCCAATCCTGTACATTTGGCCGATCTCCCCTCACGTTGGGCGCGTTTTTGCCTTGGTGTGGAGTCTTTTGTTCACAAAGAACTCCACACCGAAATTTCGGGCACCACACTGCTTATTCCTGTTTCTGGCGGGCTGGATTCGACGGTTCTGGCCCATATCCTTTTTGCGCTACGCAATCACCTCAATTTAAACCTCCACGGTATACATATCGATCATGGACTCCGGAAAGAATCTGGAGAGGATGCCGCATTTGCCGAACGCCTTTGCGCCGGTCTATCCATGCCCTGTCATATATTTCATACAAATGTCGCCCGCATTGCGCAACGCAAAGGCTTAGGGCTGGAAGAAGCCGGACGATATATGCGATATGCCCTCTATCGAACGGTTGCCAAACGTATTGGTGCAAACTGGACGGTCTTGGCGCATCATGCCAACGATTTGGCAGAAGACATGCTCATGCGATTGCTCCGCGGAACAGGCTGGCCCAGCCTTGGCGGTATGCCTGGTTGCGATACATCACGCAGCATTCTCCGGCCACTTTTGCTCACCTCCAAAACAACACTTCGCCAGATGGCCGAAGAGCTTGGTCTTGAGTGGCGTGAAGATGCCTCCAACAATGATCCAACATTCCTGCGGAATCGTATCAGACACGAACTCTTACCGTTCTTTCTCAAAGAAAATCCCGTATTTTTACGACAGGTCGCAGATCTCTGGCGTATGGCTCGCTATGATGAAGAATGGTTTGACGAGAACGGGTTGCCTCTCCTTCATGCTGACTCGACAAACGATTCATCATTACTGATTCCCGAAGACGCTCTTCGCAAGAGCACCAAGGCAGCACGTTTACGAGCCTATAAAACGGTACTGGAATCAATTCCAGGAAGTCGATCACGATCAGATCTACTTTTCAACCTCGATAACGCCGTTGTGGCAAAACATCGCAATAAGACCGTCCAATTTCCCGGCCCAACACAGGCCGTCGTCACCCGGCAAGGCGTCCGTTTCGAAACCAAGCCCAAACGATCGAGACGATGTGTCGAGATTGACACAGGCGACGACCAGGGATAAGGAACACTTCTTTGTGAAAAATTTTTCAAGGAGGCAATCTGTGAATATTCTGATCTTTGGCCCCAACGGCAGCGGTAAAGGCACTCAAGGTTCCCTGGTCAAGAAAAAATACGACCTGGCTCACATCGAATCCGGCGCTATTTTCCGCGAACATATCGGCGGTGGCACGGAACTCGGCAAAAAAGCTAAAGAATACATCAATCGTGGCGACCTCGTGCCCGACGATATCACTATCCCCATGGTGCTCGAAACCCTGAAGAGCAAAGGCGCCAACGGCTGGCTCCTCGACGGTTTTCCCCGCAACAAAGTCCAGGCTGAAAAACTGTGGGAAACCTTGCAGAAAGAAGGCCTGAAACTCGACTACGTTATCGAAATTCTTCTGCCTCGCGAAGTGGCTAAAAACCGCATCATGGGCCGTCGCCTCTGTGAAAACGACCCCAACCACCCCAACAACATCTTCATCGACGCCATCAAGCCCGACGGAGATAAATGCCGCGTGTGCGGTGGTGCTCTGACCTCCCGCGCCGACGACCAGGACGAAGGCGCCATCAACAAACGCCACGATATCTACTACAACACCGAAGACGGTACCCTGGCCGCTGCATACTTCTACAAAGATTTGGCCGCCAAAGGCGAAACCAAATACATCGAACTCAATGGTGAAGGCACCATCGAATCGATCAAGGAAACCTTGATTTCTCAGCTTGCGTAAGATCAGTTAATTCAACAGATCGTGCTCAGCTTGAAAAGGCGTCCTCGTTTTCGAGGTCGCCTTTGTTCTTTTTTTCTCAAAGCCTATTCTCAACTTGTCACAATACGTATCATCGGCTACCTCCAATCCATGAAAAATGAACCTCTGCGCATTGGTCGCATTCGCTATCTCAATGTCTGGCCTTTATTTGAAGAACTCAAATCGCACCCAATTCAAAGCGAACTTGAATTCAGCCATGGTCATCCCGAAGATCTTAACAACGCGCTCTTATGCGCAGACATCGATGTCTCTCCATCGTCTTCATTCCTCTACCTCAAACATGCCGAACACTTTCAACTCTTACCCGACATCAGTATCAGTGCGACAACAGGCCCTATTCAGAGCGTCCTGTTCCTTTCGCCACTGGATCGCGATGAATTGACCGAATATGTAGAAAACGGAGGTGAGGTCGGGTTAACAACCGCCTCCGCAAGCTCCATCGCATTATTGCGCGTTCTTTGGCGCTTTCATTGGAAGCTTCCAGAGCCTAAATGGATCAATATCGCTCCTGGCACCGGTGTGGAGCATGGTATTCCATGTCTTGAGATTGGCGATATCGCCTTGAAAATCTTTCTTGAGCCTCCAGACGATTGGCATATCTTTGACCTTGGCACGCTATGGCATGAATTCACAGGCCTACCGTTTGTTTTTGCCGTCTGGATTGCGCGTGTCGGTTTGTCAAAAGCCAAGAAAGAGCAGCTTCGCCATTTAGGTAGGGCGCTTGATGAAATACAGCAAACACTCCCGAGTCACCTGCCGAAGCTGATTCAAGGAGATCATCAGCGCGACTGGATTTCCCCAGAAGCGTTACTCGAATACTTTGACAACGTCGGTTATGATTTAAGCGACGAAAAACGAGCCAGCTTAATTTTATTTGGAGAGTATTGCCGTCAACTCGGCTTAATTGATGCCGTTCCCGGCTTGTCGTGGGTCTTTGAGAAATATCACGATATGCCTGAAACCGAAGACGCGAAAAAACAGTCTTCCTCGGCAACCGCTTCGTAGCATCCTATCATGCCGAAATTCGGAAAAAACGGAAACTCCACTGCAAAGCAGAGAAAGAAAAGTCGTATGATGCACATGACACAGCCCGCCTGAAGTGTGTGTCACTTCAGGCGGGCTGTCGTGCCTTTCAGACGGCATAAAATATTTCATACAGCAGCCCAAGGGCAGCCGTATGGACCATCATATTTAGGCTTCGATTTTTCGAACAGCGTCGTTCAGACGGGAAACCTTGCGAGCAGCCGTCTTCCAGTGAATGACTTTCTTGCCGGCAGCTTTGTCGAGGATCGACGACGCGGCCTTGAAAGCTTCTGTAGCGGCTTCGCTGTTGTTTTCATCAATAGCGGTACGAACTTTTTTGACGGCATTTTTAATACGGGTACGCATCATGCGATTACGAGCATTAGCCGTCAGGTTCTGACGATGACGTTTGAGGGCGGATTTATGGTTCGCCAAGGGGATTCCTCCTTGTTATCTCTTCTGGTATGAAAAAAGTCAGTAATGATTCACAAAGCGAAATTTTTTACTCCCAAGAAAGACTCATGTCAAGCCTTTCTTGGGTTTTTCAATCATCCCGCTGCGTTTGCCGGTACGGCTTCACTGTGCCGGTATATATAAGGCTAGACTTGTAACGCTGAAAAATCGGCCAGTCGTCCTAATCGAGAAACCAATGCCAACAGTAAATTCAGGCGATTAACACGTATATCAGCGTCGTCGCACATCACCATGACATTGTCGAAAAAACCGTCGACAACAGGTCGTAATTCTCCAAGCAATCCGAAAAGATCGGAAAATGCGCTTTGTGTCCACAATTCATCAAAGCGTGGGCCCGTTGTTTCAAGAGCTCCCGCCAAATCGCGTTCCGCCTGCTCTGCAAACAGTTCCGGACGGATGACTCCGGACAATTCTACACCAGCCTCATCACCCTGCTTGCGAATGATGTTGGCGGCACGCTTGAATGTCAAAACCGCCTGCTCGAAATCAGGACTTTGACTGAATTCATCAAGGGCTGCCAAGCGAGCGGCTAATCCGGGGACATCATCAACCCCACCACCCAAAGCGGCTTCAACAACCTTTGTGGCGTATCCTTTTCCTTGAAAATAGGCCCGGAGACGCTGACTTATGAAATCAAGCAATTTGTCCCGCGCTTCTTCAACGGACAGGCGAAACGATGTGCCTTCGTACCCTGCAAACGCGTTGTCCACGATTTCAGATAAAGACAGGTGAAGATTGTGTTCCATCAGAATGCGGCACACCCCAAGAGCTGCCCGACGTAAAGCATACGGGTCGGCTGCTCCAGTCGGAACCATGTCCAACCCGAAACACCCTGCCATCGTATCAAGCTTATCGGCCATAGCCAACAATGCACCAGAGAGACTGGAGGGAACAGGGCTGTCCGGCCCTTCTGGGAGATATTGCTCTCCAATGGCTGTAGCTGTTTTCTCGCTCTCCCCTTTACGCTTTGTGTAAATGCTGCCCATGATGCCCTGAAGCTCAGCAAATTCGCCAACCATTTCAGAGACAAGGTCAGCTTTGGCCAAACGACCAGCTTGAGAAAGATCAAGCAAAAGCTGGGGATTGACAGACTTGGCAAACATGCCGCACAAGCGTTCCAAACGACGGGATTTATCTCCCATGCTACCCAGAGGTCCAAGAAACACAACATGTTCGAGCTTTTCCAGCCAGCGTTCAAGACTAACGGACAAGTCGGCTTCCCAAAAAAAGCGAGCATCTTCCAGACGTGCTTTCAGGACACGCTCCCATCCCTTACGGACAAGCTCAAGGTCTTTCGGCACCAGGTTGATTGTCGTCAAGAAATATGGAAGCAGTTCGCCGTTCTTGCCTTCAATACCAAAGCTTTTTTGGTGGCCTTCCATGCTCGATAAGAGCACTTCACGCGGCACTTCGAGATATTTTTTATCGAAGGCACCACGAACGACCATTGGCGCTTCCACCAGTCCCGATACTTCCTGGAGAAGAGAATCATTGAAGACAGGCATTCCATCCACTTCGCCAGCCAACGCCTGACATTGCTGAATAATTGTGTCGAGACGCGTCTGGGCATTGGTCACGATCCGACCTTGGTCGGTGATCAGGGATTCATAATCCGTTGCAGTCGGAATCTCCCAAGGACCATTTCCCATAACGCGGTGTCCGTAGGTCGTGCGGCCCGACACCACTCCAGCGAACGTAAAGTCAACGACCTTTTCATCAAGCAGTCCAACCACCCAGCGTACAGGTCGGCCAAATGTGGCATCTTGACTGCCCCAACGCATCTTCTTCGGAAAACTCAACCGCTCCAAGACGTGCATGCAAACGGAAGGTAAAATAGACAGAGACGGCTCTCCGCCTGTTTTTTTCCGTACAGCGAGGTAATCACCCTTTTTGGTTTCCATGACAAAAACATCTTCGAGAACCACCCCCTGCCCCTTTGCAAAACCTGTTGCAGCAGGAGTCGGTGCGCCGTACGAATCATAGGCGATTTTGGCTGGAGGTCCCATCGCGACCTCTTCTTCTTGGCGAGTGATCTCGCTCATTCCTGTAACTTCCGCCGACAGCCGCCGAGCCGTAACGTTGACACGCATGTCTTCGTATTCAATTTTAGTTTGTTCGAGTCCTTCGGCCAGAAGCGTACGCATATCTTTTGCCAGTGGGGCAAGAAACCGCGCCGGCATTTCCTCGTAGCCAATTTCAAATAAAAACGTTGCCATGTGCTTGCATCCTTCATTGTCAGACACAGTGACTTTCTCACACTGCGTCATGCCTGGTATTTAATCCTGCAACAACAGCGCGGCTTGCTCACGGTCAAGCATGGGAAACTCCAACTCACGGCGTTGAACCGCATAGAGTCGCGCCAACGCCGAGGCCAGATTGCGGACCCGTGTGATATAACCGGTGCGCTCCGTAATGGAGATCGCGCCACGCGCTTCAAGCAGGTTGAAGGTGTGCGAGCATTTCAGGCAATAATCATAGGCAGGCCACGGAAGACCGGCTTCACAAAGCCGTTTGCATTCAGCTTCATAGGAATTAAAGAAGCCAAGCAACATCTCGGGATCGCTTTCATCGAAATTGTATTTGGAATGTTCCACTTCTGCTTGATGGTATACATGCCCATATGTCACCGTATCGTTCCACATCAGGTCATATACGGATTCTTTCTGCTGCAAATACATGGAGATACGCTCAAGACCATATGTAATTTCCACGCTGACCGGCGTGAGGTCAATACCACCGGTTTGCTGAAAATACGTAAACTGCGTGACTTCCATGCCATCCAACCAGACTTCCCAACCAAGTCCCCAAGCGCCAAGCGTGGGCGACTCCCAGTCATCTTCGACAAATCGGATATCATGCTCTGCCGGGCTGATGCCAAGCGCTTCCAGGCTTTGTAAATACATATCCTGAACATTATCCGGTGAAGGTTTGAGAATCACTTGAAATTGATAAAAATGCTGCAGTCGGTTGGGGTTATCCCCGTATCGACCATCCGTTGGCCGCCGTGACGGTTCGACATAGCACACATTCCAAGGCTCGGGACCGATGACGCGAAAGAACGTGGATGGATTGAATGTACCTGCCCCAACTTCGATGTCGTATGGCTGGACAAGAATACAACCTTGCTTGGTCCAGTACTCCTGCAAGGTCAAAATAACGTTTTGGAAATGCATGGATGGCTCCTGACATGAATTGCTGATTGAAATACGTAAAAAATTTCCAGTTTCGCAGGACAGTCTTTGTATCCCCTACGAAATGCACACAAGCTCTGCGTGTTGCTGTGTCGATAACTCGATCATGAAGCGATGAATCGACCATCTTTCCAGTTCAGCCCCAGATGACGACCGACAAACCGATCAATGATAATATCGAGTTCCCTGGCCGACTCTTCCGTCACAATCAAACCACTCCACGCGGGTGGATCACTCATCGCGACAGCAGCAATAATATCAAGCGTCCAAGGATCAAGGTTGATAACGTCCTTCTCTCCATCGTTGGCGCAGTCCGAGCATACAATGCTTCCTTCTCCAGTATGGACCTGGACCACTCCCTGTACAGCTGGATCGTGTGGGCGGTTACATCGACAACAGAACGTTGTTTGCGGAAAAACTCCCTGCTGTAGTAAAACTTTTAGCCGAAAAAACACGGGGAGCATGGCCGGCGTCTGGTTCTCCCCATTGATAGCATCCAGCGTGTTCGTCATCAGTTCAAATGCAGTTTGGGCTCCTTCAGGGCCGATATGGACCGCATCAAAAAACTGAAGACAATTCACCGCCGCTCCCAATTTGGAGGGATCACGGCGAAGATTTGGGTATCCGTTTATAAGAGAACCTTCAAGGAGTTGCAGGTATTTTCCATTTCCAGGGGAGCGGATGGTGAAAAGTACGTGATTGAAGACATCAAGGCATCCACAAAAACGACGCCGGCTTCGCAATCCTCCAAACGCAAATGCCGTAAATACACCGCGGTGAGGTGAGAATAATTTGAGCCAAAGGTCATTCTCTTTGACTCGTCCAGTCTTCAGGATCAACGTCTGCTCAGTAGACTCCATGATCGCAACGCCTTGGAACCGGAAAGGTAGTCCTGTTCCTCATACTCCGGCAATATTCGTCTTCAATCCAGATTTATTGAAAATGCAAGGTCTTCACTTCACCCCGAGCTGCAGTAAGGGGATATGGTTCTCCATTCAGAGTCACCGAGACTCCTCCTGCATTACCGACGCGCATGATGTAATTGCCTTCGAACTTGGCGACAAAACGTTGTCCTTTTTTCAAGAATATTTCTTTCAGGTTCGTGGAGTCGGTACCAGCTTCGAGCCAACATGGCTGATTTGCAAAGACTTCAACCCACTTTTTCCCGTCTTCAAGAGCCATCGCCTTCTCGGCTGCATTTGCATCAGTGCCTTCAGCCTGTTGTCCAGCGTCAGTCAACGATTTTGATGACATCGATGTCGGAGGTTCATTCGCTACGTCATCTGTTGAAAGAGTTTGCGGTGTGTTGATGCTTTGACTTGCAGAAGATTCTTGCATGACGTTTTGTTGAGGAATCGGCGTTGGCGTCGCAGTCTGGGACATTTGCTCGGTTGATGTCTCCGTTGAAGAAGTCTCCGAATTTGCCGGGGGCTCGGTTGATGCCGTTTTCGAAGAAAAAATGTCTGAGAGAAAGCTCATGTTAACAAGATCTTTCTGACTCGCCTGCCGCGAAAACAAAAACCACACGCCTCCCGCAATAATGACGAGGAACAGAACTATTGCAACAAAAAGTGTTGTATTCGAGGAAGATCCACCGCCGGCTCGAATGCGTGTGGAAGCTTCAGACGCATCGATTCGAGAAACTTCTCGAATCGGCTCCGTCTCCATGACGAAAATTTCCGACAAGATTTCATTGAGTTCATCCTGGTCAAAACCGAGCAGACGACCATAATTTTTGATGAACCCTTTGGCGTACACGGGATGAGGCAATTCTTCTTGCCGACCACCTTCTATTGCTTCCAGGCAATGACGGCTAATTTTAATTTGATCGGCTACGTCCTTTACACTCAACTCTTGCCGCTCTCGCTCTTCACGAAGGGCTGTGCCCAATTCCAGCAAATCCATACCCCTCTCTCCTTCGTCTTGCCGGCTATTCCAGCCTCGTTGCGTTATGAACCGGTTGACTCCGGTAAAACCGGGATCTCTTGCGTTTATTGTCGACTTTATTCGTCTAAACGAATTTTAATGACCGCTCGTGTTCGCAACTGTTCCAAATACTCGTGGAATCGCTTTTCCAATTTTGTTTTATACAGCATTTCATACAGTTGCTTGTTTGCCATTTGATCCACAGACAACTGAGGAGCGTCGGTGGTGACGTTTGAATCCAAATACGTCAAAAGGATGTATTTTCCTTCCATTTGCACTGGTTCCGATATTTCACCAGGGGAAACACTGGAAAGCGCCTTTTGCAACTGCGGTGCAAGATCACCAATGGTAATATTCCCCAAATGTCCACCTTGAGCAGCACCGGGGCCGGAAGAATATTGTTTGGCAGCTTGGCTGAACGTCAAAGAACCGGACGCTATGCGTTGTGCAATGGAGTTAACGGTTGCAGCATCCGAAACCATAATCAAGCCAATTGCTTTTGTATTCGATGGCGTCGCTGCGGCAGTCGGTATTGGAGCACCCGTTTCTTTAAATGATGCAAGTTCCTCATCCGTTACCACAACTTTGCGATTCACCTGAAAAGCCAGTAATTGTTTTTTTACAAGCTCTCTCTTGAGACTTTTTTCATATTCTTGTCGTGTCAGACCTTGTTGCCGCAATGCGACCTCAAATTGCGAATCTGTAAGGTTCTTGCTTTTTTGAAACTCGCGGATATGCGTACGAATATCTTTTTCTGTAACTTTTATTCCATAACGTTCCGCTTCTTGTCGAAGCAAAATATCATCAATGAGATTCATCAAAATCTTTTGACGCAAATTGTGCTTTGTTGCTGCGTCAAGATCTGAAGATTTTTTCTTGGCTTGCTTGAGATATACATCCATCATCTGGTCGACCTCAAACAACGTAACAATTTCTCCATTGACGACGGCAACAACTTTATCCACAACGTCTTGAGCGAAACAAGAAACATTGGAGACAAGAAATATGAGAAACAGGATGGAGAGACATTTTCGCGTCACATTATCCTCCGAATACAATCAATTAGACATCCAATACCGAAAAATAACTTCGATAATACCTTAACAAAGGGACAAGCTATTTCGGTAAATTGTCAACACCGCACTCTCAAATTCAAGTTTCAACTCGTGTAGTCTGAATTCTTCTCGGATGCAACGAACATTAGGGACCTTTCTGCGATGCGCGTGGAGCTGATGTTTCGGATTCTTCAACGTTTTCCAGATGCTCCGTATCTGTATCGGAGGAATTAAAAGCTGAAAGGCTCTGCTCATGAACGACATCGGCAATAGAAAAATTGGGAAGAAGATGACTACTCACAGCAATGTCGGCCGCTTGTACTGTCCCGGCAAGCCATTTGGAAAATGCCATTTTTCGTTTCTTTTCCAAAACCGCTTGCTGTGACAGTGGAAACGCTCTGGCCGCGTCTAGTTGCTGTGCAGAAATATCTTCAACAAATACGAAACCTTGAAACCCCATGTCTGCTTTAAATACAATGGGTTTATGCTGTGTGCGGGATTGCTCAATGGGTGTAATCCACTCTTGGGGAATCCGCTCTACCGGTAAAAAAAGCTCTTCTTGGTGAATATGTTCCATGGCCTTCGGAAGTGACGTCCCCTGATGTTCGTCTTGCGACATAGAACGAGCAGCCTCCATAACGGTCTCTTCACGGGGGCCTTGCAGGAAAAAAAAGCGAATGCGCCGAGGTTGATAGAATTCACTGGGATGGTCTTTGTAATATTGCGCAGCCTCAGCGATCTCAACTGTTATAGAGGGATCAATGACTGTCCGCAAAAATTTTTCAAATGCGAGGTCACGCCGAAAACTCCGCTCCCACATGTCCTTATCAATGTTCTCCTCACGTAATACGGCAGCCTTATCTTTGGTTCCATATTCAGCAAAAATACGGTCTGAGGCTTGCTCAAACTCGACCTCGTCCACCGCAAGTCCTTGTTTTTCAAGCTCCTGTTCAACGAGTTTCGCAACAATGAGGTCCGCCAACGCCGCACCAAATTCTTCACGAAATACTTGAGGGTTTGAAGCAATGTCATGAGGGCGACCGTAATTGGCTAGATCGAAGGTAAATTTGAGGTCATCATAAAGAATGGGTTCCCCATTCACCGTTGCCACGGTGCCGGTTTGTTCATCCTTCCCCAAACAACCGACAACCATGGAACAAAGCAGAAGAACACAAAGCAAGGGTGTCCATCGTTTACCCCATTTGAACGAACACGAAATCGGAAAGGATAATACGCATTGAAATATTGACATCACCATGCATTACACCAATTCAGAGAGCGCATCACAGGCTTTGGCAAGAGAAACCGGGAGTACTTCGTTGTCGGGAAGTCGCCATTCCAGTCCTGCCGGAGGAAGCAATTTTGAATTTTTGCTGTGTGCATCAACGAACGCGAATATCCGAGTTGGATCAACTGCCTGACTATCCTTCGCCCAATGCATGACAACTTTTCGAGTAGACAAATCCGCTTTCTCAACACCGAGTTTTGCCATCGTTCGCTTCAATGACAGCGCTGCCAGGAAATTTTCCAACTCTTCAGGTACATGTCCATAACGGTCCACCATATCGGCCCGAATTCCGGCCAGTCGCGCGTCATCCTCAGCGCTGGTCATGGCTTTGTACCAACGCAACCGCTCCGCAGCATCTTCAATGTAAGTTTCGGGAATGCGCGCCTTGACACCGAATGTCAATTCCGGTTCGGTTTCGGTTTTTGGAGCTTCTCCTTTCAACCGGCGCACCTCGTCTTCCAGCATTTCCAGAAAAAAATCGAGACCAATTTTTGCGATATGTCCTGACTGGGCTTCTCCAAGAATATTTCCGGCACCGCGTAGTCGCAAATCCTCCATTGCCACTTGAAATCCCGCCCCGAGATAATCCATATCCAAAATGACGCGAAGCCGCTTTTTTGAAATTTCTGAAAGCGCATCCAGCGACGGTGTCATAAAATATGCGTATGCTTGGCGCTCACTTCGACCAACTCGCCCACGAAGCTGGTAGAGCTGGCCAAGCCCGAACATGTGCGCCTGATCAACAATCAATGTATTAGCGCGGGGAAAATCCAAGCCGGATTCAATGATAGCCGTACAGACAAGGATATCAATCTCACCATGCCAGAACTTATGCATGGCTTCTTCAAGCTGTTTTTCCGGCATTTGGCCATGCGCCATGCCGATTCGTGCATTCGGTGCAAGTGTAGCGACTTTCGCAGTAACAGTCTCCAGATCTTGCACCCGATTATGCACATAAAATACTTGCCCTTCTCTATCGAGCTCGCGTTGGATGATCTTGGCGAGCATGGCATCGTCGCGTTCAATGAGCGCCGTTTCAACCGGTTTTCTATCCGTTGGCGGAGTTTCAATAACGCTTAATCCACGTAAGCCGGACATGGATAACTGTAAGGTACGTGGAATCGGTGTTGCCGTCAGCGTCAGCGCATCAATATTCTTCCGCATCTCCTTGATGCGTTCTTTATGTTTCACGCCGAAACGCTGCTCTTCATCGAGAATAAGTAATCCCAGGTTTGGAAATATCACGTCTTTGGAGAGCAACCGGTGGGTACCGATAAGAATGTCAATCTGACCTCGCGCAACCTCATTCAGGACAACTTTCTGCCGTTTTGCTGGGACAAAACGACTGAGCATGCCGACCTTCACGGGAAATCCTTCCATACGCTTGCTCAAATTCTGAAAATGTTGTTCAGCCAAGACGGTTGTTGGACACAGAATCGCGACTTGTTTTCCATCGAGAACAGCTCGAAACGCGGCCCGCATTGCAACTTCGGTTTTCCCGAATCCGACATCGCCGCAGACGAGACGGTCCATCGGTTCCGGACGTTCCATGTCGCGAAAAACTTCGGCAATAACCCGTTCCTGATCGGGAGTTTCCTCAAAGCCGAATGTTGCTTCAAATTCCCAGTACAAGTCGTCCATCGGGCCGTATGCATATCCCTTGGCCACCTTGCGAAATGCATACATTTCAACAAGATTTTTGGCGATGCGTTCAATGGCCTTCTGGGCTCGTGAACGTGATGCCTTCCACCGTGTCCCTCCAAGCTTGTCGAGCGATGGTGAAGCGCCTTCCGGTCCCTTAAAGCGTTTTACCAACGAAAGTCGGTCTACCGGCAAGTAGAGTTTATCGTCGGCGTCAAACATGAGCAGCAAAAAGTCGTTGGCAACCGTGCCAATATTCAGTCGAGACAATCCTTCAAATCGACAAACGCCATAATCACGATGCACAAGCAAATCATCGGGATTAATATCATCGAAGCTTGTCAATCCTTCGAAGGCTTTCTTTGCTGCAGCGTCATGCGTTGAACTTCCGGAAGGTTGCAAGATATCTTCAGCGAGAATCAACGTCTGATTCCAGTCGATATCCATCCCTTTTTTCAAAGGCGATATGAGTGCAAACAACCCGGTGGCATCAAGGCCGTACTCAGTATGAAATCCCAGCCCATCGCTGGCTGTCATTTTCAGGAATTTGTCGCGGGACCGCTTTGTATGAAACGAAAGAATTGTCTGTCGACGAGTTTTGTTCCAGTCGGCTAACGCTTTGACAAGTGTAGCCCAGGGCCGACGTAGTTCATCCGGCTTCCAAAATAAGTCATGAAAACTTTCTAATGATCGTTCCGGTAAATCGACACCGGATTTTCCATGCCCATATAACAAGTCCTCAAAAATAATCTGAGGAGCATCAACCCAGACGTTGCGTGCCGACCCTTCTGGCCAGACGATCATGTCACGAGGCCAGCCCCCTTCAAGAGCTGTTCGTTCTTCTGCGAAAAATTCACGCCAGGCGAATTCCTGTTCTTCAATACGCGGCCGAAGTTCTGTTGCTCGGGCCAATACAAACACCGTATCAGCGGGAAACCATTCTTCAAGACGCGTGGGATTCTCATAAAACAAGCCGGGCCACATCAACCCTTCCTGTCTCTCAAGCTGATCATCAAGTTGGGTCATGAGATGACGAGACAACTCACCCGTTGTCGCCTTCTCTTTCCACATACTTCGAGCCTTGGTCACGAGCCCAGGAGACGGCACCGCCGGTGCGGCCGGCAAAATAACCGCGCTATCGAGTTCTCTCAGAGAGCGTTGGCTCGATTGATCGAAAAGGCGTAATGCCTCGACTTCTTCGCCAAAAAATTCAAGGCGGACAGGATGCTTGTATCCAGGAGGAAAGACATCAAGAATATCGCCGCGTACGGCTATTTCTCCAGGATCATTGACATACGCACGTCGTTGATATCCCCACTGAACGGCCTGTTCCAAAAGACTTTCATGGAGGAGTTCCTCGCCTTTGGAGATAACCAGTGAATTTTCCCTTAACACATCGCGTTCGGGCCATTTCGGGATAAAATTATCCGCCGTCAGCACCATGATACGTGCATTCTGCATCGTTTCGAGGCCATACAAAAAAGCCCAACGCTTCGCCCAATTCACGGATGTTGGTCGTTGAGGAAGGCACGTTGGTAACGCCATGGCGCGTCGTTCCCATAGAGGAACCATCTCGTCTTCAGCAAAAAGCAATTGAAGAAGGCTTGTTATACGCGTTAACTCCGATGCGCCAGGCACCAGAACAACAGCGTTTCTCCCCTGCGAAACGAGCTCGAGACACAAAAAAGCCAGTGATGCAACGCCACTTTTATAGATACGCGCGACATCCGTCTTCTTTTCAAAAAAATCTTTTATTTCTTTAGGATACAGCACAGAAAGCCGCCTTTAGATCTCCGACAGGAGACAAGGTCAACAACGCACGAACACGAATAGAGTCGGCTGGTCATGTAAACGATTCCGGTACAGATACGCTCCGGAAAGACAAGAAAAAAAACTGCAGCAAAAACGTTGAAACATTTTTTTGCGCAGCACAAACAGAGAAAGACACAGCCGTTGCATTCAGCGGCTGTGTCTTGATGCCGTTATACCTGCAACAGAATGTCCTGTTCTTCGCTGGACAACAATCGATCCAGATCAAGCAAAATAAGCAAACGATCTTCAAGTTTGCCCACCCCGCTGATGTATTCCGATTCCAGGCCGGAAACAACGGGCGGTGGCGGCTCAACCGTACTCGACGGAATCCGCAGCACTTCAGAGACAGAATCAACAACAAACCCAACAATCATATTATTGATTTCAATTACTATCATGCGGGTATGTTTGTCGTGATCCCGGGAAGACAAACCAAAACGTTTGCGAAGATCGATGATCGGAATCACTTTTCCGCGCAGATTAATCACGCCTTCGACAAAATCAGGGGCGCGTGGGACCTTGGTGATTTCCATCATCCGGATGATTTCCTGAACTTTCAGGATATCAACCCCGAACTCCTCCTCACCGATACTGAAGGTGACAAGCTGCATCAATTCTGCGTCTTGCCTCTTCTGGGTTTCTTCCATGCACAAATCTCCCGGGTAGAGAAGAAAATGAAGTCGAATACGACCAGTGCCAGCAGTTTGTCACTTCATTTCTATATGGAAATACGCACACTGGCAACAACTCACGACTTCTTTTTACAGGTTTCTCCAAACCATTCATATGAAATTTTCGCTCACAGCGTTTTTTTCGGTAAGTTGCTCGCCTCTAGGTATTGCAAAATTTGCAATGTTCATTCAAAATCGAAGAAACATCGCAGCGTACAATAGAGTGCGGCAAGGAGGGCAACGCCAGAATGGGTCAATTCTCCCCGAATGCGGACCAATTTCCGCTCGAAGACCAGATAAAAACCCTGGCAGACGAAGAACTTCTCGATTTTTGGGAAGAAACTCAATACCTTGAACGTATCCTCGTTGAAGAAGAAAGCCAGGAAAACGAGAATTCGAACGAATACGAAAGGCTTATTTTGCAGGAACTTATGATTAGAACCTGCTGGAAAAGCATCGGTGCAGGTCGCTAACGCGATATCTTTGCCGCTTCGTTACAACTTTTGATTCTTTACAACATAATAAAAGCGCGGTCCGAAAACGAACCGCGCTTTTATTATGTTGTATTATTGCAGCTCGTCAGGGCGGCCAATGCAAATATATGCAAAGCCAAAATCAGCCATTAATTGTGGCGAGTACAGATTGCGCCCGTCAAAAATAATCGCATCGGACAGAGCTTTCTCAATACGCGGAAAGTCAGGATTTCTGAACTGGTTCCACTCGGTGACAACGGCAAGGCCGTCAGCTCCAGACAATGCTTCATACTGTTCATCGACAATTTCGACGAGCGAATTATTTTCGTAGTGTTCTCGCGCATTATTTCCAGCAACGGGGTCAAACGCACGAATCCGAACGCCTTTCGCCGTCAGCGCATCGATAAGCGTAAACGCAGCGGCTTCACGGACGTCGTCAGTATTCGCTTTGAATGCAAGCCCCCATAACGCCAAGGTCTTCCCTTCCACTCCGCCGCGAGACTCAAAGTAGCTTTCGATTTTACCAGGCAAAACAAGCTTTTGCCGGTTATTCACATCGTTCACCGACGCTAAAAGTTGCGGTTCAAAACCGTATTGCCGTGCGGTATTAATGAGAGCTTTGACATCTTTGGGGAAACACGATCCCCCATACCCGACGCCAGGATAAATAAACTGGTAGCCGATGCGATGATCCGATCCGATTCCAGCACGGACATCTCGGACATCTGCGCCAACCCGTTCACAAATATTGGCAATTTCGTTGATAAACGAAATCTTCGTGGCCAACATGCAGTTAGCAGCGTACTTCGTCATTTCCGCACTGCGAACACCCATGACAATCATCTTTTCACGGCTCCGGGCAAACGGGCCATACAGGGCTTTCAGAAGCTCTGCCGTACGAACATTTTCCGTACCGACGACAACACGATCCGGCTTCAAAAAGTCATTGACCGCATCCCCTTCTTTCAAAAATTCGGGGTTGGACACCACGTCGAATTCAATATCATGATTCCGGGCGGCCAGCTCTTTCTTCACGATGGAACGCACTTCATCAGCAGTACCAACAGGAACTGTCGACTTGTCGACAATAACTTTATAAGATTCCATGGTGTTGCCGATCTCAGCGGCCAGTCCGTAAACATAGCTCAAATCGCACGAGCCATCTTCACGCGGAGGCGTACCTACGGTAATAAAGACAAACAGGGCATTCTCCATCCCTTCAGCCAGATCCGTGGTGAAGGTCAGTCGTCCCTGATCAGCATTGCGTTTGACAAGCTCGTCCAATCCAGGCTCATAAATATGGACGATACCTTTCCGAAGGTTTTCTACAATCGTGGGGTTAATGTCGACGCAACACACGTCGTTGCCCATTTCAGCAAAACAAGCAGCGCTAACTAGACCGACATATCCGGTCCCGACGATGCATACGTTCATGGTGAATTATTCTCCAGAAATTTTGTTGGGTAGGTTTTACTCATAAAGCGTAGGTGTGTGTGGAAAGCCGTCTCTACTACGACCAGCTCATAGCCTTGTCAACAACCAGTGTCTCCAATTACAATATCATTTCCACTCCCCTAAAAACTCCTATTAATGGCTTTTATCACTCCATACGTTGCAATTCCAAACAATTCTTCGTAACATTCTAAACCATTTTTGTTTCACAATTTCGCCGCTTTTATTGCGATGATGACAATACAAGGAGATCCCCATGCCTCTGCTCGCCGTCAACGTCGACCACGTGGCCACAATTCGCCAGGCCAGACAAACCATCGAGCCTGACCCTGTTACTGCCGCACACCTTGCCGAACTGGCTGGAGCGCGTGCGATAATCGTCCATCTCCGCGAAGATCGACGCCATATACAAGATCGCGATGTGGAACTCATTGCGCGAACAGTCAAAACCCGACTTCACCTGGAAATGGCCGCTACCGAAGAAATGGAAGGTATTGCTCGAAAAACCAAACCGCATATGGTCTGCCTCGTACCAGAAAAACGAGAAGAACTCACCACGGAAGGTGGTCTCGACGTCGTTGGTCAGCAAGCTCGATTAACAGATTACATTGCTCGTATCAAAGGAGATGGCATCAAGGTCAGCTTGTTTATCGATCCGGATCAGGCGCAAGTCGATGCTGCGGTTGCAGTCAAGGCGGACTACATCGAATTGCACACTGGTGCTTATGCCGATGCACCGACTCCTGAGGATGCCACAGGCGAATTTAACAAACTCGTCACGGCCTCCACGTATGCACGTACACTCGGGCTTCGTGTTAATCTGGGGCATGGTCTCAATTATGACAATATCTATGCGTTTTCCAAAACGCACGGCATTAGCGAATACTCTATTGGTCATTCCATTGTGTCTCGCGCTGTTTTGACGGGGTTTGTCGAAGCCGTCAAAACAATGGCCGACATTATTGCCGGATTTTGCGATTAAGCTTTGAACAGCATCAATATATTATGATTGTGGGACTCGGTATCGATATCGTGGAACTTGACCGCATCCGTACGGCCTTGGAACGCCATGGTGAACGCTTTCTTGAGAAGATTCTGACTCCCGAGGAATGTCATCATTTAGCCAAACAGGCGATTCCTTCCATCAGTGCACGATTTGCGGCCAAAGAAGCTGCGGCCAAAGCGTTTGGTACGGGATTTACCGGTGGCATTGGGTTTCACAGTTTTATAGTGCGCTCTGCCCCATCGGGACGGCCGTTCCTCACCCTTGCTGGTCAAGCGGAAGTATTGGCCCAAAAGATGGGTGTTACATCCATTCACCTGAGTCTCACACATGGCAGAGATACGGCTGCGGCAGTCGTCATTCTTGAAAACAATACGCCGGTCAATGAAAAACAGGCAGAAACACCATGAAATGTACCCCGCTCCCGACTCCTGCAGAGATGGCCCTTTGGGATAAGACGTCTATTGAAGAAATCGGTATTCACGGTCACGTTCTTATGGAAAATGCCAGCCGCGAAGCTGTTGCTGTCCTCAGACAACAGGCTGGTGACCTCACAGGAAAGCGTGTCGCTTTTTTGGCCGGTCCGGGAAATAATGGCGGAGATGCTCTGGCCATGGCTCGCATTGCGCTCGATGATGGCATCGATCCCATTATTTATTTGACCAAACCGCAGAACCGATACAAAGGATCAGCCGGATACAATCTCAAACTGACAAAAAAACTTGGTATTCCGATCGCAACACTTCGCCCTGACCAACTGACGAGATTTCCCCGCCCGGATATCCTTGTTGATGGCCTTCTGGGAACCGGTTTCTCTGGCGAATTGCGTGAGGATTTTGTTGATATTGTCAACGCTGTCAATACGATCGGCCAGTCAGCATTTGTCTTCGCAGTCGATATCCCCTCAGGGGTAAATGGTTTGACTGGGCATGCTCGACCAACTGCCGTGTATGCCGATGTCACCGTCACATTCGAAGCTGCGAAATTTGGCCTTGTCCAACCTCAAGCCCAACCCTATGTCGGCCGTCTGATCGTCCGTTCTATCGGTATTCCTCGTCAGGTCAAGGCAGCCCATCCCGCGACACATGTCGGGCTTGGTCCTGAACTTGGGGAATTGCTCGATACGAAAGACCCTTTCATCCACAAAGGCAGTGCTGGACGCCTCCTCGTCATCGGTGGTTCACGGGGATTGACCGGCGCTCCATTGTTATGTGGTCTGGCAGCTATGCGTGCGGGTTCGGGTCTTGTGACGGTCGCCTGCCCAGGTGGCGTAGAAACGGCGTTGAAAGCGGGATGTCCTGATATCATGACCATGCCAACAGGACAAACCGATGGCTGGTCCGCCGATCTTGTTTCTCTTCTTTTCGACAAAATGCGTGAAACAGATTCGCTTGTTGTTGGGCCGGGAATGGGGCGGACACAAGAAGCTGGGCTTTTCTTACAAGAACTGATTAACCATATCACTATCCCGACCGTGTACGATGCGGATGCGCTCTTTCACTTGGCCGAAGCCCCAAACTTTCTCAAATCATTGCCACATACGGCAGTTCTGACACCTCATCCCGGTGAAATGGCACGACTTTTGGGTATGTCGATTCCCGAAGTCGAAGCTGATCGTCCTGCTGCCGTTCGTCGTTTGTCAGAAAAAACCGACGCAACGCTTGTTCTCAAGGGGCCAGGAACACTCATCATGTCCGGAAAGACACCGGAAACAGCACCTGCTCCAATACACTATGCCCCTATCTTTGCCCCATGCCTCGCTGTTGGCGGTTCCGGAGATATTCTCGCTGGCATGATCGGCGCGCTCGCAGCGAAAGGATTTTCCCTCTTGCCTGCCACCTGTCTGGCAGTATATTGGCATGGACTTTGTGGATTGGCTCTGGAAAAGGATTATCCTTACCGGGGCAACCTTCCCACAGAAATCATTGACATCATGCCTCACGCCCTCAAGGAGTGGTTACATGCTTAAAGCAAAAGACATTATGTCCAAGGACGTCGTCACATTGGCTCCCGATACGGAGATCATCCTGGCGGCCAAGCTCTTGCTCGAAAAAGGTTTTAATGGCGTTCCCGTTGTCGACGCCGACAAAAAACTCATTGGTATTCTGTGCCAATCCGACCTCGTTGCGCAGCAAAAAAAACTCAAACTTCCCTCGGTATTTTCCATATTGGACGGATTTTTGCCATTTGATTCCCTGCGTGACTTTGATCGTGAAATGGAACGTATCGCTGCCTTGAACGTCGAAGGCGCTATGTCACGCAACCCGATATCAGTCAGCGCAGACACTTCAATTGAAGATGTTGCGACGCTGATGGTCGATAAAGGCTACCACACCTTGCCTGTCGTAGAAGATGCTAAGCTTGTTGGCATTATCGGTATGCGCGATATTTTAAGTACTCTTATAGGTGCAGGTTCGACGCCAAACGCATCCTAAAATACGTATGGACTGCAATGGATACGATCGTTTGTCCCCCCATTGAACTTCCTGACGTGAATGCGACGTTGGCATTAGGACATTTCTTTACGTATACACTTACGCCTTTACAGCAAAACTGCATTATTTGCTTGAAAGGAGAAATGGGTTCAGGCAAAACCACGTTTGTCCGAGGCTTCATCGAATCCTTGCCCGGCGGTGAAAACGCCGACGTGTCCAGCCCGAGCTTCAACCTCGCCAATCTGTACCCGACGCGCCCGCCAACGGCTCATCTCGATCTGTATCGGCTCGAAACTGAAGACGCCTGTCTAACGACAGATGAGTACCTTGATACTCCATTTGGTCGAGAGTCTGGATTTATTATTATCGAATGGGCTGAACGTTTGGGAAATGAACTTGCCTTGGAACGTCATTTGGACATTGCCTTAACGATTACACCGACAGGACGGCAGGCCGTATGTACACTTGTTACGGACCATACCGATCCACTTCGGCAATCGATCTGCAAGGGCCTCGCTGCTATGCGTAGCCGGCAATAAATGTGTATAGCGCGGGAATTCCCTTTTGCAGTGGCGCGCGATCAACGCAAAAAACAAAGAGTGGCATCACATGCGCATCCTCGTTCAAAAATTCGGAGGAACATCCGTTGCAGACCTCGAATGCATGAAAAAAGTGCTTGTCCGGGTCAAACGCGGCCTTGATGAAGGCTATAAAATGATTGTTGTTCTCTCGGCAATGTCGGGGGAAACCAATCGCCTTCTCGGCTTGGCCAAAACCTGGTCAAATCACCCTGATCCTGCTGAACTTGACCTTATTGTTTCCACTGGGGAACAAGTTTCAGTAGGACTCTTTACCATGCTCCTCAAGGATGCCGGCATTTCCGCCAGGTCTCTCCTTGGTATCCAGATACCAGTGACGACCAATAGTATTTTCACGAAAGCCCGCATTGATCATATTGATGACGAAAAAATCAAAAGCCTGCTCGAACGTTACGATGTTCTTGTCATGGCCGGTTTTCAGGGCGTAACATGCGATGGCCGCATCACGACCTTAGGCCGTGGCGGTTCCGACACGTCGGGCGTCGCATTGGCTGCTGCAGTCAATGCTGAGCTTTGTGAAATTTACACCGACGTCGAAGGGGTGTTCACGACCGACCCCAATATGTGTTCGACGGCCCGAAAACTTGATAAGATTACGTATGATGAAATGCTAGAATTCGCCAGCATGGGAGCTAAAGTTTTGCAAATTCGCTCGGTTGAATTCGCCAAAAAATACAACGTTCCGGTGCTTGTCCGCTCCACTTTTTCGGACGCCCCCGGCACCCTCGTCATTCAGGAGGATCAGCAAATGGAAGATGTACTTGTCTCCGGCATTGCGTACGATAAGGATCAGTGCCGCATTACAATTTGGGGCGTCACCGATAAACCAGGCATTGCGGCAAGCATTTTTAGCCCTATCGCAGAAAAGCGTATTCTCGTCGATATGATCGTGCAGAACACTTCGCGTGACGGGCACACCGATATGACATTCACGGTACCTCGTGCCGATCTTGAACAGACAATGGAAATCATTGAATCTATTGATACTGAAATCGATCCCACGTCGGTACAGCACGATCTGCATGTCGCCAAAGTATCGGTCATCGGCGTCGGTATGCGCAACCACTCAGGGGTTGCCTCCAAAATGTTCGATGTTTTACGTAAAGAAAACATCAACATCAAATTAATCAGTACGTCAGAAATCAAGATTACCTGCCTGATCGACGAAAAATACACCGAATTGGCAGTGCGCGCGTTGCATGACGCGTTTGGTTTGGACAAGAAGGTACAATCTGTTTGCGAGGAGCAATGAGCACAATCAAAATCTACGACACCACTCTGCGAGACGGAGCACAGGCCGAAGACATCAACATAACGGCTGAAGATAAAGTTCGTATAGCCAGACGGCTTGACGAACTTGGTGTGCATTATATTGAAGGCGGATGGCCCGGTTCCAACCCAACCGACAAACGCTTCTTCAAGGACATCAAGAATTACGATTTCAAGTATGCTCAGATTGCAGCGTTTGGCAGCACGCACAACCCCAAAGGGACTGCGGAGAACGACGTCAATCTGAAAGAGCTTGTGAAGGCGGAAACGCCGGTCATCACGATTTTCGGTAAAAGCTGGGATATTCATGTGACCGATGCCCTTCGCATCACGCTGGATAAAAACCTTGATCTTATCTCAAATTCGCTCGGCTACCTGCGACCTCACGCAAAAGAGCTTTTTTTTGATGCCGAACATTTTTTTGATGGGTTCAAGGCGAATCCGGAATACGCTCTGGCCGCACTCAAGCGTGCGCATGAAAGTTTCGCCGATGTTCTTGTGCTTTGTGATACCAATGGTGGGAACCTGCCGCAAGACATCCACGACATTATTACTGCTGTACGCACAGAGTTGCCCAATGCAAAGTTGGGGATTCATACACACAATGACTCGGAACTTGCCGTTGCCAACTCGTTACGCGCCGTTCGAGCCGGAGCTGTACAAGTTCAGGGAACTATGAACGGATATGGAGAACGTTGTGGGAACGCAAATTTGTGTTCCATCATTCCCAATATCGAAATCAAGATGGGAATGACGTGTCTCCCCGAGGGACACCTCAAACTTCTTGCCCCCACGGCGAAATTCGTTTCCGAAGTCTGCAACCTGATTCCGCTTTCACGGCAGCCTTATGTCGGAGATTCGGCATTTGCCCACAAAGCAGGCATCCATGTGAGTGCAGTTCAAAAGAACCCGCTGACGTATGAGCATATTCGTCCAAAAATTGTTGGTAATAAACAGCGTATTCTTTTGTCCGACCAAGCCGGCCAAAGCAATATTCTTGTCAAAGCCAGACAATATGGATTCCATCTGGACAAAAACGACCCCTTTGTTCAGGAATTGCTTTCCATCATCAAAGAACGCGAAAGCATGGGATACGAGTTTACTGCTGCTGAAGCCTCGTTTGAACTTCTCCTCAACCGTGTGCTTGGGCGTGCTCGTCGGTATTTCACCATGCTTAAATACCGCATTATTGATTGGAAACAAATCGACTGCGATGAACCGTTGACTGAAGCTACGGTCAAAATCAAAGTGGGCGGAAAAGAAGAACATACAGCAGCGTCCGGGCGTGGCCCCGTCAATGCTTTGGACATTGCCTTACGCAAAGCATTGCAGGGCTTCTATCCTAAGCTCTCTGAAATGCGGCTTTTGGACTTCAAGGTCCGTGTTCTCTCGGCAACGCAACGCGAAGATGGCGGCACGGCTTCACATGTCCGGGTACTCTGTGAATCGGGTGACAATAAAGAACGCTGGGTAACGGTGGGTGTCTCTCACAATGTCATTGAAGCGAGTTGGCAAGCATTGGAAGATGCAATCAACTACAAACTCTTCAAGGACGACAAAGACAAACTCACCCAAGCTCTCAAAGACAATAACTAGCCTGTGATTTCCGGGGGCCGTCATGCTGGCGGCCCTACTGTTTTCAAACAGGTGAATCCTTGTCGACACGGCCGCCCCAAACAGACCGCTGGGATTCCAAACTCTCGAGCAAGACAACAAACACATATGGGTGTTCTTCGCTACTTTCTCGCTTGCATTGTCATTATTAACCACTCGGCTCCGCTTTTTGGATTTGTCTTCACGGACGCCTACGTTGCCCTTAAAATTTTCTTCATTATTTCAGGCTTCTATATGTCGCTTATTCTTAGTAATAAGTATACGGGGCCTGGAAGTTATCAACTTTTTCTCACGAACAGATTGCTTCGTCTTTTCCCCACGTACCTTGCTGTCTTTGTCCTGTGCATACTCTTTTCTTTAGCAAGCCATTTTATCCTCAATAAATGGTTTTTCCTTGGGACATGGATAACATATTGGAAAGATATGAAGCCATTGAGTGTCTTCTATATGCTCTTTTCAAACCTCGCAATTGTGGGGCAAGATCTGTGTTTTTTCACAGAGTTGGCACCATCAGGTTCCATGGCGTTCTCCACAGATGCTTTGTTCGCTCCAATCCCTATGTGGATATTTTTGATTGTACCGCAGGCCTGGACGTTAAATCTGGAAATCATGTTCTACCTGCTTGCTCCTTTTCTCGTTCGCCGCCGCTTTCCCCTTCTGTTCGCTCTCATTATGTTCAGCGCAGTTTTGCGTGTTTTTTTCGAGGCCACGACTCTTCCATACGATCCGTGGCGAATGCGTTTTTTCCCTGCTGAATTTTGCTTTTTTCTCCTTGGCATTTTAAGTCATAGAATCTACCGGGGACTGGATCGCATCCGTTTATCTCGCCGTTTGGAAAACATGATCATTGCATTCTATTTCGCGTGCCTCTTTTTCTATCAATACCTTCCTGCCAACAAGCTCAAGGAAACGTTTATCTTTGGTCTCTCCGTTCTTGTTATCCCACTGCTTTTTGCCCGTACCAAACATAATCGCCTTGACCGAACAATCGGCGAACTGTCTTACCCCATGTACATTTCTCAATTCTTCACCATTGCCATGGTGCAATTTTACTGGGGAATGCATCAATATGCCTTGGTTTCTCTCATCGTGACCACTCTTCTTTCCATAGGACTCAATGAAGTGGTCATGAAACCAGTGGAACGATATCGGCAGAAACGACTTTACGCCACGCTGTAACGCTCACCCAACGACAACGGCGGCATGGAGTACATTCATTCCATGCCGCCGAATTCTGTGCCGTGATTGCTCATGACATTTATAAGAGCGCACTATCATAAATACCAACGCCAGTTTCGACCTGCCAAATAGAGATCTTTGAGCGTTGTCATACGTCCCTTGCCCCAATTTTTTCTCAACTGCTTGACGAGGAAGAGAAACAGATAGGCAGTTTGCAAAGCGTCTTGCAGCGAATCATGTGGGGTAAATTCAGGAAGTCCATACTTTTTTGTCAGATCGGCCAAATTATACGAAAGGGACAGGTCAAAACGTCGATAATAATTCCCCCACAACTCCTCATCATACACTTTGGCGAGAAACAGCGTATCGAGACAAGGATTCTTCAGACCAACACCATATAATCGAACACACGCCGCATTGAGAAATCCCATATCGAGTCCAACATGATGTCCAACGATGAGGCTATCACCCAGATAATTAATAAACGCGGGAAGAACATCGCATTCACGCGGCGCTTGAGCTACATCGTCTGGCGTGATGTGGTGGATAAGGGTAGAAAACTTTGGAATGTTGCGGTCGGGCTTCATAAGACACGAAAAAGCATCTGCCGGGTGCAAAACGAGATTTTTAATACGCACGGCTCCGATAGATACCAACGCATCACGTTTGACAGACAGTCCTGTGAGTTCCGTATCAACAATAGCAAATTCATATTCATCCAAAGGACGTTTCTGATCAAAGCGCCGAAACGCATTATGATTTTTAGCCATTAATTCCGGTAAGGGATGACGTGAAAATAATTGTCGAAGCCAGTGCATACTGTATGTAATCCTCAATATGAAAATTCTTATGAGAGTGACAAATGATAGGCATCGTTCACGTGAGCCTGAATGCGACCGATAACGGCGAACGCTTGTTTAAGTGTGCGCTTTTCCAATTCAGACAATCGAGAGGGCTCGATATGATTATTTGGGGGAACACCCTGCTCCACACGCTCTAACTGGTGCACCAGGCGCAAATGCAATAAGAACTCAAAAGCTTCCGTTGATGCCTGATACAAATCATCGGGCAGCAGTCCCTTCTCATGTACAAGCTGCAGGCGAAGGAGTGTTCCGGTCTCGGATATACCGGCGTGCAAGGCCAAAACACGGGCGAAATCCGTCAATGGTAATAAGCCACGCGCTTTGATATCGAGCGTATTTCGGTGTTCTCCGTCTTTTTCCACAATAAAATTGTTGAAAAAAGACAACGGGGGTCTGCTCTTGAGACAATCCTGCGCCAAGTAGCGCAAAAAAACGTCATTCTCACGTGTAAGAGCAATAACATGGCGGCGTAAATCTTCGGCTAATGCAACATGACCATGCCCGCCACGAAAATCAAAAAAGATGGAAGCGTGCATCACGTCTTGCGGATGCGGCACATGAACCCAGTCATCAAAGATACGTTTCCATGCAGAAAGCGAGTTGCGCCATGCAGGATTGGACGCCATAATCTCCCCGTTGCATCGAGGATATCCGCATTTGACGAGTTCTTCAGTGACGCGTTGTGAAAACGCTTCAAAATAAATGTTTGCCGCTCTCTCTAAAAAGTCCTCCTCACAATCCGCGTAGACAAGCGCATTGTCTTGGTCCGTCGCAAAAGTTTGCTCCCGGCGCCCTTCACTCCCCATGAACAGAAAACAATACGAAACCGGAGCCGGACCAATTTCCTGGGAGACGAGGTGAAGCACCCGTTCCACAATGAGATCGTTTATGATGGCAATCATTCTGGTGATATTGCCGGCTTTGGCTCCCTCTTCAACGAGATTGCGTACCATTTGCGGCACCTTTTCCGCCATGGGATACAGCTCATCCAGACGTTCGCGCGACCGAATCTCGCGAAACAATGACATGGGTGATTTCCCTTGCAAAACCATGATATCATGTGATGTGAGCACGCCGATAACATCACCATTCCGTGTCACACTCAGGTGATGAATCTGACCGGTCATCATTTTGAGCAATGCATCGAAACAGACGTGATGACTTTCAATAGAAGCAACCGGTGTGGACATAATTGTTTCCACGCCAGCCGACGAATCAATGCCGAGCGCCAATGCCATGCGTAAATCTTTATCTGTTACAATTCCGGAAACCGCACCTGACGGCTCTCGAACCAATAGCGAACCGACATTTTGTTTGAGCATATCCCGGGCAGCCCGTTGAATACTTCGTCCAAAATCGACGGTAACAGCCGGCCTGGACACCACGTCTCCTACTCGCTTACTGAAGAGATAAAATGAACCCTCTTCACGTATAAACGACTTTCGTCGACGCATTTCTACAAATGCTTTTGACAAGTAGTCCCGAGACAAGACCTTCAAATAATAGTTGGCAATGACTGGTTGCGTTTCAGCTATGTCAAGAAATGTCTGCTTATGAAGCTTGATAACAAACGTATCCTCAATGGTTTCCACACAGACGTCGGACGATCCATGACGAAATATAGCTGTGGCACCAAAGGTGGTTCCTTCTCCTCGAAAATCAAGAAGTGTCACCGTTCCTTCATCGTCACGAACAAATAAACGCACGCCACCACGCTGAATAAGATACAAGGCATCAACGACCGCCTGTCCCTGCTCTATCACGATGGTTTGTCTAGGATAAAAATCTATCGTGCACTGTTTGGCTAAGGTCATGAGCATTGTCGAATCAAGAAAACGAAAAGGCAGGGTTTGTGCCAGAAAATCCCTAACAAAAACAGGGTCGGCGTCGGGCAAATCATGGCTAGACATGGAACACTCTCCGACGAGGTTAGACGGTCTTTTCCATTATACCATAGCCCTTCTCTCTCATCACGCAAACACCGCCGTCGCTTTTTTCGACGGCGGTGTACGGATATGACATTAATGATTGAAAACGACGTTCTTGTATTGTTAGTGATCCACGGCGGCGCCTGCTCCGCGCGGAATGCGCACACTTTCCACCATCTCGCTGATTTCTTCTGGCGGAGGCGACGTCATCAAAGAGATGACGATTGTCACCATAAAGTTGATGGCCATGCCCACGGCACCGATGCCCTCAGGGCTGATGCCGAAGAACCACGGAGCAACCCCCATGAATTTTGTTTGCACAATATAGAACATCGTAAACCCAATACCAGACACCATTCCCCAAATTGCTCCCTGTCGATTGGCTCGCTTCCAGAAGATACCCAGCACGAGAATGGGGAAAAAGGATGATGCGCCGAGTCCAAACGCCAACGCCACCACTTGTGCCACGAATCCGGGCGGATTAATGCCGAAATAGCCGGCGATACACACCGCCACCCCGATCATGATGCGGCCGAGCATGAGTCGTTGTTTCTCCGAAGCCTGCCGATTGATGATGCGATAATACAGGTCATGAGAGATGCTCGACGCAATAACCAGCAACAATCCCGATGCCGTCGACAGCGCCGCAGCAAGTCCACCAGCAGCCACCAACGCGATAACCCAAGCCGGCAATTTGGCAATTTCCGGGTTAGCAAGCACCATAATATCACGATCAACGTACAGCTCGTTGGGGCTATCGGTCGGTGTGTTCGACAACAACGGTTGCCCAAACGCGCCCACCTGGCCGGTAAATTGCGGTGTTCCGGTAAACGCCTTCCCTGCACGATATTCAATCAGTCCATCACCGTTTTTGTCCAACCAGGCAATGAGCCCGGTTTTTTCCCAGTTCAAAAACCAGGACGGTGCATTTTCATATGGCACGTTATTCAACGACTTAATCATGTTGTATCGGGCAAACGAAGCCACTGCCGGTGCCGACGTGTAGAGAATCGCGATGAACAAGATTGCGTAAAATGCCGACAAACGAGCTGCTTTCACACTCGGCACGGTGTAAAACCGGATAATAACGTGCGGCAATCCGGCCGTCCCCACCATGAGCGCCATGGTAATCGCCATGACATCAATCATCGACTTGTTTCCCGGACCAAAAGCTGATGTATATTGCGTAAAACCGAGATCAACGCTGACTTTATTCAACGTATCAAGCAGATACGCTCCTGCATCCGTGCCTGAAGCAATGGTGTCACCAAAACCGAGCTGTGGAATTGGATTCCCCGTAATCTTCAACGAAATCGCCACGGCTGGAATGAGAAACGCCAGAATGAGCACGCAGTATTGCGCCACCTGGGTCCACGTGATGCCTTTCATACCGCCCAATCCGGAGTACAAAAACACTATGGCCATCCCGATATAGACTCCGGTATCCACGTCGACTTCGAGAAAACGACTGAACACAATGCCCACCCCGCGCATTTGACCAGCGACGTACGTCAAGGAGACAAACACGGCACAGATCAATGCCACAACACGAGCTGTTGACGAATAATACCGGTCTCCCACGAAATCAGGCACGGTAAACTTGCCGAACTTGCGCAGATACGGCGCCAACAGCAATGCCAGTAAAACATATCCTCCAGTCCAGCCCATGAGATAAATACAGCCGGTATATCCCATGAACGAAATGAGGCCAGCCATGGAAATAAATGATGCTGCACTCATCCAATCTGCTGCAGTGGCCATTCCATTGGCAAGCGGAGGCACCCCTCCGCCGGCAACGTAGAATCCTTTTGTATCCTTAACACGCGACATCCAAGCAATGCTCAAATAGATGCTGAACGTCACTCCCACCATGATATATGTCCAAGCCATGATCGACATGAGACACCTCTTTTTTATACGTATGAATTACTCGTGGACGTCGAATTCTTTGTCGAGCCTGGACATGAGAATGTAGTACGCCAAAATAATGAGAACAAAAGCGAAGATCGATCCTTGTTGAGCAAACCAAAATCCCAATGGAAATCCTCCAAGATGGAATGCATTGAGCTGGCTCACAAGCAAAATTCCAAATACATACGAAACGAGAGCCCAAATAGACAGGAGGACAACCATATATGTCAGGTTCTTCTTCCAATATGCTTGCATTTTTTCGTTCTTTTTCATGTCTGTCTCCTGTTTAAGAGTTTGGGGAAATAAGGGCTCAGACGAACACAATGCCGACGAATGCCATAACAGCCATGCCATACCGCATGACGTCATTGACATGATAAGAAAGAAAACCGCGCTTGATTTGCGATGAAACAGTAACACTGTCGAAATTCGTCATATCGACGCATTCTGCTCTCTGCATTTGCATATTCATGGAGTCACCAAAGACACCATATGTGGTGTGTTGCTGTGTCATGAAAGCCTCCAAGGTTGCGGTTTCTTCATGCCTTCCTTTCTAGCAAGCAACACAACAATATTGCATACGGTTTTCGGTCAGTGGTCGGAAATCCTCGACAATTTCAAACACGAAATTTCAAAGCCACTGACAGTCCGTTTAGAACCGTTCACCGTGATCAATCCCCCTTTGAACGCACACAAAAAAAGGAGTCACATTGTGCGACTCCTTTTGTGGATTGCCATTCACCGGTGCAGATGCACCGCTGGACGGAATATGCTTTCAGAAAAGAATTAACGAGCGACGACGCTTGTCGTCTCTATCCATCCGGTTCTATCATCTCCAAACCGAACTCGAACATATTCTCCCATATTCTCGACGAGTTGTATGGCACTCCCATCGGGGAGTTCTGCCAAGAGTGTCGCCGAAGACGTATTGCCGGAACGGACTTCTGCCTTTTCCGTCACCACGTAGGCCTGACGTATCCATACTGTCTGCCAGATAAGCACCGCAGCACACAAAACGCATACCGCAGCAAAACAGGCGATCACTCCTGAGGCCGCTCCAAGCGCTGGAGGTGCCATATTCGGGCGCAACCGTCGTACCATAAGGATTATCCAACACAACATCACCAGAACAGCGGCCATAGCGTACACCACGGGAGCCGGAAGAATCCGCGGCAAGACAAGCAGTGCTGCCAATGTCGACTGCGGCATTGCATCGCCGGTTTTGCCGACATGCGAAGCCGCATACGCCGCGTTTTGGCGTAAGTCCGGATCAGACGGCATATAATAGGCAGCTCGATCAAACCAGACGCGTGCAAGGCCAATGCGTCCTTCGTGCAGTCGGCATACCCCGATATTATAGTAAAGTGGCCCATTCGAGACGCCCTCGTCAGTCAATCGGGTGAAAAGCTCGGCGGCCTGACCGTATTCACCGCGATCGAACGCCGCAAGCCCATCTGTATACAGCGTGTTACGATCAAGAGTTTCACTGGCAGCGGTAACCATTGAAGCCGTCAAAACAAAGCAGAGAGTAAGAACTACACATTTTATCGGCATATCGCCTCCACAATACGCAACGCTTCCTCCGTTGCGGTACGGATTTCCTCGTGTCCCGGCGGTATCGGGCGGAAACGCATGGTATTGAGTTTTTCGATATGACGCTCAAGGGCACTGTTGTTCGAAGAAAACTGACGAACAGACTCAAGCGCGCGACCAGCCGCTTCAAGCATGGCTTCATCGGTATCAGCCAGCAAAGCTCGGCGCGCATGATTCACAACTCGGCGCTTGGCTTGTTGAATGCGTCGAGTTTGCCGTGCAGCAAAACGACGTACTAAAAGAAAAAGAACATATAGCGCTGTCGAGCCAAGTGCGATAACGCCGAAAAGCAACGGCCCAAATGACATTTCATCAGTGAGGACGACCGGCCCTCGACGTAACGGTCGAATTGGTGTCTGTTGCAGCTGTATGACCGGTTCGGTTGCGGGTGTTTGCGACTGTACTATTTTTTCTGAGGAATCGATGGAAGGCACCGGCGAAGCTATCACGGCCTGCCCCGTCACGGTCAATGAAATGGGCTCCGACTCCAGTGTCTTATACTTCCCCACAACAGGATCGAAATACGTGATGTGCACGGACGGAATGACAAAAGTGCCCGGTTTGGCTGGAACAAGCGCCAGACGAAATGTCTTCTTCCCGTAATATCCTTTCTCATCGGTATTCACATCCCGCTCAGGAGCATCATCGTATACTTTCATGCCCTCTGGCCACACAATTGCCGGCAAACTTGCACTGGCAACATTCCCTCGCCCCGAAAGGGTGACGGTCATGGTCACGGAATCTCCGCCCCGAGCAGATGTCACATCCGTCGCAACATCCAACGTGAAATCGCCGACAAGTCCGGAAAACGTTGTGCCAAAGGGAACAGGCGGCAACGCTTTTGCCGTCAAAGAGACCGGATTGGAGCGAAACGCGACGGGCTGCAAATCCGAAAACGAAAAGAAGCGATCCATCCCGGCAAAACCCTGCCCAAAACCTCGACCCGGCAGATTTCGGTTTCTCGTGGGCACAAGCATATCGGCTCGCAATGTGACCGGTTTAACGGCAATCTCACCTGCTTCTAATGGCGTGACCATAAAACGAAACGTTGCTGTTTTATACTGCCGTCCATTGTGGATTTCTTCGCTCTCAGTCTGTCCATCTAATCGGACAACATCCGCTTTGGAAAATTCTGGCTCGCCAAGTTGTGCATTACTGATCGGAAGTCCAAGAAATACGGTCAAAGTGTAGACAACTTGCTCGCCGACCCACGGCGTCGCATTACTCACCGTGGCGCGAAGAAATATATCTTTATCGGACGATTCCGTATCGGGAGTGACCGTGATGGTAATGGGTTTTGTGTATTGTGTCCCATCATCTGTTTTCACAGGTAACGCAGGGATCTGCAATTCACCGCTCTTTTGCGGAATCAAGGTATATGAATAGGTTGTGGTGCGCTCAATACCGCTCATCCCGGCTTCAATCTGAGTGCTTGTGCCTCGAGAAACAACCTCAAAGTTTGTAATCACCGATGTGTCGATGTCGGCATCTCCACCATGTACCATGACACGAAGAAATAAAGATTCCCCAACAGCGATAGTATTCCGATCCACAAGCGCCTCAGGAGCATTATCCTCTTGAGCGAATGCCGAGCCCGCGAGTGAGACAACAAGCATAACGAGCACTGCGCAGACCAGCCACTGTAGAGAAAATATATGATGCCTTTCCCGAAATCTGGACCCCAAAATGGTCATACTTACCAGTCCTTTGTCACCTGCTGTTTGCGCGCCGTCGGTCGAAGCGCCCCGCCCGGCATATCCTGGAGCCGATCCAACACACCAAGACCGACGCGTTGATCGGCGCTTTCTGTCGATGTTTCCGATGGTTCATCTGATTTACCGGCAACGGCAGTTTGCCTCATCGCTTCAGTATTCTCATCATCGCCCTGCTCGCCTTCTCCATCGATTGCCTGCAGACGCTCGGACAGAGGCGCCTCCGAATCAGAAGAAGCGGTATCCGGTGCAGATGCTTCTTCACCATTATCGAGATGTCGTTCGTCCTGTGAAGACGACATATCATTTTGCTTTTCGGGGTCTTGTTTGTGAGACTCACCGATATTCTGACTTTGCGACGTTTGGTCCGTATTTTGATTTTTCGACGACGCATTGTCGTGCTGTTCTGTTTTCTCTCCACCGGTTTGTTCTGACGGTGCGGAAGATTCAGACGGCGTGTTTGTCCCGGACTGCCCAGGAGATTCCGACGAATTAGATTCACCGCTATTGTTTGGAGTTCCTTGATTTTGCGAGGAATCTCCCTGTTGCTCACTCTTCTCCTGCTGTTGCTGCTCCTGAGAAGATGAACCCTGCTGCTCTTGTTGCTGCTTCTGCTGTTGTTGTACCTGTTTGGCAAATGCAAGGTTCTTGGCCGCATCCGTATCATTAGGATTTAAGCGTAACGCGGTTTCATAGGCCTCGATAGCGCCGCCTATGTCATGATTTTTAAACCGGGCATTGCCGAGGTTATAGGCGGCTTGCGCCTGAAGATCAGGAGTTCCTTGACGTAACGCTTCAGCAAATTGTGTTGCCGCTTCTTTGAAATGTCCTAAACGATACTGCGCGTTGCCGATATTGTAATACAACGCCGATGATGTCGGGTTTTCAATCTGTGCTTTCAAATACAAAGCCAGGGCTTCATCGTATCGCTCAGCCTCATACGCCTGTTGTGCCAGGTGTTCGATATCGGTCGTATCCATGGCCCAGACCGGACAGCGTATTCCCATGACCAACGCCAGAACAAGTATCCATCGACCAGCATATCCCCCCGGTCTGGCAAAAACGAACGCAAACAACCCCAAAGCGACAAGAACAAGTATAGAGATATCCCCCGTTCGGCGTTGCTGGCGGGTTTCTTCAAAGGTTGTCCGTGTCATATCGCGACGAATCGTCTTATCATAAAGTACGTCAAGGTCATCGTCCGTCCCCACGGCATCGACATAAAGTCCTCCCGTGATCGTAGCGATTTTCTTCAACAACCCGTCATCAAGTTTAGAAACAACAATAGAGCCGTCCGACGTCTTCATATACCCTTTTGCAGAGGGCACCGGAGCGCCCTGCGTCGTGCCCACGCCCATGGTATAAATACGTATCCCCATGGATTTGGCTTTTTCGGCAACGTCCTGCATCCGCGCTTCATTTTCTTCTGTCGTCTCTTCGCCGTCACTGATAACGATGATGGCCTTCCCCGCACCTTCGTTGCCGGAAAAAGCCTCTAACGCGACATCCACAGCTTGAGCCAAATTTGAGCCGCCAACCGGGAAATAATTGGGTCCGACAACGCTCAAAAACAATCGAAACGCCGAATAATCCAAAGTCAGTGGACATTGCACAAAGGCATCGCCGGCAAACGCAACTAAACCGACTTTGTCTCCAGATAGCCGATCCGTCAGATCAATGGCTTCTCGCTTGGCGCGCTCCAAGCGATTCGGTTTCACATCCTCAGCCAGCATACTTTTGGAGCAATCCAACGCCACCATCAGTGCTGCGCCATCGCGTTTGAGATTCACGGTCTGCGCCGTATCGGCCACCGGTTCCGCCAAAGCGGCAAGAAGACAGGCCAGCCCAAGCACACAGGCAACAATACGTAACCATCGTACGATACGTCCTCGAGACGTATCGGCCGCTCCAACATACCCGGCAAACAGTCTGTCTCGTTTTCGCATGGCCCGTACAAGCACCAGAGCAACGAGAGGCAAACCAAGCAAAAACCAAAAATATTCAGGATGAGCAAATGTCATGGCGCACTCAATAATCGGGTTGCGGTCAAGACCATCCACACCAACATGAGTCCGAACGCAGCACCGATAAACCATCCGGATAAAGGCGTGGTATCGCCAAATGTCATGACCTTGAAGTCACTTTTTTCCAAAGTATTGATGGTATCATAGATACGGCGCAGCCCCTCGGTATCGGACGCGCGAAAGAACAAACCACCTGTTTCGTCGGCGATACTCCGCAGTAAGGGTTCGTCGATTTCCAGACGCTGATGAACAACCCGCTGACCGAACAGCGGATCATTGATGATAAACGGTGCCGGTTTATCGCTTCCGACCCCAATGACGTGGACAGTAACACCGGCTTGTTTAGCCACAAGCGCGGCTGATTCCGGCGATATCTCTCCGGCATTGGATCGTCCATCGGTCAACAGCACGATGACTTTGGATGTACTGTCCACATCTTCCAGTCGCTTCAGGGCAATGCCCAGCGCATCCCCGACCGCGGTTTTCGATCCAGCTGCACCAATAGAGACGCGATCCAACGCCAAAGCTAAAGCGTCATGATCAAGGGTCAACGGAGCCTGGGTATAGGCATTGGATCCGAACACAACCAACCCAATCCGGTCACCAGGCCGTTTCTTGAGAAAATCATCCACGACCGCTTTAACGGCAGCCAGCCTGTTGACAGAGTTTCCATCAAGCGTGAAGTCGAGCGCGGCCATGCTTTCCGAGACATCGACGGCCAAGACGATGGACACTCCAGTTGACGGAACATAGGTTCGATCGTGACCGACATGCGGTCCAGCCAACGCAACGACGAGCAGCGTCAAGACGAACGGGGGAACGATCGGTAATACTCGATACAGACGAAGCCATAACGACATTCCAGTTGGCGGGCGTACCGATGTCACCGTCAACCCCGTTTGTTTCCGGCGACGCCGCACGGTTATGATCCACACGGCAAGCGGCACCAACAACAAGACGAACCATACCGGATGGGCAAACTCAATCATGTTTGCCTCCATGACGTACACGGTCCTGCAAGGCGGTGCGAGTTGCAAAACGATGAATTGTCTCGCGATCCATTGCTCTTTGATCGGCACCGATTGCCGAAGTCTTGCCTTCAGGCGCAAAACGCATGGCTTCACTGCGCACCAGCACAGCGGCAACGTCTCGTCCCAATGCGGAATCGGGCGTCTGCAACTCAACAAGCGATGCCAACTCTGCCGCGGTCAGCCCTGAAGCCTGCACACCCCATGCAATCACAGCCGTTTGACGTACAACATTGGTCATCGCCGTATACCACTGCCCATCTGACAGCCCAGTATCATCCATGTGTTGAATATACCCCTTCAACACGGCGCGTGGCGATATGGTTTCAGAACGTCGTTTTCGGCGCCACCACCATATAATAATGATGCCAAGTACGCAGAGCCCTACACCGAGTATCATCCACACCATCCAAAAAGAAGATGGCGACGGAGCCGCAAGCAGCGGCTTGATATCCACAATATCCTGTATGGCTTCGTCTACTGCCATGTTTTTTTATCTCCCGAGGCGGCGTTCACGAAGCCGAAAGAAACGATACAGTGCATCCACAGGAGAAGCATCTGTACTGCATTCTACAATATCCACTCCGGCAGCACGTAATTCCGCCTGACGCTGTTCGAAATCGGCGATTGCCGCAGTATGAAATCGTCTGCGAGAAGCGGCATCGAAACAATCCCAGACAACCGTTTCATGAGTTTCAGGATCAACGGCATGAACAATCCCGGCTTCGGGCAAATCAAAGTCCAAAGGATCATGAACCATGACTGCCACAAGATCGTGTCGACCGGCGACAGGGCGCAAGGCATCCATGTAACCGGTGTCAGCAAAGTCGGAAATGAGAAAGACAATAGCGCGGCGTTTATGCATGCGGCCAAATTCTTCCAAGACAGTGCGAAGCGATGTTTTTCCCGTGGCTCTATTGACGCCGACGATTTCGCGGACAATTCGCCAGACTGCGGATTGCGTCTTTTTTGCCGGCAAAACCATTTCAACGGATTCACTGAACAACATGGCCCCAACAGCATCACCGTTTCCCTGCGCACACAGAGCCAGCAACGCGGCGGTCTCCGCCGCCGTTTCCAGTTTGCGGTGCCCGACATGTCCCACTCCGAGCGATGCGCTCGTGTCGACAAGCAACATGACGGTCTGTTCACGTTCTTCACGGTATCGTTTAACAAACGGTCTCCCCATACGGGCCGTGACGTTCCATTCGATATGCTTCACGTCATCGTTTTCGTCATACACCCCGACTTCTTCAAATTCGACACCATGTCCTCGAAAGACGGATCGAAAATGACCGGCCATGAGTGCATCCGAAATACGTTTTCCTCGAAGGTGAATACGGCGAAGCTGTTTATAAAGCGGCGGGGAAATCATATCATGTCTCTCCAGTAACGAGAACGCATTGCATTTTGAGAAGCGTCTCAAAGACTGTCGCGTTGCTGCATGAGGGGGAATCGAGCGGAAAAACGTCATATGTACTGTTCGAATTCCACGGCACACATCGTTTCGCATCCATCATTTGCCGTGCGAAGAATCATGCCATAGTGCCCCAAGGTCTATGAAAAATCCATATCGGGTGCACCTGACGGACGAGAAAACGTGTTTCTTCCTCTATGGAAAAATGCTGATTTAGAGGATTAAATCCATCGCTTACGACGAAAGAACCATACCATACCGAGAGTAATGGCGAGCATGACACCAAGAACAATATAATAGCCGTCGTGCCATTCCAATTCCGGCATATTTTTAAAGTTCATCCCGTACAAGCTGGTAATAAACGTGAGTGGAAGAAAGATTGTTCCCATGACGGTCAGCACTTTCATCACTCTGTTCATCGTCATATCGGCAATACTTGAATTCAAATCAATAAGACCCGTAATGACGTTGTCCACCGTATTGAGCAAGTCAATGACTTCTTTGACGTCATCTCGAATGTCACGCAAGATATCGAGCGCATATTCACTGACTTTTTTGGATTTCCTTTTATGCGAAAGCCCTTGAACAATTTCACGTAAGGGCCATATATTTTTTCGCAACAAGGCAATTTCACGCTTGATCCGAAACATTTCCAGAAGTGTTTCCTGCGTTTGGACATCAAGGAGCTTGTCTTCAAGCTCTTGTAAGGTATCTGTCATCGAGCCCATCGATGCCAGATAATGGTCCAATATCGTATCGACCAGTGAAAAAACCAAGTAATGCGGATCGCTTTTATTCCAATGTCTTCCTCGGCGCAATCGCTTCACAAAATCATTCCATGGGTGTGTACGACACTCTTGAAAGGTCAAAACGACCTGCCCCATGGAAATCATCGCTCCATGTTCGGCATGGATTGAACGCGTTACAGGATCAATGTCGATGCTCTTGATGGTAATGGAGATCCCGTTATCCAATTCAAGATATCGCGGCCGCATGCTTGTATCGACCGTATCCTCTAACAAATCATCATCAATTGCGAATTGCTCACATATTGTCTTCACAAATGGATAATCATGAATACCAAGAACTTTTACCCACAAAATCTGATCATCCAGTAATTCGGGGAGTTGGGTGACCCCTGGGACATATTCACTTTCACAGAGCGAGCCATTCCCATACAGGAGAAACTGTGCCGAAGGTATTTCGGCATTGTCCGTCTCGCGACATCCATTGCTCCCGATTTCAGAAGAATCAACGGTTCCTTTCGATTGCACAGCAGACATCATGGTACTCATAATCATTGTCTTCGTTCACGTTCCTGAAGGCTCGTCGCAAAATCAACACAGCGCACAAGAAATAATGACAAGCCTTGATGAAATTTTCGGAAACAATTCTCCGAACGTCGACAATCGGTAACACAATGAGATGACTGCATTATGACGATTTTACGAACGATCATCTTCGCAGCCGTCCACTGCGTGAGAAAAGCCATGACCAAGCCTGCCCCTGTGGCCTCTCCTTTCAGAACAGAGTTTTCACGATGGAACGACGCGATTACGGAGTCGGGACGTGCGCAAGAATATGATGGATAACCGCGTCAGCGTCTTGAGATTCGGCTTCCGCTTCGTAGGTTAAGATCAATCGATGCCGCAACACAGGGAGCGCCACGGCCTTGATATCATCGGGGACAACATATTCTCGACCATGCAGAAATGCCCGAGCACGGGAAGCTTCACTCAAACAGATTGACGCCCGCGGCGATGCGCCGAACTCGATAAACCCAGCAATATCACCAAGATTGGACTCACCGGGAAATCGGGTAGCAAAAACAATGCGAAGAATATATTCGAGAATAGCGTCGTCAATGTACACATTTTGTATGACGCGAGAGATACTGTCCAATCCTTGACGTGTCAGAACAGCTTGCGGAGGCTCAGCCAAGGCCGAACCATGGCGTTTGACGATTTCACGCTCATCCTCCATGCTCGGATACCCAAGAATGATTTTTAACATGAATCGATCGACTTGCGCTTCAGGCAAGGGATATGTGCCTTCATGTTCGATTGGGTTTTGCGTGGCAAGCACAAGAAATGGATCATCCAGGGGAAATGTCTCTTCACCAATCGTAATCTGCCGTTCCTGCATGGCTTCCAACAACGCGGATTGCACCTTCGAAGGGGCACGGTTGATCTCATCAGCTAAAATGATGTTGTTGAAGAGTGGTCCTTTTTTCGTCGAAAAAGAGCCAGTTTCAGGATGATAAACACGGTTTCCGAGAATATCGGCCGGCAACAGATCCGGGGTGAATTGAATACGTTTGAAGCGGGCATGTACGGCCGCAGCCAAGGCTTTGACCGCAGTCGTTTTGGCGAGTCCGGGAACGCCTTCAAGCAATATATGCCCTTTGGTGAACAGCCCGATAAGCAAGCCTTCAATCAAATCGAATTGGCCGACAACAACCTTGGCCATTTCTGCTTTGACCGCTGCCACGAGTGGCTGAAGTTCTTCAATACGTTGTGAAATTTCATCTGGTTCCATAAATCCATTCCTTTTCCGTTATCCATCACCATAAAATGAGAATCAAGTCGAACCGTGAGATGCAATACGGTGCTTGACGTAGAGCATACTTCTGTGACCTCAGAGGTAAGGTCAACTCCCTAATGATTTTTACGATAAATGCAAGACTCTGGCTTTTTTCTGCGTTTAATCGACAAGAAATCCTGGCGGCAGCTCCCCTGTATCCTGTTCCTGATTGGAAAGAGTCGGTGCGACTTTTACTTTTCGGCTTATCGTCAAACCGGCTGCACGACCATATTCGGCATAGGATCCCGACGCCAAACGAACGGCTCCCATCGGTTCCACCGAAATGGCCGGCAAAGCTGTGACAGGACAATACCGCTCGCAAAAACCACATCCTGCACATTTATTCTCGTCAACGAATGGCACGGCCGAAACAATCCCCGGAACCTGACGCAAACTGATCGCATCGTAGGGACACGCTTCATCACACACAAGGCATTTCCGATCAAGTTCCCAGGCAAGGCACTTTTGCCGTGTAATGTGAGCCGTTCCCATTTTGGCCCACATTTTTTCTTCCAAGATAAGAGGTCGAATAGCTCCAGTCGGACAAACGAGACCACATGCATTGCACAATGGTTCACACGGTCCGCGTCGGGGAACACCAATCGGACTGGATAATCCGGCAAATCCCGACGCAAGCCACGTCGGTTGCAACATATTGGTCGGACACACGCGCATGCACGCACCACAGCGAACACAGGCCGCAAGAAAGCTGTGTTCCGGTACGGCACCGGGTGGCCGAATCAAAGTCGGGTCCATAATGCGTCCCCCACCGTCATCGAAGGACGCCGATTCATGCAGCCCCGTCAATACAAGTACTGCGACCCCGACTCCGGCTGAAGCTGCCGTCAGTACAGCGCGGCGAGACAGGTCGTCCACATGTGTACGGTGCTGTGACTGGTCGGAGAGACGCGTAAACGCAATAGCCCTAACGGGACAGACCTGCGCACAGGTCTGGCACAGAATACATTCATCCAGCCGGGTCGTTTGAGGATCATCGGGGATGGCATTCATAGGACAATTGGCGACGCATTTTTTGCAGTCGATGCAAGAGGCATCGACGCGGCGCCGAACAATTGGCCGTCTCGAAGCCAGACCGAGCATGGCCCCAGCCGGACAGAGATACCGACACCAAAAACGCGGTGTTGTCCGAGCCAACCAGAATAGCGCACCAAATGTGACAAGCACAAATGCCACGGCAGCATATTTCCGTGATCCCCAATGAATATACCGCAATGCATCGATACCGACCCAGTCGAGGGCCGTGCGCATGCCATCGAGAACCGTATTTCCAAGAAATGACGCCACAGGTTCAAGAAGCAGTGCATAGAACCGCGTAACCAGAGAAAGTGGTGAACCCAGAAAAACCAGTGATACTCCAAATGTAGCCGCGGCAAGACAGGCAATAAGAAACAGAAATTTCCATCGAAACAAGCGCGGAGACCACATCGCAGGCTTACGAGGTGAACGTAATATCCAACCGACAAGGTCCAGGGTCGCCCCCATAGGGCACATATACCCGCAAAAGGCACGTCCCAAGATCAAAGCCGACATCCAGACAAGTATACCCAGGCCGAACATGGCCGGAAAGGTCCGTGTTGCCAACGCCGTTCCCACGACCAAAAACGGATCGAAAACAAGCGCCCATTGAACAGTAATTCCGATAACAAACGGAAAAACCGTCAATCCGAGCAAGAGCCAAAAAATGAGTAGAAAAATGGTCTGGAGAACACGACGGAAATCGACCATTAGATTTCCACTCGCTTCACACGCAGATTTTCAATATCCAGTCGTCCCAACCCACGTTCGGCGGCTAATTTGATATGCTTGACCTGATTCGGCCGAAAAGACCGGCCATACCACGTGGATATGGTTACGGCCTGTGCATCGGCTGCGACCATATCGGGGGAAGCAATCACTGTATTGAGAATATCGACTTTCCCCGGACCGGACGGACCGTTTGTCGTCAACACTCGGGTTGCATCGATCACAGCGAGATCAGCTTTAAGTAAAGTACACAAATCGACAATCGCTTCGTTCAAATCAAAACGATAATGCATGATACCGCGCTCCCAAATGAGTCCCATCATACCTTTCATGGAAAGACTCACTCCAGTCGAACCGTGCGACTTGGCCACAGGAGCAGCGATAAGAACATCCGCTTCAAGGACATCCTTCATGACATCGGTTGTCCGAAATGCTTTGCCTTGAGATATTTCGGTTTCGGCATAAAGACGACGATCGACAACGGCATGAACGGCGTTCGGGTCGATAGCTTGGCAGGCTGTACTGATACCAGTCTGCTGCAGACAGAGTTCAACCGAATTTAAGGGATGGTCCAAAACGCGAACCCGGTCAGCTCCCGCTTCTTTACACATAGCCACAAGCGATGAGACCACGAGAGGATGCGTTGTTGTTGCCATTTCAGGTGGATTGGCAAAAGAAAAATTCGGCTTGATGACAACCTTGTCCCCCGGTTTGACATAGGCTTCCATACCTCCAACAAGCCCAACGGCTGCCCGTGTGGCGGCAGCAGGGTCTCCTTTGGCCAGACCAATGTCACACCCTACATCTGCCCACAGTCCTGAAGGCATAAGTATGCCCCCGGCGCACGCGGCCATGGCACATGCTCCTTTGGCTTGCCATTTCAGAAATTCGCGACGGGACATACCGGCAAGGGTTCCTTTTGGAAATTGGAAAAGATTCCTTTGTGCCATGGCACCCCCCGTGTAGGTATGTTGATGTTTCTTCACTCATTCAAAACCATCAAATGAGCAGGTTTAGCATTGCACTTGAACAAATTTCGGATATCCATATTACCAGCTATAAACCGAGCCAGCTCACGAAGCAAGGAGAGTTCGAGAAAGCAGTGATACGTCAAGGATCTTCCAATTCAGGCATCCCCATTCCTGCTTATCCAAAAATTTTGCAACGCAACAGACTTGGCCCGCAGCAAACACTATGGCATAACGCGCTTTCCCAGAAAACGTGCAAAACGGGAGACAGGAATGGCGCTCTATATAAAATATCATCCTGTTTCGTCATGTGACAGTCTCGATTGCGCTCCAGCCGGACACGATTACATTGTAGACGAAACGGTTGCGCACTTGCTTTCGCGAATGGGGCTTGACGATACCGAAAGTTTCATGGTGTTCGTCAACCGAAACACAGCCTCCTTGGACACGCTCCTGGAGGATGAAGACCGCATAGACATTTTTCCGGCTTTTGCGGGTGGATAGCCGCTTGGCCGACGATCAATAACGGTGCCCTCCCATGATATTACGAGCTCCTTTGTGTTGTGCCCTGACCGCCTTGCTCGCTCTACTTCTATTGAGTGTCGGTTGTACGATAAATGTCGATGTTTTCGGCAAAGCAAGCGATCCGCTCAAAGAGTATGTTCTTGAAGGCTCCGGCTCAAACAAGGTTCTTATCATCCCGATCCGAGGCTTTCTTTCGGAATCACCGCGTGAAGGGCTCGTGTCTCAACGTCCCGGTGTTGTGCAAACGGTCTCCTCCATCTTGCACAAAGCAGCACAAGACGACTCCATCAAAGCTGTCGTGCTTCTCGTCAACAGTCCCGGTGGTACCGTGACTGCCGCCGATATCATTTACCATGAGCTCATGCGCTTTCGCAGTGACCACGATGTACTCATGGTGGCATGCATCATGAGTGTCGGCGCTTCAGGAGGATATTATGTATCCATGGCGGCTGACACTATTGTCGCTCACCCGACAAGTATTGTTGGGTCAGTCGGAACGATTTTTATCACCCCGAAAGTACAGGGATTGATGGATAAACTTGGGGTCGGTGCGGAAGTCACCAAATCCGGAAAACTCAAAGACATGGGAACACCGTTTCGGGAGTCGACTCCCGAAGAGCAAAAACTCGTCCAGTCAATGATAGATACCCTCAATAGCCGCTTTCTCGAACTCGTAAAAAAACGGCGCCATGTCTCGGAGAGCGCTCTGGCCGATATCGCTCAAGCCGGAGTCTATACGGCCAGCCAGGCTAAGAGAAACGGACTCATTGATACGATAGGGTACATGGATGATGCGATTGAACTGGCCACAACCAAGGCCAATCTTGATGACGATCCCAAAGTCATCATCTATCGCCGCAACAAAATCCACGATGATACATATTTCAACCCAAGCTCCTCAAACGCAAACGCGTCTCTTATTGATCTCGGGACGATTGGCACAGCAATCGGACTTGAAACCGGCCTATATCACTTATGGATGCCTGGGAGCAGGCCATAACACGCTGACAGTTCTTTGATCATAATACAATTTAGGTCAGCGTCTTGCTCGCCCGTCAACTTCTTTCCGCATTACAAACGAAAACGAATCACACGAATGCTCATATGTTGCTCTGTGTTATGTACACTTGCCAATGCATAAGAAAAAGAATAGATTTATCTGTTTTGTATTTCATCATTCCGAAGAAAGAGGACTTTCATGAAACAATTCAGATACTTGGACATCATCACTGTTTTTTTTGTCAGCGTCTTGCTGATCTCGAACATTGCTTCAACTAAAATTCTCGAATTGGGCTCGTTCACCTTCGATGGTGGCACGATTTTATTCCCATTGAGCTATATTTTTGGCGATATCCTGACTGAAGTGTACGGATATGGCCGGTCCCGTCGCGTGATTTGGCTCGGTTTCTTTTCCGCATTTCTCATGTCGACCGTGCTCATGATTGTCGGAGCACTACCTCCTGCAGCAGACTGGCCACATCAAAGTGCATATGAAACGATCCTCGGTTTGACACCCCGCATCGTCATTGCATCGCTTGTTGCCTATTTTCTTGGAGAATTTGTCAACTCCTATGCCATGGCCAGGCTCAAAATCGTGAGCAAAGGCAAATTTCTCTGGGTACGGACTATCGGTTCGACCATCGCGGGAGAGTTTGTCGATACTGTCATTTTTGTTGTCATCGCTTTTTGGGGCGTATTCTCCACCGATCTTCTCATCACGATCATTATTTCCAATTATATCTTCAAAACCATGGTCGAGATTCTCTTTACTCCACTGACCTATCTTATTGTTGGTTTCTTGAAGAATGCCGAACGCGAAGACTATTACGACTACAACACAAGCTTCAATCCATTTCGTATGGATGTCGGTGTCTAATCATTGCATGGGCGTACCGGCCGCTTTTTGCGGCTGGTACGCTATTTTTTGATCGGACCAACAGCAACAATATACGCAGGTCGTTCCCCCGATTGCGCGTGATAAAACCGCGCCACTTCCTCATCATAAAACGCCCCGATACCACAAGCTCCTAAACCAAGACTGGTAGCGCCAAGATAGAGACGATGGCCGAATTCTGCGCACGCCATCATACAGGCACGATATCCCCGTGGTCCAAGATGCCTATCTATCTCTCCGGAACGAAGAAAGAATCCAACAAGAAGAGCTGCATTGGACAGCCACATTTGCTCCAAGCTCGCTTTGGCGATGTCTGGACCAAAACTGCCATGCGCAGCTTGTCGAGCATGAGTACGATTCGTGTCCAACCAATAAATTCCATTTTGCCACCCCTCAATAGACTGTAACGCCATGGCAATGCCGATGTGTGACGTGACAAACTCCTCATTCGCCATGGAAAGCGGCTGAGCAAAACAGGATGCCAGCAATGAAAATGTCTCACGTCTTACGGTCTCCGTAATAAAATTGCGTTTGGATCGGCGCAACATGACAGTCTCAAAAAGCGGTTTCTCGTCAACTTGACGCTCATCTAAAATATCCAGGGCTCGCCAATTCGTATCGGATGAAGCGTCTCCTGATACCTTCGGTTCTGCCAATTCTTTCCGGACAGCTCCCGTTGCCGACGTAAGCGCATGGATTGCCCAAACCGCCTCTGGGGTATCGTCCTGTGGTGCGGCTTTACTTAACCCGCTCAGCGACGATTCAACGGTAACCGATGATTCTTCACGCTCCTGGTGTGCTGTCTTTGCATTGAGATGCATAATAGCAAGACAGGCTTCACGCGTTCTATCGACTCCAAGGAACCGATGAACTGCATCATCATCAAAAACCCAATCCTGGGTACATCCAACATGAAGACCATCGGCAGCAGCCCCCATTGCCTCGATCACATGTCCGCTATCCAGGTTGAGGTAGCGATAACTACGTTTATCGTACTTCCACGCACTGCGAAAAAAAATAGTTGAAACGAAAACAAGTGCGGCAGCATTCTCCGCCCTCCCTTCGATTCCCATGGCTTGCGCTGTAAACACCCCACTTCGAAGTTTGCTGAGCGTATGCTGTGCAACAAAGTAATGATATAATCCAGGCTCGATTCCAGCCACGTTGCGGACTGCAATATAGAGTTCACAAGGATACAGAGCACCGGCAGAAGGTGCCACTCGTAAATGAATTTCACCACCTTGTGCAGGACGGACCTCTGATATCCCTCCGGATGAAGCAAGAAGTACTGCCAACGTCTCTTCATCAAGAGCCCTGTTGAACGGCTGTTTTCGCTGCGCCTGGTGCAAACAGTCAAAATATCCGGTATGTGGCAATTGTTTCGGCCAAGACAGCGGACGTTGTGGCACGTGGCGATAAATCTTGTAGACGGATGGTTGATTAGTCCAATCAAGCATACGCCCCGTCATGGTATGCCGCGCGTACGCTACGGCATCATGATATTCAGTACTGGAAGTCATAGTCACCGGCATAGTATCCTCCCGATAGATTCGAAGTGCCGTTGAAAAACATGAGCTTCAATGGTGCTCACATGATTTGTCGCCCCCAGGAAGTACGAGGAAGCATCATGCCAGACATGATGGCATCCCTGTTCTAGCATAAAAAAAGACGAACGCGACCGGTCTTTCCGATCGCGTTCGTCAAAACAGAGACATACCCGAACTCACCGGGCATGGAAAACGCCTTATACACTCAATGCAGAGCTTTTATGCTGCTTCATGCCGAGCCAAATATCGAACAAGACACGAGAAACAAAAATTGCCGTAAACATGGAGGCAATCGTGCCTAAAATAAGTGTCACGGCAAAACCACGAATAGGACCAGTTCCATATTCATACAAGACAAGCGCAGCAATGACCGTTGTGATGTTCGCATCAAGAATTGTCAACGTAGCGCGGCTATAGCCTTCCTGCACCGCAGCACGGGTGGTCAACCCGCGCCGCACCTCTTCACGAATACGTTCGAAGATGAGGACGTTGGCATCGACCGCCATACCAATGGTCAAAATGATACCAGCGATGCCGGGTAATGTCAGCGTTGCGCCGAATGCAGCCAGGCCGGCAGTAATAAGAATGATATTCAAAATGAGGGCAACGTCAGCCACAATTCCCGCAAACCGATAGTAAATAACCATGAAAATAACAACGAAGCTAAATCCGACGAGTGCCGAATAGACACCCTTTTCAATGGATTCTTGTCCAAGGGAAGGACCGACACTGCGCTGTTCAAGCACATTGACGGGTGCAGGCAACGCACCGGCGCGAAGCACAATCGCCAAGTCACGGGCTTCTTCCGTTGTGAAGTGCCCGGTAATACTGGCTCTACCGCCTGCGATTTTTTCTTGAATGACCGGAGCGGAATAGACTTTTCCGTCAAGTACAATAGCCATCCGTTTCTTAACATTGTCTCCGGTAACACGCTCAAAAAGCCGCGCTCCACGGGGACTAAACGTCAAAGAAACATAGGCTTGGTTCGACTGATCGAAACCGACATTCGCATCGGAAATATATTCACCGGTCATGACCGTATCCTTATCCAGGACAATCGGTCGATCCGTCGTGGTACCATCCAAATTTCGTGTAACAATGGCCGACAATTCGGTGCCGGGAGGAAGCAAACCTTTCTGCGCTTTGGCGAGATCGACCTTATCGTTGACAATCTTGAATTCAAGGTGGGCGGTTTTGCCTATAATCTCAATTGCACGCTGCGGGTCTTGCAGGCCAGGCAATTGAACCTGAATACGATTGCCTTCCTGACGGCGAATATCCGGCTCCGCAACTCCGAACTGGTCGATACGGTTCCGGATCGTCTTGATGGCCTGGTCCACAGCCAAATCAGCGACATATCGCCGATAGGTCGGGAGAAATTCAATTACATAACGCATCCGGTTATCCGCTTCGGGTGTTGCTGAAACAACCTGAAGAATTTTACCGAAACGTTCTGTAATGGCCGTATCAAGCGCGCCTTTTTTGGAAGCATCGGTCAATAAAAAAGAGAGCGTGTCATCTTTCTGCGGGGTAAACCGGACCAAAGCAATGCCATCTTCTTTCGCTTGGTCTTTAATATCCTGCCCCATTTGAGACAAAGAATTTTCCACAGCTTTGTCCACATCGACGCCGAGCGTCAAATGGATTCCTCCGCGTAAATCCAGTCCGAGATTGATTTCGTCCTCAGGTAAAACGGCCCCAAGCGACGAGTCACGAACCGCTTGAAACGACGGCAAGGTATACACAATTCCCAATACGGCGATCACAACAACAAGGGCGATGCGCCAACGCAAGCTCGACATTTTAGCTCCTTCGCGGTGCATGAGGTGTCACGAACTGGAACACCGACATCAACGGCAAAACCAAGCGCTCTTCCGATCAAACGATTGGAGAGCGCTTGGTTGATCACATGAGAAACACGCACTCCCATCAATGCGAGTGTGCGTGAAATGCCCGGCATGAGACCTTAGGAAGCGTCGTCTTCGGCAGCCTTGTCAGCAGATTCTTTGGCCGGTTCAGCAGGCGCTTCCACAGCTTTGGCTTTGGACTTCTTTCCACGCTGCTCTTTCGGCATGGAAGGTTTTTCGGCCAAACCGGAAACAAAATTGCGGTTGACATTTATCAGGTTGCCGTTTCCTACGTCAACCGACAAAACTTCATCGCTTACTTCCATAATGCGGCCATAGATTCCGCTGACGATAATAAAGTCGCCTTTCTTCAGGCTCGACAGCGTTTGCTTATGTTCTTTGGCTTTTTTCTGCTGCGGACGAATAAGCAAAAAATAGAAAATGACAAACATGAGAATAAGCGGCAACATTGACATAATCGGATTGCCTTGCTCGGCGCCACCCGGCGCCCCTCCCATGGCGTAAGCAACACTTTCAAAAAACATGAATCCTCCTTAACGGTAATCACATATTTGGTTTGCAAACATCCTAAGTCGGAACATACAAATTGCCGTAGGGTCGATGCGAAAATGGCTTGATTCTGCAAAATCCCTCGGCTCGAATTTCTTTGGCATCAACGTCAAATTCTTTGGCGAAATCATCAAGATGTTTCGCCAAAAAGGCAAGGTCATTTTCATCCGCAGACTCGGCGATAAGCCCTGGTCCGAGTTGATACGGATCGATTGTGCCTCGAACATAGATGACTCCGCCATGCATTCCCGTCCCAAGGCTCCGCCCGGCAAGGGGTGCGTTGGGATTGCCGGAATACATACCGAGTACAATAATGGCCCCTCCGGCCATGTACTCGCCAAGAAAATCACCGGCTTTGCCTCCTACCACGATGATCGGACATTTTTCTTTATAGGCTTTCATGTGGATACCAACACGGTACCCGACATCGCCTCGTACAAAAATTCGTCCGCCCCGCATGGCATATCCGAGGACATCACCAGCCAAACCATTGATGACGATGGTTCCGGCATCCATGGTATTTCCCACGCCGTCTTGAGCATTGCCTTCAACCCGAATAAACGGTCCAGCAAGAAAGGCACCCATATCTTGTCCAGGAACTCCACACAATCGGAATGACACGGCATCACCGGTTGCAGCCGCGGCAATATAGCGCTGACCGCAAACATTATCTATCTCGAAATGCGTCGTTCCCCGGGCCAAAGCCTCACGAACCTGTTCATTGAGTTGGCGATAGCCTATCCCATTGGCATTGATGCACAGAGTATCCATGGTCATCTACCCCTCCACTTCCACAATGACGGGTTCACCGGCTTTCGGATTGAACACACGATCCAGATCGGGTTGAACATCGCGAATGGAACTTTCTTCACTCGACATAAATACCCGATCTCCCTGCTCTCCGATAACGAGCGGTCGCAGTTTGATCCGATCATTCAGTCCCATCAGCGATGTCGAATCCGCCACCAAAATGGCGAAGGGGCCGTTGAGCATGGCCGATCCGTAAACAGAACGCAAGGCCGTAAATGCGTTTTTTTGTGGTTCGGGCATACGGTCTATCTCATCCCAAAACGGCGGCGCAAAGACCCAGGCTGCTTCACGTCGCGTCAGCCCATGTTTTCGGACCAAAAGATCAAGAAGATACGCCACGACTTCCGTATCGGTCATCAGTGTACATTCATAATCGTGCTCGCACAGATACCGTTTATTGATACCGTAGGACGAGATTTCACCATTATGAACAATAGACCAATCCAGGATGGTGAACGGATGAGCCCCGCCCCACCACCCCGGTGAATTGGTGGGAAAACGATTGTGTCCGGTCCAAAGATATGCACTATACTCATCCAGCCGGAAAAACTCGGCAATGTCTTCGGGAAATCCCACGCCTTTGAAGGCTCCCATATTTTTCCCCGAGGACAATACAAATGCTCCTGTGCGCGTATTGATGTGCATGACTACAGCAACAATATAATCTTCTTCGCTCAGCTCCACCCATTCCGGCCGTCTCTCCGGCATACTTAAAAAAAAACGCCAGACCAACGGGGGGGTGGCGATCGCCAAAGTTTTCCGTGTCGGGATAGGCTGCGATTCATGAATTCTAAAGAAATGCTTTAAGATTTCTTCAGCTTGATCGAGTCCATGTTGATCATCGGCCATAAGATGAAACGCATACATTCCAGCAAGTTCAGGATAAATTCCATAGGCTGCAAACCCACCCCCAAGCCCATTACCACGATCATGCATGGTACACATGGCTTGTATGGGCATAGAGCCCGGAATACGATTCTTTTTCTTATCGATGACACCAAAGACACCACAACCGGCGATGTCTTTTTGAAAGTCGTAATCACGAAGGGGAGCTTTCATGAGCGATCTTCTCCTCGCAGGCGTTGCAGGCCGAGATTCGGCGAAAGCATTACCATGCAATATCAGTCTTTCTTTTTGGAACGATCCTCAAAGACAAGCGCCATGTTTGGGCATGCTTCAACGCATGCAGGAGTTTCTCGACCAGCACAGAGGTCACATTTGACAATACATTTCCGTGTGGGATGACGTTGGATAGCTCCGAAAGGACACGCCATGAGACACGACCAGCACCCGACACATTTACTTGCATCATATTCGGTGCGTCCGGAGACGGGGTCTTTGGTCAAGGCACCGGAAATACATGTTGCGACACATGCCGGTTCCTCGCAATGACGACAACTCAAAGCCACGCATACCGGGCCTTTGTGTACAACGTGCCGGCACGACTCAATCAACCCCTGTCGTCGCTCCTCACGCCAGGCGATAACGATATCGCCACTTTGAGAATGTGCTGTGACACAAGCGATTTCACACAGATGACACCCTATACAAACCTCTTTTATGGGATGGACTTTTTTCATACGTCTACCTTCCCGCCGGTTTGACACCGAGCGTATCAAGATCAACCTGGTTCAACCCCACGGCGCGCAGTTTTTCGCGATTCCCCCGCAGGCTTTCAATAGCATTAAGTCCCATGCCGCCGAGCATTTCTTCAATTTCATGTCCCCAGGCCCGTACCAGGTTGATCAATTTCTTTGTCGCCACATCCGGGTTCTGGCGCTTAGCCAATGAAGCCTCGTTCGTGGCAATACCCCACGGGCACTTTCCGGTATAACAACGCCCACAGAGCGTACATCCTACAGCCAAAAGCGCTGCCGTTCCGATATAGACAGCATCTGCACCAAGTGCGATGGCCTTGATGACATCGGCACTCGAACGAATGCCTCCCGCAGCGACAACGGAAGCATCGTTGCGAATCCCTTCGTCACGCAGACGTTGATCCACGACAGCCAATGCCAGTTCAATGGGAATACCGACATTGTCTCGCGTCATAGCCGGCGCGGCCCCGGTACCACCACGCATTCCGTCAATCGCTACAATATCGGCCCCAGCACGAACAATTCCCGACGCAATCGCTGCAACGTTATGAACCGCAGCAATTTTAACACTGACCGGCACACGATATTGCGAGGCTTCTTTGAGCGCGTAAATAAGCTGATGGAGATCTTCAATGGAATAGATATCATGATGTGGTGCGGGAGAAATGGCGTCTGATCCAAGAGGAATCATGCGCGTCTGCGAAATCAAATCATTGATTTTTTCGCCGGGAAGATGCCCACCAATGCCTGGCTTGGCTCCTTGTCCAACTTTAATTTCTATAGCACACCCGGCATTGAGATATTCGCGATCGACACCAAAACGCCCTGAAGCCACCTGTACAATGGTATTCGGTCCGTATTCGTAGAGTGATCGATGCAACCCCCCTTCACCCGTATTGTAAACCGTCCCAAGTTCCGTTGCCGCTCGCGCCATAGCTTTATGCAAATTGTAATTAATGGAGCCAAGCGACATGGCTGAAAACATGATCGGCACTTCAAGTTGAATTTGCGGCTTCAATCTGGTTGTCAGTTTGGGGCCATTATCTGTACGCTCAAACGAAAGTCGCGTGGGTTTACTTCCAAGAAATGTGCGGAGCTCCATTGGTTCCCGCAACGGATCAATTGACGGGTTCGTCACCTGACTCGCATCGAGAAGAAGACTGTCGAAATAAATGGGAATATCGACAGGACTCCCCATACCGGCCAACAGCACGCCTCCGGAGTTTGCCTGTTTGTAAACATTTTTAATGAAAACGGATCGCCATAAGGCGTTGGGTCGAAACGTGCTTGGATTTTCTCGAATTGTTAAACATTGGGTCGGACACAATGCAGCACAACGATGACAACCAATACATTTGGAATTGTCATGTCGGACGCATTGACGATTTTCGTCCCAATAATGTGCGCCATAGGAACATTGGCGAACACAGACCTGGCAATCAATGCATTCGTTGCGATCTCGTTCAATACGAAAATCGTAAAACGTTTTATCTGAGGAAATAAATGCCAAGGGGAGTCACCTCTCGTTTGAGCATTGAGCTGGAAGCGACGGACTTCAGAAAGGCGACACCGGCCTGAAACGGGCCCAGCAGAAGGGAGTGGACAGAAACGAAATATAGGCCCTCTGGCCGACCGGCTCGACCCAAAGAGTCCCGGCCGTATGCAGACAGTGCGAGATAATAAAAAATACCTACGCCCTATCCCCATGTCAACGTCTGCCCGTTGGAAAGACCGAATTTTCAGCTTTTTTTCTGAAAAATGTAAAAAATAACCCAATACATCTCTTAATATCTTTAGCTCTACAACAACGCACCACGGTAAATGACCCATTGTACTTGTAGTGCCTGGTATTCAAGATGGTTAGGAACGCATTGAAATACGTACATATCGTATTGACAATCTCTAGCTGTTCAGGTGACAAATCATACAATATACTCTCTATTGAGGAAAAGAGGTGTTTTCCAACAAGTTTTGCAAGATTGTGAAGAGGAGCAGAAGTATGGAAGGGAAAATAATGAGAATTTTCATAACGAGCATCGTGCTTTTGGCTGCTTTGGCCACTTCGGCCTTAGCTCAAGATCATGTAGCCACGATGAAGGATGTGGCGGGCGATGTTGATGTGGAACGCAAAGGCACAACATTTGTTCCGGTTGTCGGGGACAAACTCCAAAAGGGTGACATCATCCGAACAAAAAGCGATGGTTCGGTTGGATTTACCTTTATTGATGGAACACGAATCGGCATGGGAGAATCGTCTGAAATGACGGTCGCACAGTATACATTCAACCCTCTGGAAAAACAGTACGCTTTTGATGTTTTCCTGAAAAAAGGTTCCGCCGTATACAGTTCGGGAAAACTCGGCAAACTGGATCCGAAATCCGTTTCATTCCGTACACCCAAAGCGACGGTCGGTGTTCGAGGAACAAAATTTGTGGTCAAAGTTCAGTAGGGAGAATGGATATGCGGATCATTATGACACTGGTCATGGTATTGTTTCTGAGTGCGTGTGCGAAAACAACGGTCGTCTTGTTACCAGACGAGAACGGGACCGTAGGTGAAATTGAAGTTACGGGCGCCCAAGCCTCGGAACATATCTCCACCGCAAACGGCTATACTGAAGTTGGAAGTTCAGAGCGTCCGGATGCAGTAAAAACGATGTCGACCGCCAAAATAGAAAAGGTTTTCGGCGAAGCTCTCCAAGCAGAACCACAGCCTCCCATCAGTCGTTTACTCTATTTTTATTCAGACCAAACAACGCTCAAGCCGGAATCTCTGAAGGAAATTCCGGGGATAGCCAAAGAAATCCTTGCCAAACCGGCTCCTGAAGTGAGCATCATCGGTCATTCGGACGCGATGGGGGAAAAAGATTACAACTTGCAGCTCTCACTTCGTCGCGCCGAAACCGTGAAAGCATTGCTTATGAAAGATGGAGTCCCCGAAAAAAGCATGTACATCTTCAGTCATGGTGAAAACGACCCACTCATTCCAACAGCCGACGGTGTGTCCGAGCCGAAGAACAGGCGTGTGGAAGTTTTTATCCGTTAAGTAATTCAGAAGTCACGCTGTGCTTGATTCCATCTGGCAGAAAAAACGGTCATTCGGACTTCTTTCCAATCTGGCCGTGATAGTAACGGGGGCCGTTGTGTCTGCGCTTCTCGCATTTTTAGCATGGCGCAACCTCCCTCCGGTCATCACGATGGATAATGCCGTCCACGATGCTTTTATTCGTCTTGGCGGTGCACAACATCCTTCAATGGACCAGGCCATTATGGCTGATATAGACGAAGAGAGTATCGTTTCTATCGGTCAATGGCCCTGGCCCAGATATAGAATAGCGGCTGTAATGAATACTCTCGCCGAAGCCAAATCGACCGCCATAGGCCTCGATATTATCTTCCCGGAGCCAGATCAGACCTCTTTGCTCACTATCCAAAAGGCATTTCAAAAAGAGTTTGACCTCAACCTGCAATTCCAGGGCGTCCCACCGGGGCTTGACGACAACGATGCATATTTAAGTTACGTTTTTAACAGAACAGGAGCTGTTGGCGCGATCTTCATGTATTTCGACCTCTACAACGCGGTTGTGGAATGCACGCCAACGCCATTGCACGTAACCGGTGAAACGGACCTCATATCGCCTCCTGAGGCATCTGGTGTGCTCTGCAATACTCCAAAGATTCAAGCCGGTCTCACCCGGTATGGCTTCATTAATACGCGCCTGGATAGTGATGGGATGTTGCGCAAAATGCAGCTCCTTATTGCATACAACGGCGCATGGTATCCAAACCTCACGCTTGCCACATTAATGCAAGCGCTTGGTCAAAATTCGATATCCATCGATAGTGACATGTTCGGTCCTCTCCTCGTCATCGGCGAGACACGTATTCCTGTTGATGCAACCGGTATGGCGGTCATCGCGTTTCCGAATCGAGAACACTGTCCCCAAAGACTCTCTGTCGTGCGTATCCTGACCGGAGAAATCCCCCCGGAGACACTGCAAGGAAAAATCGTCTTTCTAGGCTGTTCGGCAGCGGGTCTCAACGACTTGCATCATACCCCGGTGAGCCCAGAGCTTCCAGGTGCCTTAACGCATGCAATTCTTACGGAAAATGCTTTATCCGGAAAAACCTATCGGACACCGGTATGGAAGACGACGTATACCGGGTTAACGACGCTTGTGACAGGACTGTTAGTGACATTCCTTTTTGTTTCTGTAGGTCCGGGATGGGCTGCAACAGGAGCCCTTCTTCTCTGCCTCCTCTTTCCTGTGCTGAGTGTATTTTTCTTTTTTGCTCAAGGCGTGTTGCTCCCCATGTCTGGCCAGTTTGGAACAACGTTTGTGTTGCTTTTAATCCTATCTCTCCTTCTGTATGCGCGAGAGCGTCGCTTGGCCTATATTCGTCTCAAACAATTCTCCCGGGCCAGACAAACAACGTTGGAAGCAATGGCCGCGGTTGCCGAAACACGTGACCCTGAAACAGGTGGGCACATCAAACGTACCCAGCATTATGTTAAGGCCTTGGCTACAGAATTAGCGAAACGCGGCAATCGACCGGAACTGACCAATGAATTTATTGATCTCCTTTTTCATTCCGCACCATTACATGATGTCGGAAAAGTCGGCGTACCGGACCATATCCTTTTAAAACCCGGCAAACTCACCTTTGAAGAATTTGAAGAGATGAAAAAACACACGGTGTTCGGCAAAGAAATCGTAGAGAATGCGAGCCGTGGGCAAGATGAAAAAGAATTTTTCGATCTCTCAGGGGAAATCGCCTATACCCATCATGAAAAATGGGACGGTTCTGGCTACCCTCTCGGACTTGCAGAAGAAAATATCCCACTTTCCGGACGACTCATGGCCCTGGCAGACGTCTATGACGCACTCATCAGCAAACGCCACTACAAGCCGCCTTTTTCCCATGAGAAATCCAAAGCCATCATTCTCGAAGGGGATGGCAAACATTTCGATCCCGAAGTCGTCGAAACTTTTCTCACCATTGAACAGGAGTTTATACGTATTGCCGCAACGTTCAAAGATGAGGAATCGAAAGAAGACACGCCACAGACAACAGTATAAATTTCAGTAAGAATATTCTGAAATATATAAATGATGCGTCTATTTCCGGAATACACGCATTCAATGGAAAAACGCGGTCCTCAGATATTCATCCGGGGACCGCGTTTTCATGAAAAAACTCGTTGTAGCGCTAAATTCTAGCTTTCGTAGTACGAACGCAGATGCTGGCTACGAACGGGATGACGTAACTTCCGCAGTGCTTTGGCTTCAATCTGACGAATACGTTCACGCGTGACGTTGAAGAGCTTTCCGACTTCTTCCAACGTATGGTCGGACTTTTCGCCAATACCGAAACGTTTGCGCAGGACTTGCTCTTCACGAGGCGTAAGATCGGACAAGACGCGACCAATTTGCTCGCCAAGTTTGGTGTTGACCACTTCTTCAGCCGGGGCCAGCGCCTTTTTATCTTCAATAAAATCACCCAAGCTCGAATCTTCTTCGTCACCGATTGGTGTTTCCAAAGAAATGGGCTCTTTCGCAATCTTGAGGACTTTTTTCACTTTCTCAAGCGGATAGTCCATGCGCTCTGCAATTTCTTCAGGCGTCGGGTCGCGCCCAAGTTCCTGTACAAGATAGCGTGACGTACGAATAAGTTTGTTAATCGTCTCAATCATGTGCACCGGAATACGAATGGTGCGAGCTTGATCGGCAATGGCACGAGTAATAGCCTGGCGAATCCACCATGTAGCATATGTCGAGAACTTATACCCGCGCTGGTATTCAAATTTGTCCACTGCCTTCATCAGGCCGATGTTGCCTTCCTGGATGAGATCGAGAAATTGCAAGCCGCGGTTTGTGTATTTTTTGGCGATGCTGACAACAAGTCGCAAGTTGGCGCGAATGAGCTCCTGCTTGGCGCGCTGAGCCGCGGAATTCCCTCGCTTAATGCGCCACAGGACTTCTTCCAAGTCCGAAACCTGATGGCAGCATTTGTCTTGCAAACGAGCCAGGATTTCCATTTTCGCAGAGAGCATTTCCTTGAATGAAAACAACTCTTCCACGGTCATGCCCAATTCTTCGGCGGCTACAACAGGATTGATTTCACGTTCGTCAAGCTGCTGAAATATCTCTTGAATTTCAATCTGCGTTTTTCCCACCGACAAAATGTAGGCCGACAGGTCGCGCTGACAGTTATTCATCTGCCGCACATAGTCTTCAACGGTTTCAATAACACGGTCGATGAGTGTTTTTTCAAGTTTGATGTCGCGGAGCCGCGAAACCACTTCATCCTTGAAACCGATGATTTCCTTTTGTACACCAAAGACTCGCTTGGCCGTCAGGGCACAATAATCAAGCTTTGAATAAATCTTTCGGCGCTTCTTAAAGATCCCCTTGAGTTCTTCCAAAAGGAAAATAACACGCTGACGTTGGTTCATCTCGTCTTCAGATGGGTCATCTTCTTCAATGGTCTTGACCACATCTTTGAGTTTGATGCGTCCCTGCTTCAAATCTTCACCCACGTTGACCAGTTCCTCAATCGCGACAGGAACTTCAACCAGAGCGTAAAGGACGTCCATTTCCCCGTTTTCAATCTTCTTGGCAATGACGACTTCGCCTTCACGGTCAAGCAGGGGGACTGCGCCCATTTCCCGAAGGTACATGCGCACGGGGTCTGTACTGCGCGAGGAGTAATCCAGCGTATCTTCGCTTTCGGTCAATTCGAGCCCTGACGAATCGGTAGATTCTTCTGACTCGGAGGACATCACTTCGATCTTTCGCCCTTCCTTGTCGGAATCGACAATGGAAATATCAAGCTGATCAAAAATGGAAATTACTTCTTCAATCTGCTCAGGGTTATTGACTTCAGACGGAAGTGCTTTGTTGACTTCGTCGAAGGTCAAAAACCCCTTTTGTTTGCCCTTGGCAATAAGGGTTTTAATCTGCTGGATTTCTTTGAGGTTGCTCATTGTCCCCCCCTAAAAGGTCCATGTACTGGGCAAAAAGCTCTTTTTCCGAACGTGCGTCACCCGAAGCCCTTGCGTGTCGCATGGCCTCGAGCACGTCGCGTATCATCTGCTTACGACTCATTTTCGCAATAAATCGGACAATCTCCGCATACCGGGTCTGCATGTCTTTTTCGGACATCGGCCCCTTGAGTTCACATTGCGCCCAAAACGCCCGTTCAGCTTCATCAAGCCGAGAAAACAATTCCGCAATCTGGTTGCACTTGGCCGCAACGACAAGCTTGTCCCACAGATGTCGCATAAAATCCGAAGACAAGACGAGAAGCGTCCCTTTTTCAGCCAGGTCACCTATAGTTTCAGGGTGGCGTATGGCAAATTCGACAATTTCCGTTTCATCCCGCCGAACCGATGCTGTCTTGGCGGCTCGGGTGTTGACGGTTTGGGTCGCCGCGGTCGGCGGTTTGACCGCTGCTCGGCCAAGTACCGTGGTCCGTAGTTCAGCCTCAGCCATACCAAGCCCGAGGGCTACTTTAGGAATATATGCGGCGGCCAACCCTGTATCGGCCAATCCCGCAAAAAAATTACGGACCCACGCCACCATTTCTTTGGGAGCGAGGTCACGTTTCACCATCTCAAGACAATACTCCAACCCATCAAGCGCCGCTTCGAGACGTTCATCCAAAGCCACTTTCCCATGGGATTGAAGTAGACTGTCCACATCTTCACCTTCGGGCATCAGTGCGACACGACAGGTTAATCCGGCCGCTAAAAACATCTCTGCACTTTTTCTGGCTGCAGTTCGTCCAGGAGCATCGCCGTCAAACAGCAACGTCACTGTTGTACACAATCCGGCCAAGCGCTTGGTTTGGTTTGGCGTCAATGCTGTTCCGAGTACTCCACATGCATTGGTAAACCCAAACTGATGCAGGGTCACAACGTCCATGTACCCTTCTGTTACAAGCGCCGATCGCGTGCGTGATAATGTGGGTCGTGCCTGAAAAAGACCGTAAAGATGATTGCCCTTCTTATATATCGGTGAATCTGCGCTATTGAGATACTTTGGTTCTCCATCTCTAAGTATTCTTGCGCCGAATGCAACCACCTGACCCGAAATATCTGCTATAGGAAACATCACGCGGCCACGAAATCGATCCCAGACCTTCCCATCACGTTCGACAAGAAGACCGGCTTCAACCATTTCAGCCGGAGTAAAACCATGACGCTCAAGGTGCTGCTCCAAGGCACGCCATGCGTCCGGCGCATAGCCGAGCCCGAAGACTTTGGCGGTTTTACCATCCATACCGCGAGCCTTGAGATACTCAACCGCACCGCTCCCTCCCGGGCGCACAAGTTCCTCACGATAAAAAGCAGCCGCAAGTTCATGCATCGCCAAGCAGGTCTTACGCTTTTTGCGTTTTGCTCCAGCTTCGGGATTGGGTGCACGATCCAATTCAACACCCGCTTCGGCTGCAAGCTGTTCCAGTGCTTCGCGAAAACCAAGTCCGTTTATCCGGCTATAGAAATCAATGACATCACCCGATGCCTGGCACCCGAAACAATGATAGAACCCTTTGTCCGAATGCACATTGAACGAGCCTTTGGTCTCATGGTGAAATGGGCACACGCCAACCAGACGGCCCCCCACAGGCCGCAACTCGACATAGCGACGAACGATATCGGCAATATCGATCCGCTCTTTCACCTCGGCGATGGTGTCGGCCATGAATACGTGCCTTGTCGCCTTATTTGAGTTCCACCACGGTCATGCCATCCCCACCGCGATCTTCCGGAGCAAGCTCATACCCGGCTACAGTAGGAAAACGTCGCAAAAATTCATGAACTTCACGTCGAAGTGCACCAGTCCCACGTCCATGCACAACTTCGACTTGGTGTGCACCGCGCAACATGGCTGCGTCAAGATAGCGTTCGAGTTCGCTAATTGCGACATCGGCCCGCTTCCCGCGCAGATCGAGTGTCATACTCAAAAATTCGTTGGAACGAGGCACCACGGTTGCACCGGCCGTTCGATTGGCTTTAGCTGGAGATGCAATACTCGTTTCAACGTCTGCCGCACCAGCCCACAAGCTGACACCGCCCATATCGACTTTGACTTGATTGCGTCTCGCGTCTGTCTCAACAACTTTCCCATTGCGACCGAACGAACGAAGACGCACCGAATCACCAGGAGAGAGCGTCGTGATATCAAGCGGTTGAGGAGCGGCTTCCTGAGGTGTCTCGGCAGCAAACTCCCGTCCGGTTTCTTCCAATTTCTTCCGGGCGTTACCGAGCTCATCCAGCGCCTTCTTTCGACCAATTTTGCCCGCTTCCCATTTACGCAAAATTTCGCGTGCATGTTCGCGCATTTCATCGGTCAATTCGTGGGTCAGGCGTTCAAACCGAGCCGAAAGACGCGTTTTCCGCTCTTCAAACTCTTTTTTCTGGCTACGCAAATCGTCAAGCAACTCTTCGCGCTCCATGGCCAAAGCATTGAGACGATCAAACACGGATGACGAATCACCATCATCAAGAAGTAAATAGCGATTGGCTTTTTGCAAGATCGCATCAGGCAAACCATGTTCTCTGGCGACATCAAGGGCGATGCTGGCGCCGACTTGGTCGTATACAATTTTATACAGCGGTTTTTTTGTTTTCGGATCAAACAACATTCCGGCAGCACGCACGCCGTCTGTCGCCAAGGCATGGGCTTTTAATGCAGGAAAATGGGTAGCCGCCGCAACATATGCCTGCTTTTCCATGAGTGCATCGAGAACGGCCTGTGCAAGAGCAGCGCCTTGCGTGGGGTCAGTTCCGGCACCAAATTCATCAAGCAGTATCAAAGTCTTTTCATCAATATCGGGCCATGCCGTGCTCAGATGGCGAATTTGCGCCGTAAATGTACTGACATGATCTTCAAGACTTTGCTCGTCGCCGAGAAAAACAAAAATTTTATTGAAGACCGGCAAGCTGCTGCCCTCTTCGACAGGAACAGGCAAACCACATTGCGCCATGAATGCAAGAAGTCCCAATGTCTTCAGACATACAGTTTTCCCGCCGGCATTTGCTCCGCTGATGACCAAACCGCGTTGATCTGCCTCAAGCATAATGTTTTGGGGAACAACCTGTTCGCGTTTGCCTCCGAGCAAGAGCACCGGATGCCGGGCCCCGACCAGACGTAAAGGCGCATTCTCGTCAATATCGGGCAGCACCGCATCGAGATCGCTGGCAAAGGCGACTTTTGACTGAAGAACGTCAAGATCAACAAGCAAATCAAACGCACTTTGAATGGCTGTTTCTTCCTCCCGAACAAGTCCGGTCAGATAGATCATGACAGCCAATTCTGCTTCGCGTTCTTCCTGCTTGAGTTCTTGTAAGCGGTTATTCAGTTCAACAAGAAAGAACGGCTCGACATAACATGTTTCCCCGGTCTGGGAATAGTCATGCACAATGCCGGCAACTTTTCCTTTAAAATTGGTGCGCAGAGGCAACACATAGCGGTCCGACGAAATCGTCATGAAATCGTCTTGTAAGAAGGCAGATAAGCCCTCACGCTGGGTGAAGTCTTTGACTTTCGTCGTGCAGGTCTTGTGAATACCCCGAATTTCCTGACGTGCCGTAAACAACTCCGGAGAGGCTTCGTCACGCAATAAGCCATCTTTCCCCAAACAACGCTTGAGCGCCGAGCGAGTTTTTACGGGGTCGTCAGCTTTTCTGATTTTCTCAATAAGAAAGGGGTAGCGATCAAGCGCAGACGCTGTTGAGGTCGCTTCTTCAAGCAACTCGGCTACCGTCTTGGCAGCACCAAGCACATCGGCTATGGCAAACAGCGCATCAAGATCAAGGTGTCCTCTTCCACTTTCGAGAAAGCTGAAGACACCGCGCAAATCAGGGAAATCACCGGGGCGAAATCGGTTTTCACCAAAAAAGACTTCGGCTTCACGAAACAGAGCTCGTGCGTATTCAAGAGCAAACGAGTTCTGAAACGAGGAAATCCCAAGGCACGCCTCGCGGCCCGGCAAAGACTGCGCTTTGCGGGCCAGCGCGTCGAGCACCTTGGGGAACTCCAACAGCCTGCGTGTTCTGGATTCCATAGGCAGCTTCGAAGAAAAAAAGGCAACAGAGTTTGAACGCGGAACGCGCTGGCAGCGTGCGTATCAGGCAGAAAGACGTGCCTTTACCAAGGCACTGACATCTTTGCCGTCGACACGCCCTTTATACTTGGCCATGACCGTCGAAATGACACGTCCCATATCTTTCATGGACGAAGCGCCGGTCTCGGCCACAGCATCTTCAACCGCCGCCTGCAAAGCTTCGGGTGAAAGCGGCTCGGGCAAATAGCGCTGGAGAACGGTAAGTTCCCGCTCTTCCTGTTCGGCCAAGGTCGCCCGACCGGCCTTAGAAAATTGTTCAATGGACTCCTGACGCTGCTTGGCCTGTTTGGCCAGCAAATCCAGAGTCTCATCATCGGAGAGAGGACGACCAAGCTCTACATGCTTGTTTTTGGCGGCTGTTTTGACCATTCGCAAAACAGCCACCACCACTTCGTCCTTGGCTTTATACGCCGTGATGAAGTCTTTTTCGATCTGATTGAGGAGATTCATTACATCATATTGAATTTACGCATTTTCTTGAGCAACCGCTTTCGAGCGGCAGCTTTCTTCTTCTTGCGCATAACGCTGGGCTTCTCAAAGTGCTGGCGTTTTTTCAGCTCAGAAAGAATACCGGCCTTTTCCACCTGCTTTTTGAAGCGGCGGAGCGCAATATCGAAGTTATCCGACTCATCAAGATAGACACCTGGCAAACAAATCACCTCCCCTCTTCCCGACCTTATGCGGGCAAAATCGAACTCAGATTCATATCGCCGCAACACAAGGTTGTCAATGCAAAAACAAAAAAAATTTCGTCCAGCCTAAATACGGCTGGTCGATTTTCAAAGGTAGAAAAAAGCGTTCTCCGGCTCCACTTGGGGAACCGGAAAACGCTTACAAAAGCTTAATGCGCGTTTGCGTCATCCTTCTCACAGGTTTCCCGGAGGCTTTTCAGGATGACATAGCCCATTCCCGATCCTAAAATCAGAATAACGAGATAGAGCACGCTAAAAAAAACAAAATGATCAGCCGACCACAACGGAAGGTCCTGCGGCAGCGGACTGTGGACAGTTTCACCGTGAATCATCATAAACGACATAGGGGGAAACTCCAGATGGTTAAATGGGGTAGAAAAGTTACTTCACTGCATCTTTGAGAAGCTTACCAGGTCGAAACTTAACAACCTTGGAGGCGGGAATCTGAATCTCTTCCCCGGTACGGGGGTTGCGTCCCGTGCGAGCTTGACGCTCATCAACGAGAAACGTACCAAAACCGGTCAATGTGAGCTTACCATCAGTCACAAGTGTATTTTCCACAGATTCAATAAATGCATTGAGACTGCGTTCGGCACTGGCTTTGCTCAGCCCGGCCTTGTCTGCAATTTTACCGACCAGATCAGCCTTCGTCATCGGTCCTCACTCCTTCTCAAAAAGTTCGCTCCGCCGGCCACGGGCCGGACCCCAGCCATCCCTGAAACACCTCGTGCAACCATATCATGCCGTCCAATACCAAAGGTCGGCGTCGATAGACTTCGTACATGCAATCAAACAAGAGTACCGACAAGGGAAAACCGGAACAGCACCACCCCACGACGAGGCTGACCCGAGAAATCCCATGCCACCGGGCTTTCCCGGATATTCAAGATTGCGCGAATCAAACAAAATTTTCAATCTCAAGTCAAGCATTAGGCCCGTTGCGCCAATACATTCGATAATTTTTCGAACACTTCAGGCGACAATTCTTCAGGGCGAGAACGACCATGTACTCCAGCGGCAACGAAAATGCTCTCTACTTCACTATCAAAATCATCACGTAAGATGGATTGCATCTGTTTTCTTCTCTTTCCGAAGCACTGTTTAATAAGTCGAGCCAAGTATGCCCCGTGAAGAGGTAACTCAGTGAAAGAACGCGGGACAAACGCAACAACAGCTGAATCAACCTTTGGTCGAGGCCGAAAAACCGATGGTGGCACTTTAAACAAGAGTCGTGGAGTTGCGTAACTTTGAAGCCACACAGACAGTCCGCCATATTCTTTATTTCCTGGAGTAGCCACAATACGACGCGCCACTTCATACTGAACCATAAACACAGCCAGAGACCATTGCCTGGCCCGTGATACAATATCCCACATCAGCGGTGAAGCAACGTTGTATGGAAGATTTCCAACAATCTTCACCGGTGCAAGCCCGGAGAGCTTTTCCCACTGCATATCGAGAGCATTGGCGCAAATCACATCGACGCGGGCCTTCTCTGCAAAGGTAGACTTGATATGCGGAGCAAGTTCTCGATCCATTTCGATCGCCACATACCGCCCTGGAGAAGCCGCCATTATGGCTTTGGTCAATGCACCTCGCCCGGGACCGATTTCAACGATGGTTTCTTCGTGAATCGATCCCAGTGCGCCAACAATCTTGCGAACGATATTATCATCGACAAGAAAATTCTGACCTAAAGACCGTTTGGCCCGAGCAAATGGTGTCTTTTCATGATCAATACCCATCGATGACTATGCCTGCGCCGCTTGAAGTGCTTGATCGAGATCAGCGAGAATATCGTCAATGTATTCAATTCCCACAGAGATGCGCACAAGATCTTCTGGTACACCAGCGGCTGCCAATTCCTCGGGAGTCAACTGCGAATGTGTTGTACTTGCCGGATGAATCACCAACGTTTTGGCATCGAGAATATTGGCCAAATGCGAACATAACTTCACGGATTCAATGAATTTAGCCCCGGCAGTAGCGCCACCTTTCACGCCGAATCCGAATACCGCTCCCGGTCCCAAAGGAAAAAACGTCTTCGCTCGTTCAAAATCCGTATGATCGGGTAACCCGGCGTAGTTCACCCAGCTTACGGCCGGATGCGACGCCAGAAATGCAGCGGTTTTTGCCGCATTTTCACAATGGGCCCGAGCCCGAAGGGGCAACGTTTCCAATCCCTGCAAAATGAGAAAACTGTTCATCGGCGACAATGCCGCGCCGATGTCGCGCAAAAGCCCGGTACGCACTTTAAGTGCAAACGCCTGACACGAAGCCTCTTCGGCAGAAAGCCCGCAAAAACTTTGGTAAAATGACATGCCATGATACGAGGGGTCCGGTTGCGTGATCTCAGGATACCGATCGTCCACGCGCCAATCGAACATCCCTTTTTCCAACACGGCTCCCCCAATGCTATTCCCGTGTCCGGCAATGATTTTTGTCAATGAGTACACGATAATATCAGCACCATGATCAAATGCATTGAAAATCGGCGGCGGTGATACCGTGGCGTCCACCACAAATGGCACCCCGGCTGCATGAGCAATCTCGGCAATGCGCGGCATGTCGTGGACATTACATCGCGGATTCCCAATAGACTCCATAAAAACCAGCCGGGTATTCTCATCGATCGCGCGGGCAACATTCTCAGGATCGGCGGTATCGACGAACCGCACTTCAATGCCGAAACGTTTGAGGGTGTGCGTGAACAGCGTCACGGTCCCACCATATAAATTTGTTCCGGACACAATATTCTGTCCGGCCTGTGTAATGGCGGCAACGGTATAGAAAATAGCCGCCATCCCCGACGCTGTCGCCACACACCCGGCAGCATCGTGCATTGCCGCAAGGCGTTTTTCCAAAACATCCGTCGTAGGGTTCATGATGCGCGTATAAATGAAGCCGAAATCGCGCAAGCCAAACAAATCGGCAGCATGTTTGGTATCGCGAAACGTATAGCTTGTTGTTTGATAAATAGGGACCGCACGGGAATGGGTATCCTGGTCGGGAACGTGCCCGGCATGGAGGGCCAGTGTTTCAATTCCGGGTTTCTTTTCGGACATGTATTCTCTCCTTCGGCTTCAACATGAGCTGCCACAAGGGCAGCTTTGGGTTTCATCAGGGATCTAGCAGTCTGCCAGAAAAAAGAAAAGCATCTTGAATCGCACGATGAAACGATGATAACACCATAGACACATTTCTTTCCAGGCAGCATACAATACAGCAACACAAGGAGATAAAATGGTGTTCGGACTTGGTAAAGACAAATCCGCCCCTAAAAATGACGAAGAATGGTACTTGCCGGAAAAAAGTCGAAAAACGTTACAGGAGACCTTCAAGACTTTGGCCGGCCCGGTACCGATTTACGTTTTCACCAAAGACGGTCAAAATGATACGTTTAACGATTTCACGCTCAAATTTACCCGTGATATAACGAGGTTATCCTCCCATATCACCATGGTCCATCGTGACCTTGACCATATAGATGCTCAAAAATATGGCGTGGATCGCTCTCCGACGATTCTTTTTTCCCCGGATCGTTACGATATCCGCTTCATCGGAGCGCCATCGGGAGAAGAAGGGCGTTCATTTCTGGAAACCATTCTCTATGTGTCTGCAGCCGATTCGGTGCTATCAGATGCATCCCGGGCCAACATGGCCAAACTCGAAGACAAGCGTGTGGTCAAAGTGTTTGTCTCTCCATCGTGTCCTTATTGCCCGGGACAGGCTGTCAATGCTGTCCGTGCCGCCATTGAACGTCCCGACCTGGTGTCCGCTCATATTATTGAAACAGGTGAGAATCCCGATTTAGCAGAACAATACAATGTGGGCAGTATTCCGCATACCGTTATCAATGACACACTCAACGTCCTTGGCCTAGAACCTGAAGAGCAGTTTATTGAAGAGCTTGTCACATTAACCGCCTCCGAGCATCATCATCACGACCATGATGCCCTTGAAGCGGAAGTGGCCGACCTCGTCATTGTCGGAGCCGGGCCGGCTGGGCTCACCGCGGCGATTTATGCCGGCCGAAGCGGGCTCAAAACAGTCGTCCTTGAACGCAATGCGATTGGTGGGCAAGTGACCATCACACCTGTTGTTGAGAACTATCCGGGGTACAGCAATATTCCCGGTGCGCAACTCATGGATATTATTGCCGAACAGGCCAAGCAATATGCCCGAATACTCCAAGGAGAAGAGGTCTTAGAAATAAAATTTGGCAAGTACGTGGAAGTACTGACAACTCATCACTACTTTTTCTGTCATGCCGCCATCCTCGCCACCGGAGCCACGTGGAAAAAGCTTGATGTTCCAGGAGAGATCGAGCTCTTCGGCCATGGAGTCAATTATTGTGCGACCTGTGACGGGTATTTGTACAAAGGCAAATCCGCCGTTGTGGTAGGAGGAGGCAACACGGCTCTGACGGACGCACTTTACCTGCATAATATCGGCGTCAATGTGACGATCATTCATCGCCGCGATGCGTTTCGAGCCGAACAGCATTTGCAGGATTCCGTACAGAAAGAAGGTATTCAAACCATCACCAATGCGGTTGTTGAAGAGATACTCGGCTCAAAAAAAGTCCGGGCTGTCAAATTACGTGAGACCGTCACCGGTGAAGAACGCGAGTTGGAAACCAATGGAGTCTTTGTCGCCATTGGTGAAGCATCCAACTCAAAACTGGCCGAAGATCTCGGTTTGGCACTCGAGGATGATGGCAGCATCAAGACCGATGAACGTTTGCGAACAACCATCCCTCGTCTCTTTGCAGCCGGAGACGTTCGCGGCGGAATTCGTCAAATTGTCACCGCTGTTGGTCAAGGTGCGACGGCCGCAGCCAGCGCATTTGAAGATATCCAGGAACGCTTGGCCGGGATGGAGAAGAGAAAGATGGACGTATGATTCGCAACGGTCAATAGAATGCAATAGAATACGGGAGAGGTGGAACGTTTAGCGAATACGCCGCAGACACCTCTCCCCTTCTCTTTCATTAAAATCTGATTTCTGTGGTCTCCTGACTATCACAAACGCAATAGGACATGGCTTACGGCATCCCGATTCCGCTTGCCGCAACCGCATCATACACCGGCGTGGGAATGATCCCCAACAGCAAGAGCGCGCCAAACACCAGGATAATGGCAAGACTCCCCGATATGCCGACAACAGGTGGAGTCCAGTTGATCGAGGCTTTCCTCAAGTACAATGCGGCAAGAGCGCGTAAATAGTAGGCAATAGAGACGATAGCAGCCACGATACCGATGGCGGCCAACCAAAGATGCCCCGCCGACATTGCTGCGCGAAAAACAAAAAGTTTTCCTGTAAATCCTGCCGTCGGGGGTAAGCCGGCAAGGGAAAGCAGACTCAGTCCAAGGAGTGCTGCACTCCACGGACGAATTTCTCCTTGAGCTCGCACATCGTCCAATTGGTCAGCTTCACTCTCTCGTGAACTGAGCAACGACAACCCACCAAAAGCCCCAAGATCCATGACGGCCAAGGTCACCGAGTAAAACAAGACCGGGCCGGGACCGGCCTCTCGCACGGAGAGGACAGCCATAAGCAAATACCCCATGTGTGCAACGGACGAATAGCCCAGCATACGCTTGAGACTGGTCTGACGAAGAGCAGCAAAATTCCCTAGCACCATGCTGGCTGCTGCCATAATCCACAATCCCACGGTGAATGCTGGCCAAAATTGCGGACCTAAAGCCATCGCAATTCGTAGCAATGCGGCAACGGCCGACGCTTTCGCCACAGAAGCCAAAAAACCAGATACGGGAGCCGGTGCCCCCTGGTACACATCGGCCGCCCAAAGATGGAACGGAGCGAGTGCCAGTTTGAACCCAAAACCGGCCAACACAAAACACAGACCCAACAGCACCGTGTTTGCACCCTCCGGTTGAGCAAGACTTGTTGTTATAGAAAGACTCCCACTGCCTGCATACACCAAGGCAATGCCAAACAACAGGCAAGCGCTTGCAGTCGCTCCAAGCACAAAATATTTCAGTGCGGCTTCAGTTCCTGCATCGGAAGAACAATGCATTGGATGTGATGCAATAAGGACGTAAAGTGGCAACGACAAGAGTTCCAAACCAAGAAATAAGGAAAGCCACCCACTTCCCCCGGCCAGTAAAAGCGCTCCACATAATGCAAACAGCAACATGGCATACGGCTCGTCGCGATCAAACTGCCGTTCCATGGCAAACGGTCCGAAAAAGAACAATGCGACGACCCCAAGCAGACACAACACCGGTAAATAAAACGCAGACAGCGCTCCCGTATCAAAAAACGCCGCCAAAGCCGCGTCCGTGGGCGGTGCCGATGGATATGCCGCCAGACAGGCGATTCCTGCGGCTATGACCGATGCGACCGCAATGGGGTACAACGCTGTGCGGATCTGATTCCATGCGCCAAGTCCAAGAAGGATAATGGCTCCCAAAACCAATACGAGATGCGGCATATAGAGACTGGCAGAGGACATGGCACGCTCCTTGGCAAGTTATTTCGGGACAGCAGCGGCCAACGTAAGCAAAGGCCCGTTCACAAAATCCAGAACAGACGAGGGATGCAGCCCTAACCAAAGCACGGCCAGAGCAAGCGGCGCTAACACCGCGATTTCCCGCGGACACAGATCAACAAATTCGATATCGGGAGACTCGTTCACCGGCCCGTACAATGTCGCGTGAACCATTTTCAGAATATATACCAAGCCAACAACAAGCCCTCCCAGCGCAAGAGAGGTCAGGACAGGCCAAGCGGCAAAGGATCCCATCAAAATCATAATTTCGCCTACAAATTGCGACAGTCCCGGTAAACCGGCTGCGGCCATAGCAAAAAAGAGAAAAAATGCGCCGAAGATCGGCATCCGCTTCCACATTCCGGCAAACACGGAAAATTCACGGCTGCCAGTGCGTTCCACAAGCATACCGACCATGATAAACAGCCCCCCGGTTGTCAGCGCATGACTAATCATTTGCAGCACAGCACCGGAGAGCGATAGAAGCGTGTCAGCGGCCAGCCCGAGCATGATCATGCCCATATGAGCGACACTCGAATAGGCAACAAGCCGTTTGAGATCAGTTTGCGCCAAAGCGATCCACGACGCATAAAACAATCCGAGGACGCCGATACCAGCAAGCCAAGGCGCAACCACTCCGGCCGTCTGCGGAAACAACGGTAAAGCCCAGCGAAGAATAGCGTACGCACCGGTTTTGAGGAGGACGCCAGCAAGAAGCAGACTACCGGCTGTCGGCGCCTGGGTATGTGCATCCGGAAGCCAGGTATGCACGGGAACAAGGGGAGTTTTAACGGCAAACGCCAACAGGAAAGCCGCAAAGAGCCAGTGCTGAACCGCTGGAGTTGGAGGCATGGCGGTCAGTGCTGTCAGAGACAAATCGGTACGCGTCAACATGAGTTGAATAACGGCAAGCAGCAGTGGCAATCCACCGGCGATACTGAACAAGACGAATTTTGTTGCCGCTTGGCGACGCTCCTCGTGACCATATCGACCGATAAGAAAAAACATAGGAACAAGCTGCAGTTCCCAAAAGAGGTAGAACAAAAACACGTCCTGCGCCAAAAATACGCCTAAAGCCGATGTTAACGACGCCATAAGTAACGCATGAAATCCCGCAACTTGATGCTCAATTTCTCGCCACGATGCCAGAATACCAAGACCGCCCAAAAAGACTGTCAGTATTGCCATGACATAGGAAAAACCGTCCATTGCAAGGGTATACCGCACATGCAGTGGCGCTATCCATGTGAAATCTTCGCGTAAATGAAGTTCCGAATATCCCGTCATGCCAGGAATGGCGAGCAGTAAGGCCAATTCGGCCAACAGACTGACGAGACAAAGGATACGAACCTGATTGGGTTGACGCTGCACAGCCAAACCGGCAAGCCCACAGGCAAGCGGCAAAAAGACGATACATGTCAAAAGCGGAAAGGTATTCATGGCATGCTCATTTCGGTTACCGTATGCCCACACTGGCCAGCACGAGAAGTACAAACGTCAGCCCCACCAAAAGCCACAACACATATCCGGTCACCTGTCCCGTGGACAAGCGACGGACCTGACCGGCGCACGCCGAAGCCAAGGCGCCTAACCCGTTTGCCGCTGCATCCACACCATGGACATCGGCTCCCCTCCAGAGCGCATGGGATGCTCTTACATAAGAACCGGCAATCCACCGCGTATAGAGGCAATCAAGGCCAAACCCGGAAAACGCCCATGCTGGCAAACCTGGCTGTTCCGTATTCAATGGAATGCGCTGTTTTCGATGTGGCCCGAAGAATGCCCATGCTGTAATCAGCCCCGTCACTGCGAGAATACCGTCAATGACTTCGACAATGTCATGCGGTTCATGCTCAACCGAAGACGTAAAATGCAGTGCCTTTTCCAGCCAGTGTTCAGGCAATCCCGTGAGGTGGGCAAACGATTCGGGCAAATTCAAAGCTCCAGCCACCAAGGCGAACAAAGCTAACGGCCACAGGACATGCAGCATTCCCCCTGGGACCGGTTCACTCTTGTGATGCGACGTATAGGTCGCTTCTCCCGTAAAGGTGACGAAGAACATGCGAAATGTATAAATCGCCGTAAAAAGTGCTCCTATGGAGCCGATAATATAGAGTATAGGCCACAATCCGAAATAATCCGTGTCCGGGTGGCCAAATGTGTACATCAATATATGGCCTTTGCTGAAAAATCCGGAAAACGGCGGTAAACCGGACAATGCAACAGCTCCACACAAGAACGCCCACATGACACCAAGAGCGGCCTTACGAGTACGTTTCCCCATCGTGAAAATATCATGCTCTTCTCCAAGCGCCTGAATGACAATCCCGGCTGTCATGAACAGCAATGATTTAAAGAAAGCATGACAGAGGAGTTGGAAGAAGCTGCCAGTGGGATCGCCGGCTCCGATGCCGAGAAACATATACCCCACTTGACTGATGGTAGACCACGCGAGAACGCGCTTGATGTCGCGTTGAAACAACGCCGCACACGCGGCAAAGAGTGCTGTTCCCGCTCCGACAATGGCAATGGCTGCCAGTGCCGCCGGGGAGACGGACAACAGAGGAAAAAGTCGCATAAGGAGATAGACGCCGGCCGTGACCATGGTGGCGGCATGTATCAACGCAGAAACCGGAGTCGGACCAGCCATGGCATCGGGGAGCCAGACGAGTAACGGCAACTGCGCAGATTTGCCCACAGCAGCCCATAAAAACAATACTCCCAACAAGGTTGCCATGCCGGTGGAAACCATGGCTGCGTGGCTTGTGATATCCGAGAGTCCAAGACGCCCGAAATGCGTGAACAAAAGGATAATGGCTGCAACAAACGCGACATCACCAACACGCGTCACTAAAAAGGCTTTTCGACCAGCGATGACCCGATCCACCTCGGTGAACCAGAAACCGATCAACGCGTACGAACAAAAGCCTACTCCTTCCCAGCCAAGGAAGAGAAACACAATATTGTCGGCCAGCACAATAACCAGCATGAAAAAGACAAAGAGATTGAGTAAACCGAAATATCGTGCCCATTCAACATCATGCCGCATAAAAAAGACAGAATGAATGTGAATGATGAGCGAGACGAAACACACCATAATTGCCATGATGGCCGACAGAGGATCGAGCAAAACATTGGCGGCGACATGGAGTCCGGCAGCCTCAAACCAGTTGACGAGATGCACCACTATTTCGGACTGACCAGAGTGAACAAGCATACACCAAGCCGACACGGCACAGCCAAGCGAACCGGCAACGGTGGCACAGGCCATAACCTCACCAGCCCGGCGCGGTATCAACCTACCTCCAAGGGCCAAAATTGACGCCCCGGCAAGCGGTAAGATCAAACAGAGAAGAACATATCCCAACACGGCCTACCCCTTGAGTTCGCTGAAATCGTTTGGGTCCAGGCTGTCTTTGAGCGATCGGGCGTAGACAACCAAGGCCAACCCCAAGGCGACTTCCGCCGCTGCCACCCCCATGATGAATAACACGAATCCTTGTCCTTCCAGAGACATCCAGCGCAATGATGCACCGACAAAAACAATACCGGCCGCATTGAGCATGACTTCAACGCCAAGAAGCACCATGACAAGATTGCGTCGAATGACCACGGCCGCAAGCCCCATGAAAAACAGCAGACTAGCGAAAAAGATGACATGTTCAAAAGGGACAATCATGATGTCTTCTCCTCGTCCGCTCTCGTCGGTGCTGTTTCCACTGTCCCACCAGACGGTTGTGATGACATCAGGATCGGTCCAAGTGGTCGCCGCCCGATGAAAAAGACACCGGCCAATGCCGCCAAAAGCAACACCGAGACAGCCTCCACAGCCGGCCACGCCGCCCCCATAAGCCATGCACCGAGCTCACGCGGTTCCGAACGAGCCAATGTCAACAGACGTGAGCCGGACGGTTCAAACGAAAGCAATGACACACACGCCATGATTGAAAGAAAAACCAATGCCAATGGAATAAAGAGCCGTTTGATGGAAAAAAGAGGTGCCGTTTTCCCGGAGGAATCTTTCCGCTGCTGCATGAGCATGATGACAAATAAAAACAGCACCATAATTGCTCCGGCATAGACGATGACTTCAAAGACCGCCAAAAGCGGTGCACCAAGCAGAAAAAAAATCAATGCCGTGGCAAAAAGCGCCAAGCTCATCCAAATGACGCCATGCATCAGCACCCGGCGCGTCACCGCCATGCCTGTGGCAAAAAGCGTCGCCGCAGCAAGCACATAAAACAGTCCCGCATAGAAGGTCATGACGGTCTCCTGTTCGCATTCATGGCAAATTCGTCCTGTAGTCGACGACCGGCTTTTCATTTTCATGCGTGCCTTTCGGAGACTTCTCCGCCACTCCGGCATGCGCATAAAAATCATAGTGGGGATGTTTGCCCCCTGTCCCTTTGAGGAGATCTTCTTTCTCTGCCACCAAGTTGAGCATGTCTGTTGCTGAAAATTCAAAATTCGGCGTCAATTGAATCGCCAACGTCGGACACGCTTCTTCACAAAAGCCGCAATAAATGCAGCGTCCGAAATCAATACGAAACCAGGCGGCGTATCGTCGGCCGTCATCTCGTGTTGCCGATTCCATAGAAATGCAGCTTACCGGACAGGCTGCCGAGCAAAGATAACAGGCCACGCATCGTTCATCCCCATCCGGAGAACGTGTCAGAATAATGCGGGCACGTGACCGGGCCGGTAATATTCGTTTTTCTTCGGGATATTGTTCCGTTATTGGGCGGGTGAATGTCGCTTGCGCCGTTTTCACATACCCGGCAAGCAATCCACGCCCTCCATCAAGCACGGCGGTTGCTGCTTCATACAGGCTTTTTTTCATATCCATCACGTTCTCTCCCTCTGTGCACCGTTTTTATGATCCCATGGCCACAAGAACGATTCCCGTGAACACAATATTAACGAGTGCAAGCGGCACAAGCACTTTCCAACAGAAATGCATGAGTTGATCATAGCGAAAACGAGGGAGTGTCCCTCGAGTCCAAATCAACAAAATAGGGACAATCATAATTTTGATGAACAACCAGACCGGACCGGGGAGCAACGGGCCGCGCCATCCACCGAGAAAAAAGACCGCAACCAAGGCGCCAAGAAGGATCATGTTGACATATTCACCCAAAAAAAACAGAGCGAAACGCATCCCGCTGTACTCTGTGTGAAATCCGGCTTGGAGTTCATTCTCGGCTTCGGGTAAATCAAAGGGAATCCGTTTGGACTCGGCCAGAGCACTGATAAAAAAGATAATGAAGGCAAGAGGTTGTACAAGGATAAATGGATACGAGGCCTGTGCATTCACAATATCGACGAGGCTCAACGAGCCGCTCAACATGATGATGGGCACCAGTGATAATGACAACGGTAACTCATAGCTGATCATTTGCGCTGCACCGCGCACCGCTCCCAGCAAAGAAAATTTGTTATTGGACGCCCATCCCCCAAGGGCCACGCCGTACACCCCGATAGACGACAGGGCCAAAATGACCAGCAATCCCACATCAAGATTACTCACGACGAAGGGAAGTGTATGGCCGAATATGGTGATGTCTCCGCCCAAGGGAATGAAGGCGAAGCCAATAAATGTCACCAAGGCCATCATCGCTGGAGCAATAAGAAAAATGAAACGCTCAGCGCCGTCCGGAACCAAATCTTCTTTGAGCAACAGTTTGACGCCGTCGGCCAAGGGTTGCAGCAGGCCAAAGGGACCGACACGATTGGGGCCATACCGCAGTTGCATACGACCAAGAAGCTTACGCTCAAGAAGCACGAGGTATGCGGCCAGCGTCAAGACCACAAACAGGACAAGGGCAATCAAGACAATCGTATACCCTGCGCCAAGCAGGAAATCCACGGACATTATCGTTGTTTCCATGGACACTCCTCCCCGGTTTCAATGGGGTCGTATTCAACCCGCCCGGCGTTCTCGTTCTCACGTTCCTTCCACACCTGATGCTCAATACCGCTATCCGGTATGCGGCCGGCCACCAATGTACACAAGCCTTCGGGACGTCGTAGTACCAACGTATTTTCGGCCATATCATTCCGCACATGCAACACCGCGCGTACAAGTCCATCAGCAAGAGACATAACAATGATATCGTCTTGAATAAAACCGCGTTTTGCCGCTTCGTTCTCATGCATGAAGGCTTCCGGCCCGGCAGCCAATCCAGGAACAAGACGACCGTACGCCGACAATTCTTCCGTGCCGAAGACAGTTTCCACGGCAAGCACATCAAGGGTCGCTGGTCCGATAATACACGGAGGGCACACCACGGCGCCGATGCGCGGTCCGTCTTTCATCGCCGGGACAAGACGCATTCCCCAATCCGAAGACTGTGGCGGTGTATCCGGTACAATGGGAAATACATTTTTTATCACATCCCACCCTGATGTAATGCAGGGAGATTGCGGTACCAAAGCATTTTCAATCTGCGCAAACACCTGCCATAATGGTCTGGGATCACCGCCTGGAATATGGGAAGAAAACGTGCGTGGAGGATGACTACCTGCCCCATCTTGTCGCACCGGAAGCCCACCGGCATAAACCGGTGTTGAGTATTGCAACCGCCCTTCTTGGTTGACGAATCCGCCGCCAGCTTCAAAAACATTTTGTGTGGGGATAAACACATGTGCCATTTCGCTCGTGTCTGACGGCACATGATCCAAGACAATGCATGTTTCGAGCTTCTCCAAAATCTTTCGTGTTCGTTCACGGTTGATAGAACAGGAAAAGATATCTGCTTCGGCGCATATCAACCCAGTGACATCGCCGGATTCAATGGCATGAAGCAATTCCTCAGCACTTCGTCCCGCTGTCGTGTCAAGCAATGCCGCGCCAAAAGCGTTAGGTCCAGGGAGTATGGTAAAAAGTCGAGCATCTTTGCCACGTTCTCGCCACAATCGAACAAGTCCCGCAAAAACACCGGGAAAACCGGCCGATGCCAGCCGTGTTCCTGAAACCACGCAAGGACGCCGAGCCTGTGAAAGTTTTTTCGCAACGACATCGCACACCGTGGCGTCCAATTCTTTGGGGAACGCATCGGGCAACTGATCCCAGAACTCATAAAACCCGCTGTCTTTTTCGGGCGCGGCAAACGTATGACGAGTTATCGCTCCCAAAACCCCAATAGACTGAGCGCGTGACGCAGGAATATGTGTGCAGGAACATGGCAACTCCACTGGACGTGGATCAACGACAATGACATCGGCTCCTCTGCGCGCAGCTTGCCGCAATGCTAACGCCAACATCGGTGCTTCGCCCAAGGCGTCGGCCAAAACGACAATAATCAGATCACTGTCTCGGATATCCTTTTGACTGCATACGATTTCTTCATCCAATTCCGCGACGATCTCTCGAACGATCTCCCGTTCATATTGCCCGGAAAAAAATGATGGCGCAGGGAACTCGGCATGATGTGCCAGGTGAACTGCCATGGCCTGACTTTCAAGACTGGCTCGCGCGGATGTATATATCGCGAGTGCGTTTGTCTTTTTGTATTGCTCAAGTCGCGCAGCAGCGGCAAGAATGGCATCGTCCATGCTGGCGGGCTGACCATCAATCTGTGCCTGACGAGGCCTTTTCGGCAGGTTAGCATATTCGAAACCATACCGACCACGGTCACAGATAAAATAGTCATTTGTTTCCGGATTTTTGCGCGCTTCAATCCGAACAACATCCCGATATCGTACGCCGGTAGTAATAGAGCAGCCCAAGGAACAGTGGAGACAAATCCCTGCACCGCGTTGCAGATCCCATCGTCGCGCCCGATACCGTGAAGGTTTATCCGTCAACGTCCCGGTTGGGCACACATCGATAAGATTGCCAGCAAAGGGGCTCTCCAGACGTCCGGGAGAAAACCGTCCGAAGTACACTCGTTGGGCCATCCCAAAGACACCATAATCTTCGTATCCGGCATATTCACGGTAATAGCGCACACACCGATAACAATGAATACATCGATTCATTTCATGTTGAACAAGCGGGCCAAGATGCTGATCGGCATACGTTCGTTTAGGCCCCCAATAACGCCGACTCCCATGCCCACCCGCAACGGTCATATCTTGCAAGAGACAATGCCCGCCCTCGTCGCACACGGGGCAATCATGAGGATGATTGACCATGAGCCACTCGATGACGGCCGATCGAAACGCCACCGCTTCGGGATGATTCGTTGCAACGACCATCTCGTCTTTGGCTTCGACCATGCAGCTCATCCGCAACCCTTTCACCGGCCCATCCACAAACATAACCGCGCACAATCGGCAGGCACCCACGTTGCCCAAGGCTTCGTGGTAACAAAAACGGGGAATCATGATGCCGAGCTGTTCAGCCGCATCAATGACTAAGGTGCCTTTTTCCACCTCGATTTCACGACCATCTATAATCAATTTGGGCATGACACACCTCGGGCCACTGCCCACGCAACACGATTCATGGGCCTCTCCGTTCGGTTTTAACCGACCTGTCATTCCAGGCGCCGGGTTTCGGGAAGCTTCCGTCGCGCGTAAAAGGACACCCTTTGCCATTCAGATGATCACGGACTTCATCGGAAAATTCGTCGAGAAGTCCCAACACTGGGGCTGCCGCCCCTTCAGCCAGGCCACAATACGCATGTCGCATCTGGGCCGCCATGATACGGAGTGTTTGCATATCGTCAGGTGTTGCCTGACCCGATTCGATTTTTTTGAGCACTTGCAACATAAGCGGCAGGCCCTCACGGCACGGGGTACACCAACCGCACGATTCGCGAGCGAAATATGAAAGAATATTGATTGTGGCCTGAACGAGGCAGGTTTTCTTATCAAACACGATAATGGATCCCGTCCCCAAACGTTGCCCTGCGCCTTTCATGGATTCAAAATCAAGAGGAAGCGAAAGATGGTTGCCGCGCAGGAACCCCGTCGATGCGCCACCAGGAAGACAAGCTTTAAATTCAGCACCGTGAAGCATGCCCCCAGCTTGCTCAAATATGATCTCTCCCAAGGTTGTTCCCATGGGCATCTCAATACAGCCCGGTTTTGCGACCTTGCCGCTGACACAGTAAAGCTTCGTGCCATCTCCCCCTGGTGTTGCGGCCAGTTCCTTGAACCACTCGACGCCATTGCGCACAATATGAGGCACAAACGCAAGTGTTTCCACATTATTAACAACAGTCGGTTGCCCCCACAGACCACTTGCTATCATGTGGCTTGTCTTGTCCGGATTGGGTCGACGTCCCATAATAGCGTTGGCTTGGGCTGTGGCTTCACCGCATATATACCGGCCGGCACTGCGGTGCACGATAATGTCGAAGGAGAAATCACTGCCTAAAATATTCTTTCCCAAATACCCGGCATCTCGCGCTTCTTGCAATGATGTTTCGAGTAAGACCGCGTCCGCTTCGTAGGAAGGCCGGATAAAAAAGACCCCTTCCTGGGCCTGGATCGCGTATCCCGTCAAGATGACACCTTCGATAACAAGATGCGGGTCGGTATTGACGAGGATACGATCTTTAAACGTGCCGGGTTCCATCTCATCCGTATTGAGTTGGATGTACCGCGGATGCGGGGCATCGTCTTTGAGAAAAGACCACTTGCGTCCAGTGGGAAACCCGGCGCCACCTCGACCACGCAAGCCTGAATCAAGCACCATGGTGATGAGTTCTTTGGGCGCAAGTGAGTTTAATGCACGTTTGAGCCCTTCGTACCCGCCACTGGCGCGATACTCTTCCAGTGTAGCGGCTCTCCCGGGTTTCTGATTCTTTAATAATACGAGCTCAGGCATAGGCTACCTGCACATGGCCATGGGGTCGTCTTCGGCCTTTTCACGCAGTTCTTGCAAAATTGCATCGACTTTTTCCGGGGTCAGGGGGCCGTAAAATTTTCCATTAATAAGTAATGCCGGTGCATTATGACAATCACCAAGGCAAGCCGTCGGTAACACTGTAAAAAGACCGTCTGGTGTTGTTTCACCTATCCCCACACCAAGCCTGTCGCAGAGATGACCAAAAATATTTTTTTCGTGGTGCATCCAGCATACGACACCGTCACAGACATGAATGACATATCGCCCAACAGACTGCCGATAGATAAAATCGTAAAATGTCGCCAGTTCTTCGACTTCAACCGGTGTGACACCCGTTAAACGCGCCGTGTGACGTACTGCCGAATCGGTCAGATAGCCAAAATGATTTTGCAGTACATACATCACGTCAACGATCTTTTCGCGGGAGAACTCTGCCGCAGCAACCATATCTTGCAGTCGTTGTTCCAGATCTTCAGGCAGCATGCTTTTTCATCCTCAACAAACCGTTTGCAATCACGAGAGGAAATGCATCACAAAACCAATGCATAGTTTTTAACGTGTATATGTCTTCCATAGGTACAACACGGGATTGACGCTCTCCCAGCAATTACCTGTCGATATCGGCTAAAATGTAGTCCAAAGAACCAATAATGGCGATGAAGTCGGCGACACTGTGTCCTTTCACCAGCATCGGCAATGCCTGCACATTGGCATATCCGGGGGAACGCATGTGCAAACGATACGGCATGTCGAGTCCATCACTAACGATATAAAAGCCCTGCTCACCGCGTGCGACTTCCGTAGCAACGTAGGCTTCGCCCGGTGGAATTTTCGGCCCTCTGGTTGCATTGATAAAATGATGAATAAGGCTCTCAATATCATGCAAGGTCTCGTCTTTATTAGGCAGGCTGTATCGATAATCTGCCGCTTTCACCCTGCCCCCAGGCATGAGTCGCGCTGCTTGTTCAATAATACGAAGACTCTGCCGCATTTCTTCCATACGGACTTCATACCGAGCAAGACAATCTCCAGCATCACGCGTAGGAACTTCAAAATCAAAATGTTCGTATCCGGAATACGGCGCGACTTTGCGTAAATCCCAGGCAACGCCACTTGCTCGCAAGTTCGGACCGGTAATCCCCCAATCAATGGCCTCATGCTGTGGAAGATAGCCGATACCCTTCACTCTCGCTTTGAAAATGGGATTTCCCGAAACTAAACTTTCATAATGGTCAATACGTTTCCCGAAAATGCGAACAAAATCACCAACGAGATTTTTCCAGCCTTCTGGTAAATCCATAGCAAGCCCACCGACGCGAAGCCAGGCAGGATGTAAACGCGCTCCCGTAATGGTCTCCACGATATCCATAATCATTTCACGCTCGCGAAATGCATGGAAAATCGGCGTCATCATTCCTAAATCCTGCACAAATGTGCCAAACCAGAGAAGATGGTTGGACAATCGGAAAAATTCGGCCAGCATGACTCGAATGCACTGTGCTCGATCGGGAACATCAATGCCACACAGTTTCTCTACCGCTAAAAGATACGTGAGATTGTTCGCTGTTCCGCTCAAATAATCCAGGCGGTCAGTATAGGGAATAAACTGATGCCAAGATTGATGTTCGGCGATTTTCTCTACTCCGCGATGGTGGTAGCCGATCTCGGTCACCATGTCGGTGATCTCTTCTCCGTGGAGTTCTACGACAAAACGAATCAGTCCGTGAGTACTGTAATGATGGGGACCAATATTGAGTAAAAACTCTTCATCACCTGTCTGTTTCCCCAAGTGGTCGACAAACAACTCTGCGGCATCAACCGGTTGCAGGGCTCTGGCGTCGTCCGTAGTATAGCCAGACATCTCGGTTGCCCGATGAATTGCGTCTTTTCGAAGCGGATGTCCGTTCCACTCCTTTGGCATAATGAGTCGCGTCAGATTGGGGTGGTCAGAAAAGTGAATGCCGAACATATCCCAAACTTCCGACTCGTACCAATTCGCTGACGGCCAAATCGGCATCAACGACGGTACTTCAGGATACTCACCGTGAAGAGGAACACGGACACGAAAGCAACTGGCATCATCCAATGACGTCAGCGTATAAATCATGGTGAAGTCAGGACGCCCCTCCAGTTCACGGCGCGTCCGCTCATCGATGGCCGTCAGATCTTCCAGGCGAACAAATCGAATCGGCGCATCGTATTTGAGCCAGTGCAAAACATCGATGCATAGTGACACAGAAACCGTCACGGTGGGCATATCGACGGCATTGTCATCAATCGTAACATCACCGGGAAATCGCTGCTGGAGGGCGTGTACAAGATTGTTTTGTGCGGCTGTCAATGAAATGCGCGGTGCCGAAGGGGTCCACATATCATCACATCGACTATCAAAAAAATGCGGTGGGGTGACGTCACTTCCTCGTGCCGGTATGCCGTTCATGCCCGGTCCTCGTGTATCTCGAAACATCGAGGCTCCATCCACCAGCACATCCTCTCCTCCGCCTTGATGTCCACCGGACAATCCAAGCACGGGACGTATCGGACGCTCGTTGCGAGCAATACGTTCCTGCAATGTCACAAGCCCCTGCAAAAGCGCTTCTGGCCGTGGAGGACATCCCGGAACATAGACGTCCACAGGAATAATCTGATTCACCCCCTGAACCACGCTATATACATCGTACATGCCGCCCGTATTGGCGCACGAGCCCATGGAAATAACCCATTTCGGTTCGGCCATCTGCTCGTACAATCGCAAGACAACCGGTGCTATTTTTTTGAAGACTGTCCCGGAAACAATCAGGACGTCGGCTTCTCGCGGTGTTCCACGGAAAACTTCTGATCCAAAGCGGGCAATATCGTAACGAGCGGTGAATGTCGTCGCCTCTTCGACAAAACAACAGGAAAGACCAAAAAAGAACGGCCACAAGCTGTTTTTTCGACACCAATTGATTGCTATATCGGCAAGCCCCAACACTCGCCCGTCCTCTTGTATGATATCTGAGAATACTGACATGGTGTCTCCACCTGGCTGACCGTTCATCGTTTTGGCTTGACGCCCCATTCCAGGCCTCCCTTACGCCATATCCAGAACAATCCTGCCAAAAGAACGACAATAAACACTGTCATTCGCACGAATGCATCCACATTCTGCCTCTCAAACGAGACAGCCCAGCTGACGATGTAGACTGCTTCCACATCGAAAAGAAGAAAGAACGCAGCCACAAGATAAAACGGCGTCGGAAAACGGAAACGAGCATGGCCAGTGGGAATGACGCCACACTCATACGGTCTGCCTTTTTCCGGACGTGGTCGTCTGGGATTGAGTAAAACCACCAGCAACAGAATGGTTCCAATAAGTCCCAAAACAAGGAAGATGTAGACAATCAGAGTGAAGACCCCAGGGGTCCATAAAGTCAAATCCGTTGCCAACGTGCCGGTCATCGTGTGCATAGTCGTTCCTGAGCCGATACCATAATTTAAAGGAAAAACGAACGTATGGAAGATAGTATGTAGCCTATCAAACTTATTGCGATTGTCAACGCGATTTTGGGAAATACATCGTCATCATTTCGAAACCATGTCTCTCATATAAAACAGCCATTTTAAGATGAAATTATTCCTTTCTTGACAAATGCATCCTCCCCTGAGCATATGTAAACATAGAGAAGTTAATGTGATCGCATTATGTTGATGTGTATTGCTTGTCTGAAACGAAATATACATAAGTAAGGATAAGAACTGCATTGATGGTTATGATTTTTTCCTTTTCTCTTCAGCACAAACATATGGCCCTTTACCAAGTGACGTCATTTATCGATGTAAATCCTATGAGAATTGTATAATGGCCAAAGAAAAAAAATATACATCCAATGCAGCATCGCCTTATTCAGCATATTCCCCACTTGAGAATTACGGTTTTATCTCTGATTGTCACAGCTCTGCCCTGGTTTCTCAGACGGGTTCAATAGATTGGTGTTGCATGCCAAGGTTTGATTCTCGTGCAGTATTCGCTCGTCTGCTCGACAACGAACGTGGAGGGGCATTCTCTATAACTCCAACAGACGAATTTTCGTCGACTCGTCAATACATTGAAAATACCCTGGTGCTTGAAACGGTCTTTACAACAAAAACCGGGACTGTTCGCCTTCGGGACTGTCTTACGATGTGCGAAGGTGGGAGGCTCTCTCCTCGCAAACAACTTCTTCGTATCGTTGACGGCTTAAGCGGTTGGGTAGACCTCTCCGTTCATATTGCACCACGACTCGATTTTGGTGCAATTCGTCCTTGGATACAGTCTCTTCGAGGGCATAATTGCCCGTGTTTTTCCGTTATAGGTGGAGCCGATGGGTTTCTCATTACAGGCCTTCCAACGTTGGAAAAAGATGGCCGACACAATCTTGTCGCTTCTTTTCGACTCCAAGCCGGAGAAAAAGCGAGAGTATCCTGCATGTATTGTCAGCCCGAAATCATCGACGCACAGCATTATACCCTTCCTGAGATTGAAGAACTCGATGTTATGCTCGTTGAGACCACTGACTGGTGGCAGCGTTGGGCTCAACGAGGTCATGCTGATGGGCCTCGCCCGGACCTTGCCATGCGCTCAGCCTGTATTCTCAAAGGACTGACCAATGCTCCCACTGGGGCCATTGCCGCCGCTGCAACGACATCGCTCCCTGAAAGTTTGGAAGGAGATCGCAATTGGGATTATCGGTTTAGTTGGGTCCGTGATGCGGTTTTTTCCGTCCGAGCCCTTGTTGCCTTGGGTTTTGAGCGTGAAGCCGATGGCTTCAGACGATTTATTGAACGAAGCGCCGCCGGCAGTGCAGAAGATCTCCAAATCATGTATGGCTTGGGAGGAGAACGCAGCCTGCCCGAAATCCATATTACAACGCTCGAAGGGTGGCGCAGGCATGGCCCGGTTCGTGTCGGTAATGCCGCCAGCAGACAAAAGCAACACGACCTCTATGGAGAATTGCTTGATCTGGCCCACCGATGGCATGATATTGGGCATTGTCCGGATGATGACTACTGGGAGTTTCTCTGCGAAACGATCGAGGCAGCTATACAAAATTGGCACAAACCAGACCGGGGAATTTGGGAAATTCGCGGACCAGTCCGACACTTTGTTCATTCGAAAGCAGCGTGCTGGTCTGCACTAAACAGTGCAATATCTTTGGCCCATCGTTTGTCTCGTCCGGCACCGTTTGATCAATGGGGTGAAATCCGTCATACAATACGGAATGACGTGGAAAAACATGGGTATGATACCGCTCGAGGTGTGTTTGTCCAATCGTATGACAACACCCAGATGGACGCAGCCCTTTTACTTTTACCCATCATCGGGTTCGTCGATCATATGGATCCACGCATGCTCCGTACTGTAGACTGTATTATGGACGAACTCATGGAAGATGGTTTGCTTTTACGATATCGTCAGACTGGCGACAGCAGCAATACCGGTGATGGACTTACAGGACGTGAAGGATATTTTCTTGCCTGCACGTTTTGGTTGGTTGAATGTCTGGCGTGTCAGGGGCGTCGCGAAGAGGCTCTTGCATTGTTTGAACGCACTGTCGATGTAGGAAACGATCTTGGTCTGTTTGCCGAAGAATACGATCCCTCACGGCACTGCATGGTGGGTAATTTTCCACAAGGCCTCACCCACCTTTCTCTGGTGACGGCCAACGCATCGCTGGATAAGAGTTCCACATGTCGAAAGCGTACATTCCAGCAAAAAAACGACAAATGACCGGAGAATTTGCATGGACCACATTGTCCTCTCACGAATTCAGTTCGGCCTGACCACGCTATTTCATATCACATGGCCGCTTCTGAGCATTGGCTTGTCTATTTTTATTTTCACGGCCGAAATTCTTTGGCTCAGGACAAAAAAAGCAGGATGGTACCATCAAGCCCGATTCTGGAGCAAAATATTCCTGCTCAACTTTGCAGTAGGCGTTGCCAGTGGAATACCGCTCGAATTTCAATTTGGCACAAACTGGTCAGGGTTTTCGACACAAACCGGTCATTTTCTCGGTCAGATGCTTTCCATTGATGCCACATTGGGCTTCATGATCGAAGCCGCATTCCTCTATATCATGGTTGCGGGCTGGTCACGTGTTTCTCCCCGATTTCACCTCTTTTCAACCGGCATGGTAGCACTGGGAGCAACGATATCCTCATTTTGGATTATGGTGGCGAATTCTTGGATGCAAACACCCGCCGGCGGAGAGATGGTCAATGGGGTCTTTGTCCTCAAAAATATGACAGACGCTATTTTCAATCCGGATATGCCCGTTGGCTTTACCCATATGTGGTTGGCATGTCTGGCAACAACAGCGTTTCTTCTTTGCGGTGTCAGTGCTTGGTTTTTACTTCGAGGAATCAAGACGGATTTCTTTATGCGTTCCTTCAAGTTTTCCATTGCTGCGGCATTGATTCTTGCACCGCTCCAAGCCATTACGGGAGATTTTTCAGGACAAACTGTTGCCAAACATCAACCTGCAAAACTTGCGGCCACCGAATCCCACTGGGAGACAAATGCACCGGGACAGGGGGCTGCCTGGTCCGTTATTGCCTGGCCTGACCCAGACAACGAACGCAATATCATTGAGTTGCGCATTCCATATGTGCTGAGCCTGCTGGCAACACACAATCCTGTTGGCAAAGTGACCGGCCTCAAAGACATCCCCCGCGAAGACCGACCTCCCATTCTTCCTTTGTTTTACTCATTTCGCATCATGGTCGGTATTGGAACGTGTATGATCTTTCTTGCGTTATGGGCTGCGTGGGCGTGGCGTTCTGGCCGATTATCACCGGCACGACTCCAAACCCAACGTCCTCTTCTTTGGGCTTGTGTTCTCATGGCTCCTTTCGCTTATATCGCTGTCTGGATGGGCTGGATTATGCGTGAGGTGGGCCGACAACCGTGGATAGTCTATAACATGATCCGCACTGCCGATGCGGCCACTCCGCTCTCTTCGTCCTCTGTTATCACGTCACTTTGGATATATATTGCGCTGTATAGTGTGCTGTTCGTCTTCTTTCTTCTTTTTGTCAGGCGCATCCTGCACCAAGGTCCAGATACAGACGAAATACCTCCAACACAAAACCGTATTTCGAATACATATGAAACGGAAACGGGGGGCATCCAATGAACACCACGATTGTCTTTGGAATTGTTTCGCTGGCATGCGAGGTGGTTTTCGTCCTTTATATCGTACTCAGTGCTCTTGATCTCGGCGTGTGTCTCATTTCGTTGACTGCGTCGAATGACGATACATGTGAATCCATACTCGGAACCATCGACGGCATATGGCACGCCAACCAAACATGGCTCGTCATTTTAGGAGCAGCACTTTTCGGTGGTTTCCCCACACTGTATTCTGACGTACTCTCGTCATTATATTTACCTGTTCTAGGGCTGCTTGTTGCAATTATCATTCGTGGAATCGCCATCGAATACCGACATTACGCCACTGCCAAACGACCATGGCGTTTTCTCGCCGGATTCGGAGCATTTGCCATAATCCTTTGTCAGGGCATTATTTTTGCGGCGATACTCACAAGCCAAACGGCATTCACATCGTCGAGCTTATTATGGAAAGTCGTTCCCATAGTGACGACTTCCCTCCTTTCACTTTCCCTCTTTTTAGGAGCACTGTGGCTTGACCACACAGCGCAGGGAAAACACCTGATACATCGCCATGTCCTTATGTTTCTCGTTGCCGGCGCAGGTGTGAGCATGACAATTCTTGGATTGACACTGCGGTGCTCTATCATGCCTGCTCCGCACGTGAGTGGAGGATTGTTCGCGTGGTTTCTGAGCTTGACGGTTTTGGCCGTTATTTCTGCCTTCATGCTCATTTTCAGCCTTAGAACCCATTCGCTCTCGATTCCTTGGGGGCTCATCATTGCCGCTCTCGGTCTGATCGCATTTCTTCTCAGCCTTGACCCATCAACTCTCTCTCTTGCAGATGGCATGTCCGTCGCGGCCACATCGTCAAATGCACTAAGCTTTCAATCGACGGTCATGGTTTTGGTTCTCCCGCTCCTTCTCGTGTTTAATGTTTTTGCTTATCGATCTTTCGGAACACAGGTGAAATAAAGCAACAAATGGCACGCATCTGCACGCACATATTGAATCTGTTCCCTCAAAAAAAGCGGCCTGAACTATGTCCAGGCCGCTTTTTCATCATTGGGGACTATGCTCAATCGTAAAGCTCAAGTCCATTACGCGGGATATGCACCTATCCCGTTATGTCAGGGCAAGTCTCTTCGATGATCCCAACGCCTTGGTCCGAGGCGCTTGATCCCCATCCGATTGCATTTCTTCAATAAGTGTTTTGAGTTCCTGATTTTGTCGAGCAACTTCCATAATCGCTTCACTCGCCTGTGCCATGGCTTCAGCCGTTTCATTGGAAATGACATTCACCTCTTCAATGGAGCGATTAATCTCCTCACTTGCGGACGATTGTTCTTCCGAAGCGGCAGCAATGGCACGAACTTGATCCGAAGTTTGCTCGACGAGGTGCACGATAGACTCAAGAGCCTCTCCGGAGCTATTGGCCAAAACGGTCGCCTCATCAATCGATTGGACGGCTTGATCGACATTACTCATATTGCGACGAGTTCCATCTTGAATACCTCGAATGGAATCGCCGACCTCTTTGGTGGCCGTCATGGTTTTTTCGGCAAGTTTACGGACTTCGTCGGCCACAACCGCAAATCCTCGACCAGCTTCGCCAGCCCGAGCGGCTTCAATAGCGGCATTAAGAGCAAGTAAATTCGTTTGATCAGCGATATCTGAAATGACGGACATAATCTGCCCAATGTCTTCAGCTTGCTTGCCAAGTTTGGACATATCGCCCTTCAACGCTAAGGCTTGGCGTTGCGCAGTACCAATACCTTGGACAACTTTTGCAACGATGCCAGCGCCTTTCTCTGCGTTCTCTCTTGCTTCATCAGACGTTCCTGCAGCGGTCGACGCATTCTTGGCCACTTCTAAGACCGTCGCATTCATCTCTTCCATAGCGGTAGCGGTTTCAGCTGCTCGCTGTGCTTGTTGTTCAGCACCACGGCTCGACTGTTCAATCTGCGCTGACAATTCTTCTGAAGCTGACGTTGTGATTTCCACCACGGATTGCAGTCTTCTTGCGGCTTCAAACATGGATTCGGTCTTCGCCATTGCTTCAGATTGTGCAGCTTCAGCCTGAACCATTGCCGACTTTGCTTCTTCAGCCGCTGTCGCGGCTTCTTCTGACTTCATGTTGGCTTCAACAATTCGTTCTTTAAGATTAGCAACCATGTCCCGCAAACTGTCTGCCAAGCGTCCGAACTCGTCTCGTTGTTTCAATTCCAACTCGTTATCCAAATTTCCCTGGGCAATTGTTTCCGCAAAGACCACAGTAGTAAAAAGAGGCCGTGTTATAGTCTTGGTGATAAAAAGCGCGAAAAGAATCCCAATAATCAACGCGGCAACAAGTCCAATAATCATGATGATACGGGACGCATTGAGATTGGCAACATCATTCTTTGCTATTTTCTCGGTGTTTTGGATACCAGCAATGGCAATACTCTTCGCAGACTCAAGGAGTTTATTCGCTAGAATTCCACGCTCTGCATCCAGTTTATCCAGCTCATCCCATTTGACGAGCATAGTCTCCATGGCTTCTTCATATTGTTGGGCAGCATGTTGGATGTCACCAAGAGCCTTGCGGTTTTTATCTTGACGGGTATTCGATAAAACATCCTGCAAAAGCGTTGTAATTTTAGAAAAATTCTCAATCCCTCTGCGCATTAACGTTGGATCATCAAGTGCCTGAGATTTAAAATTCTTGACTCGAATATCGTTCCCCAGGTTAACGACTTCATTGAGAACATTCAACTTATTATAACGATCTAACAATGCAGTATTCGGGTCAAGATGTTTTATACTATTGTTTAATTCCTTCTCCTGGGTATCATGATATTGATTTGCCGCCATCATGAACGCTGCGGCAGCCGTATCCATCGCATGACGATCTTCTTGAATGGCTACAATTGACTCTTCGGTCTGCGTGGCCAGTTTGGCATACGTCCCAATTGCACCTTTTACTCCAATAAGCTCTTGTTGAAGTTTGACCAGCTCCGGATATACTTGCGCATGCATCTGCGATTTTTTAACAATTGAGTCAATTTGCTTCAAAATTTCTACAGAATCTCTCCTGTACACCATGTTCTCACTCAAAGAAAATCCACGCATGGCATACATCAAACTCAAAATATGTCGTTCAAGATCATTCGCCATTTCGACTTCTGGAACATATTCTTGAGCCATACGTCTCGCATTGATTGCGCCATCATGCATACTCAGGATAGACATCCCTCCAAATATGCAAATAATGAGTAATAATACAGCAAAGCCGAGGCCAATTTTAAGGCCAACTTTAAGATTTCTCATACGTACTCCACGTATTAAAATACTCAATCATCAATTTCTCAGCGTATAGCCTTGAAAAAGACAGTACGACATAAAACGCACCTTCCATAGTATCCCGTGCTTAACTTAGCACTGACGCACGGAAAAACACAACCCAAGATTTGGACATCGAAATGATAAGTTCCATGCAACACAATATACGGTTTACAATAAGACGTAACAGTTCATTTTCTTCTTTTACGATACATTGAGATGCAAATCATGACCAAAACGGACGTTAAACTCTCGGAGTGTCATAGCACTATCTCCGCCAAACTGTGCCAGTTCGTCATATACCGAGTTAATAAAAGAGTATTCTTCCTCAAAAGGTATTGTAACGTCGCCAGCCCTATAATTATCCATCATTTGTAACACTTGATGTATTGTCAACGAATCTGGTGGTTTTGCAAATGTATATGTTTCCTGGGACTGAGGATCATCGACTGCAAGGAGAATATTATTCATAAATAGCAATCGCATAATTTCGTTTACAAACCGAAGAGGAGCACCAAAATGCGATGCAATATTCCCTGTCGATGCTGGTTTATTCCCGTGCTCAAACTGCCAAGTAATATATAGTACGACGAGCAACATGAGTTTATGTTTATCACGTCGACTATAGAAACGTACCATAAGATCTTGTCTATATGTCCTATAATTTTGAACGGCACTCGCTGTTTCAGCTCCAATTAAAACAATAGCCCAACTGATGTAAAGCCAAATGAGAAGCAACGGTATCTGTGCAAAACTCCCGTAAATAGCATTATACTTGGCAAATCCAACCTGATAGCTAATATACACATTTTGAGTTATTTGCCATAACGTCCCCGCAAATATCGCACCTATAGCAGCACCAAGTAGCGAGACATTTGTGTTTGGTAAAAAACGATACAAAATAAAAAGAGCCACCCACACCATAAAAAGTGGCATAACAGAAATGACAGTCAAATACATATAATTTAAAATACGAAAATCAAGAAACCATTTTACAAATGTATTATTCTCAAATGAAGCTGTTGCACTAAATGCAGTAATAATAAATATCGGACAAACAACGATAACTGTTGCATAGTCAGAAAACTTGCGCCAACTAAACTGACGACTTTTAGCATTCCAAATTATATTCAGAATCCCTTCTATTGTTGACAAAAGCGATATAGCTGTAAAAACCAATGTCGCGACACCGACAATCCCCAAAGCTTTGACATTTGTATTTTGGATATACTCCAAAATTGCATCAACAGCCATGGATCTATCAGCCGTTAATTTCAGTAATACTTGCCGAATAAACTCTGACTCATAAATTCCAAATGCCTTTGTCACGGCAAATGCAACAGCAAGGAATGGAACAAATGACAACACCGTTGTATATGACAACGAGGATGCTAAGAGAAGACATCGATGGGATAAAAAAGAAGTGATAACATAATAAACAGAGCGAATCGACGTCATGACCCAACCATCGTCATGGCTGTGTTTGCCTTCTTTGACTTTATGCACGACATCAATCACAGTTGATACAGTCTGACGCACCTTCTCCTGCAAACGTTTTTTTTCCATGTTCATTACAACATATCGCCATTATTGCCGTGCTTCATTGGGAGACACTCATGGACCGGCATGTTTTTCCATGGTTGCTTTCAACTTAAGGGCAACAGAATTTTCAGGATCATCAACGAGCACGCCTTGTATAATATCCCAGGCATGCGTAGATTTTCCCTGATCAACTAAAGCCATAGCGAGGGAAAGAAGCAACTCATGCTGTTGAGGCGCACTCCGTAACGCATTTCGTAATACACGCTCTGCATATTCAGGATGATGAGCAAGACGATAAAGATTTGATAGCCTGTTTTGCATTTTTACATCCGTATCTTGATCATTAATACGGTCAAGATACTCCGTTGCAACGACATACTCTTTTGCTCGAATAAGTCGTTCTGCAACATCGAACAGCACATTTGTATCATCCCGTGCCGTGAGAACGACATTTCGAAGTACAGGGAGAGCCTTTCGTATCTCTCCCGAATCAAGATATGATTGGGCCTTGGTTAAAAATTGTTGAAGGACGACTTTCTTTTGCGCTCCCATCTTATTCTGGCGCTGTTTATCTAAGGATGCAAGACGGCTGGACATAGTGGTAAGAATATGAATCCACTTCGTTTCCTCTCCGGGTTCATACGTCGTTTCTTCATCAATGATACCTTGTAAGACAGAATCGGACTTCATTTCATACCAAAGAGTCTGCAACGCACGAACAGCACTATTGTCCTCACGAAACATCGGGACTTCTTGACACATGGAAAAGGCTCGTAATGCGTGGAGAAGCGTATCGGCTTGTCGTTGCTCCCGAAGTGCTGTCAACGCCATATCAACAGTCGCTAAAACCCCCTCCTCCTCAGCTGTATCTCCCGGTTCGGCACTGTCAGATGCATCATCCGTGTCTTGTTTTATCGGTGAAGAATGGGGGGATTCGTCTCTTGCACGCTTCTTCAGCGGATCAAGACGGACCTTGATCGGATCGACAATGGAAACGGCTCGTTCCAATAAGCGAAGCCGCTTCATGGCAGAGGTATTAAGCTCCACGCCGCGGGCAAAGACTTGATACCCTCCCTCAGTATAAACATCTTGGTCCAACACCATATGTGTTTCAAGTTCATCAACACTGACCTCGGCGGATTGCAAAGGAGGTTCCACTCCGGATAAGGCAAGAAAATGACGATACAAGACCGGGTCAAACCGCTCTTGTACGTCTTCGAGGAGCCGAAGCGCTTCATCTCGATTTTGAGTTTGTTCATAGTAAGCATCGTAGGTCAATACGATATTGAGAATACGTGCACCAGGAACAATCCCCTCTCCTGAAATCTCATCCTCCGGTAAACCCGTTCCATCATAATTTTTAGCTTGATAGGCCACAATCTCAGCGATTTCCTTCATTCGGGGAATATTGGATAAAAGATCGCGAGTGATAAGCGGATGTCGTGCGAAAAGTTCGGCATCCGCCTGGTCAACACGTTGACCACAGTAGAGTTCATGGAGAACATGCCGCGGTAACATCGCGCAACCGAGCTGGCACAGCATCACCGCAAGCTCAAGACGCCATATATCAGGCATACCTATCTTTTGGCCTAATGATAATGCTGCGGATCGAATACGAGTCGTTTTTCCGGAGGCTTCCGGATTGACCAATGCGAGCAGCTCGGTCAGCATCGTGATCGCCCCTTTCAAGGTACCTCGAAGAAGCTCTTTCTCGCCGACTGAAAGCTGATATTGTGCATAGGCCGCCCGAATTGTCTTTTCAAGTACATCGTCCTTGCACGGTTTGGTCAAGAAGCGAAAGACATTGCCTCTGTTGACGGCTGCTATAGCGGCAGCGATATCGGCCTGGCCCGTCAACATCACGCGAACAATTTCAGGATAGTCCTTTTGCAGAGCTTCGAAAAACGCAACGCCATCCATTATAGGCATGCGCAAATCCGACACAACGACCGAAATTCCATCGGTCCCTTTGACTTTTGAGAAACCTTCTTGAGCCCCATTTGCCGTAATCACATTGAATTTCTTATGAAAACGCCGTCGAAAAGCACTCAGCACGGCGTCCTCATCATCGACAAACAGCACACTAGGTCGCATTGGCATCATCCTGTATCATCATTTCTCCCGCTTCCCACCATGCTGGTAGTCTATCATAAGCATCAATCTGAAAGAGATAGTTTTCGGACAATGATGGCACCTTCTCTCCGGTATGACTAATATCCATTGCACGGAGCAGATAATCCGCCACATGCACAGCGGTCAGAGGATGAAACTGCGTATTCTTATATATCTCCGGCTCATGATGATACATAATCGCCGTAATAATAGATTCGGGTAAACCCCAAACACCAAGTAGATAGGCCCCGACTTCGGCATGAGTAGCACCGAGAACTAATTTTTCTGCTTCCCAGGCCGTCACATGATTTTCTCGTTTATAGGCTACGACGGCTTCGTAATCCTCTCCAAGATTGGCAGCCAACATCAGTTTCCCACAATCATGCAAAACCCCGCTCAAAAACGCTTCATCAACAGTATTCATATCCTGGTGTTCCATAACCGCGAGCTCTTTCGAGAGCAGACCGGCAGCAAGACAATGTTCCGCTATATCGGTCAGCTCATAGCGTTGCAAATCATCCTCATTTACCATGGAAAACACTTTGACAGAAAGAACGAGCGCACGGATTGTATTCAGTCCAAGAATACTCACAGCCTGGGCGGGATTCGATACGTTCTGCGTCAAACCAAAAAAGGCCGAGTTGACGAGTTGCAGCACTTTGGCTGTCATCCCCATGTCTTGGGAAACGATTTGACCGATGTCTTTTATCGATGCTTTGGGAGATCCGAGCTCATCAATGAGACGAGCATAATGCGCTGGTAACGCCGGGACGGATTGGATGCGGGAAAGTACTTTTTTAAGCCGCTCATTAACGAGCAAATCGCTCAATGCTCCAGCACGGGATATGGATTTTTTGAGGGTTTGCATATCGCATGGCTTAAGCAAAAATTGGTGTGCATGTCGTACTGAATTGAGGACGGATTCACGTTCTGCCTGTCCAGACAGGATAATACGTACTGTATGCGGATATCGGCGCATAACTTCACCAAGCAGATAAGCACCATCCATTTCCGGCATGAGCATGTCGGAAACAATAACATCGACCGGTTCTTTGTTGAGTCGCTCCAGGGCTTCTCGACCGCTTGTTGCAAAATACACATCCCAGTCGTTACGCATCCCTCGGAGCAATCGCTTCAACCCGTCAAGAACACGAGGTTCGTCGTCAACAAAAAGAATTCCTTTTTTCATGGCTATCCGCGCATCCCTGGTTCAACACTCTTGGACCACTGCAGCAAGACATTCCCAATCGATAATTAAGGAAAACTTGTAAAGGCTTCAGACTCTGCAGCACGCAAGACCTCGTCACCAATTTCATACCAGGACGACAATTTTGATTCGACGCCAATACGTTCAAGATAATCTTCCGCAATTTGAAAATTACCGACAGTACGTTCCCCGGCAAACTTGAAATGCTCAATACAGTCGGCAACATGAACGGCAGTCAACGGACCGAATCCCGTCTCACGGCAACGCTTCGGATTATGATGAAACGTAATGGACTCCACCATAGTGTGCGGTAACCCCCAAATACCGAGCAAATATGCACCGACTTCTGCATGCGACGTTCTAAATACGGTCTGTTCTGCTGTCCAGTAAGGGAAGTGCTTTTCTTCAACAAGGCGAACAACTTTCTTGTATTGTTCGGGAAAATTTAACCCGAGGACAAGCTTTCCAATATCATGCAATAACCCGGCAATAAGGGCACTCTCCATAGCTTCATTGCCAAGTCCTTCCCGTTGGCATATCTCTCGTGCCAACATCCCCACCATAATACTATGTGACCAAAGCCACTCCAGAGGAAACATTCGTAAAACCGTATCATCAAACTGTGCAAAAACGTGATACGTCAGCACAAGAACTTTAATTGTTTCGAGACCAAGCATTTTGACAGCATCGACCGGATTGGTCACGGTGCGTGACACACCAAAAAACGCTGAGTTAACAAGTTGTAGTATTTTCGCTGTCATGGCGGGCTCATGCGCAATAATTTCACCCACATCTTGCGTAGAAGCGACGGAGGAATTCAGGACAGCGACAAGCTTTGCATAGACTTCCGGTTGGCTCGGCAATGTTTTTACCTGTGCTAAAACCTTCCTGATAGGCTCACTTGCAACAAGATCGCTCAAGGCACAAGCTTGTGAAAGAACCCGCTTCAGGGTTTCGCTGTCGCATGGTTTGGGTAAAAATTGATGGGCAAGATCGACAAATTTCACCCCGACATCCATATCGGATTGTCCAGAAAAGAGGATGCGCACGATATGCGGGTGACGACGACGAATTTCGCTTAACAATGCAGCGCCATCCATATATGGCATCCACAAATCGCTCACAACGATATCGACATGGATATGCGACAACGAATCCAGGGCTTTTTGTCCTGATTCGATAAAAGCCATATCCCAGACACTACGCTTGCCACGCAACATTCTGCGCAATGCCTGCAACACATTAGGCTCATCGTCGACAAAAAGAATACGCTTTTTGGGCAGTGGTTGATTCATAATGCACTTTTTGTCTGATGGTGTAATGACATCGTCAAGACCGATATCACAGTGGTACAATACCGACAGGAGCCGCTATATTTTGAAAATCAATGTCCACCACGGGGAAGACGAAGAATAAAGGTTGTACCTTTTCCGGATTCGGTTTCAAATCCGATAGTTCCCTTATGTTTTTTTACAATAACAGCATGGCTGATGGCTAACCCCTGCCCTGTGCCCTTGCCAATCTTCTTCGTCGTAAAAAAAGGATCAAAAATACGATGGCGAACATGCTCTGGGATACCGGCCCCGGTATCCGAGATACGAATCTCCACGATATCTTCAAAAGCTCTTGTTTGAACGACGATCTTTCCTTTTCGTCCAGAGTTCCGTGGATTCAATTCTTCGATGGCATGAGCAGCATTGAGGATGAGGTTCAAAAAGACCTGATGGAGTTCTCCGGGCAGCACCGGAACAAACGGAAGATCCGGATCAAGGTCAAGCTCCAAATCAGATACATATTTCCATTCATTACGAGACACCGTAGCGGTATTCTCGAGTGCGGCGTTGATATCAAGTAATGTCATTTCTTCATGACCGGGATGAGAAAATTGTTTCATAGATAAAACAATCTTCCCCACTCGTTCTACGCCTTCAATGGACTGCTGTAATGCAAGCGGAACTTCTTCGAAGAGATACTCAAGGTCAGCCTCCTCACTCGCCGAGTCAACCTTTGCGACGAGTTCGGTTAACTCTGCATTGTGGCGTGTCGCCTGGAGTAAGGTATCGTAGAGTCCGAGGAGAGAAACAATATGCTCAAAACTTTCGCGTAAAAACTGGAGATTATCGCCAACATATTGGATGGGGGTATTAATTTCGTGTGCAATACCGGCAGCAAGTTGCCCGATAGACAACATTTTCTGCTCATGCGTCGCCATCGTCTCTTTTGCACGAATATCGGTGATATCCGCCCCAAGCAAAACAAATCCGGACTTCTTCGATGCAGTCCCGATGAGCGGATTGATAGTCACTCCCAAAAGACCGTCCGTTCCATTTTTCCGCCGAAACCAAACATCATCAACACGTTGTGCTGTAAAGGTCTCCCGACAACGATATATCCCTTCAAGGACTCGTTCCCACGCCCACTCAATACCACATTCAGTGAATGGCTTCCCTATGACATCTGCCGCGCTCAGATCAAATACAACTTCAGAGCTTTTGTTCCACCGGGTAATCCGGTCTTCAATATCGACACTAATAAGAAGAGAGCTGATAGATGAAAGAAGAAATTCAATATTTTGTTGCGCATTCAATAATTCATCACGAACATGTGTGCAGCAATCGGGCAGATGGTGTGATTCTGATTTTGAGTCCATTCTGTCCCCCATAAGAACTTAGCGCGTTGCGCAGAATCGTCGTCCGGTATACATTTTTTTATCTTATACTCCCGATACACGATTATTGCAAAGCATTCATATAGTTGTTCTATAAATCCTCAAGCATTCATACCATTTCAGGTCTTTAATTCATCCCACCACGTCCACGGTATAGGACATTCAGTCTGAAATCCAGGAAGAGTAATGCGCTGGTGATGCAACCAGAAATGCGATGAAGATTCCCCGAAAACCGACCGTGAAGGACCTTCATATAAGACATCATTGATCAGCGGATGTCCTGCATACGCAAGATGCGCACGAATCTGGTGACGTGCGCCTTGGAAAATACACACAGAAACGAGACTTATACGATCATCTTGTACATAGGAGAATGGAAGAACATACGTAAAACGAGCGGGGTCATCCCCGTCTTCTTGGCCAATTCTCGTTCGCTTTCGATCCGCCGTATCGAGAAGCGCACGAAGACACAGCGGAGCCGCGACATGACCATCAACGACCGCCATGTACTGCTTCTCCACTCTACATGCTTGTTCATCCCGACGAAACGTATCCTGCGCGGCGTCATGCAACCCAACCATAACAATGCCGGAAGTATCCCGATCAAGACGATTAAGAAGTCGAGCTTGGGTATGAGGAAAGAGATGCGCTAACGCCTGCTCCATTGTGGGGCCAATTTTACCGGCCAACGTCTGACAATGGACTCCAACGGGCTTGATCAACGCCGCATAATCGTCGGTTTGATGGAGTATTTCGAAAGTCTCGTGCTGCGCTGGCTCTTCTGGAGAGTCAAGCGAAAGCACCTGGCCAGCATGCACTTTATATGCTTTGTTCCGTAGTATGCCATCAAGATAAACCCGACCGGAATCAATAAGCCGACGTCGGCCACGCAATCCCATCTCGGGAACGAGGAGAGCCAACACCTGGTCCAGACGACGACCCTCGTCGGACTGGCCGAGGCAAATGCGTAGAGAAGAATCAGGAATTTTTTTTACCAAGATCGGCCTCTTTGACTTCAGTGAGACTTCATTCGAGCCGAAAGAAGACCATCACCATAAAATATCTAGATATCAAACAATACCCAGAATGAAAACACCTTGACGTATATTACCGTATGTGGAGAAAATCGTGCTTATCAAAAAAAAACATGACAAAATTCCAATCAACAGCCAAGCTTTTGTTCGGATGTATTGTTGAGGAAAATCCATATTCACAAATTCGTTGTCACACACTCACCCATACATATTCATGATAACACAACTGAAGGCTTCGGCTGGTTCCGGCAAAACGTACCGTCTCACGCAAACCGTCCTCAAGCTGCTTTTAGCGGCAGACAAGTCCCAACCGTCGTTTCAAAAGCCCCTTCCTAAAAAGGGCTACGCTCCTTCGGAGATTCTGGCGGTAACGTTCACCAATAAAGCGGCTTCGGAAATGAAAGAGCGTATAATTTCACGACTCAAACAACGTGCGCTCGGGCTGGAACACGATCACAACGATCCAGTATTGACGAAACGGGCTGTCAAACTGTTGGATGACGTATTGCGGCAAGGTCAGCTTCTCAACATCCGTACCATAGACAGTCTGCTGCAGATGATTGTCCGGCTGTTTTCTTTGGAACTTGGGCTCTCTCCAGACTTCTCTCCGGTCTTTTCCATCGACGAAGATTTCGATGCCGCCTATGGTCGATTTCTTGGACGTATCCAGCTTGGTGATGCAACAAGTCTTGCCCTTCTTGAGGATACCATTTCTGCGCTTATCCACATCAAGGGTGCACGAGGCATGTGGATAGCCCAATCCTTGCGTGACCAGATACGCCTTGTCTTCGATACACTCCTTTCGACATCTCCTTTTCCCTTGGCGAGCCCGCAGGATATCGCCGCCCTCCGTCAGGCACACTGTGAAGTCGTAGTTCATGCAGCCGAAGATGTTCAGAAAACATTGCAGACACACAGCTTGTCTCCGGCATCGCATTTCAAAAAATTCCTGGAGTTCCTGAACCAACTGACTCCAGAGACTGCGATGAAAGACTCTGCCTATGCAAACAAACCGAGTCTAGCTGACTGTCTCCTTAAGGCGTCCAAAGAGAACGTGACACAAGAAGCTGAAAACGCCTATAAACAGCTTAAAACCACATTAGCCACCTCGGGAAATCTTTTTGCCAGTCTTTCAACTGCAAGCCTGTTGATCCCTTTTGCCCAACTTGCACAGACTCTGCTCGAAGATTTCCGACAAAGCCAGCGCGAACGGGATGTTGCCCATGTCGGAGGCTGGCCTTCCTTGGCTGCACACATGCTGCACGAGGAAGGTGCCAGCACGGCATTTGTTCGTCTTGGTGCCAGACTCATGCATCTCCTTATCGATGAATTCCAAGACACCAGTCGGGATCAATGGAGCGTTTTGGCCTTTTTAGCCCAGGAATGCCTTTCTAAAGGCGGAAGCCTCTTTTACGTCGGAGATGTAAAACAAGCGATTTACGGCTGGCGTGGCGGTGATGCTCGTCTCTTCACCGAAGTTGCCGATGCTCCGGAACTCGCCGGCCTGACTCGGGTCGAACGTGACAACTTGCCGGCCAACTGGAGAAGCCGTCCTGAAATCGTTCGTTTTAACAACATAGTATTCACCCGACTCGGCGATTCTGAAGTTGCGGCTGCCATCAGTCGAATTGGACTTGGTCACGTCAGCCAACATATTTTTGATGATACGGTAAACCGGTTTTGTGAGGCCTATGGCGATGCTGGTCAAGCTATTCCGGAATCTCGTCCACAAGACGGAGGCTACGTCCAAGCCGATCTTTTTCCAGCGATGGAGAAAACCGATCTCATTGAAACCATACACAACCGACTGATCGACCTCCTTCGCGACGAATTGCTGCCTCGTCGTCCCCTTTCCGATATTGCCATTTTAACCCGAACCAATAACGAAGCCGGACAAGTTTCATCCTGGCTGTTGGCTCACGGAATCCCTGTGGTCACGGAGAATAGTCTTCGACTGGCAGATCACCCGCTTATTCACGAACTGCTCGCCTTTTTGGCCGTGCTCGACTACCCTTTGGACAATGTTCGATTCTGGACCTTCGTGAGCGGACAAGCCCTCTTCGGGCATGCCAGCGGCCTTTCATCGCAAGAGCGGCTTGACTGGCTTATGACCAAAGACGACGGTCCACTGTTTTTCCGATTTCAAGAAGACTTTCCGGACGTCTATGCTCGTCTTATCAAGCCTTTCATCAGCTCTATCGGCTTGATGACACCGTATGACCTCATCTGCGAGATTCTGCGCGCCTACGCAACCTTCCATCACTTTCCAGAAGACGAAATTTTTCTCCGTCGGTTCATGGAAACGGCCCATCTGGCTGCAGAAAACGGTTGCACCTCATTGACCGATTTCCTTGAACTCTGGGACGGAGCAGCTGCTGATGAAAAGATTCCACAGCAACAGCACATTAATGCAGTGCGTGTGGTCACAATGCATAAAGCAAAAGGGCTTGAATTCCCTGTTGTCATCGTCCCATTTCATGCCGGACGCATCCGGCCGGACACCTCCCCGGCAGCCGTCTCGTTGAAGGATGATGGCAGTGGTCCATACATGCTCGTCACACGAAATCAGAAAACACCAGAGTTATCGGAACCTGCTCTGGCCGATACCGTGTTCGAGGAAGTCAATCTTGTCTATGTCGCCTGGACCCGCGCAGTCGAAGAGCTTTATCTCTTTATTGAATACGGTGATCCTAACAAGGCGACAACACGTATTCCTTCCATAATTCGTCATCTTTTGGGCAGCCTAGCGGAAGATAACACAACAGAGCGTATTGTCTTCGGCTCCCCGCCCGAATGTGCTTTGCCGCCAGCGACAAACGAGGAAAAACCTGTATCCCAGCCTGCAATGCCTGAAGATACACCGTTTCAACGTCCTATGAGTTGGTTACCGCGACTCAAAATCAAGCGACGCACCCACGAGGAGATGTTGGCCACGCTGTCGTTCGGAGAAAATCAACGTGGTTCTCTGGCACATAGCGCCATAGAGCAGTTGACGCTTCGCATCAAACAGCTCGAAACGCTTCCTTCAGCGCTCTCGCCACAAACACGACGTCAGCTTACGGAAGATATCACACAGTATACCTTGAAAAGAACACAAGCATTTATGGATCGCAGTCAGTTGGAACACGAAATCACGGCCATGCTTGAATGGTTTGGAGGTCACCCTCTGTTTGACGATGTCTGCCAATACGGCATGGCCGAACGAGAATTGCTGACTGACGAAGGCCGTGTCCTCCGACCGGACGTTATGGGACGCGTTGCTTCAGGTATATTTGTTCTTGACTATAAAACCGGCCGCCCTCGAAAAGAACATCGGTTCCAGGTTCAAGCCTATCTCAAAGCCGCCAGCACAGCATTTGCCGAGACATTGCACTCCGCGTCTGGCTATCTGGTTTATCTTGACGAACGACGAATTGAAAATGTGAGGATCGTATCATGACCGGTGCCTTTCGCATCGTTGCCTGGGATCGTGATTTTATTGATGGACTCACGACATTGCTTCTTGATGAAACCGGCGGAGATTTTTCAAATGTCACGCTGGTTTTTCCCCATAGGCGTCCCAAACGCTATTTGCTTCACAGCCTGACCGAAAGTAATCGGCTCAAGCGGCCCTGCATTTTGCCGCACATTGTTTCCGTTGATGACTGGTTTGCCGAACTGGGACAAACACTCGCGGCAGGTCAATTATCCCCGGTTGAAAGTCTTGACCGTATTGCCCTGCTTCATCGTTGTGTGCTCGACCTCGTCGACGCGGGACGTATTGGTGAATATCCCCGAGAGTTTCATACATTTTATCCATGGGGACGGCATCTGGATACACTTTTTGAAGAACTTTTTCGGCAATGCATCACGCCATCCAATATCGACCATGTTCGCGATCTTGTGGTGGAGGAAGCAGCCGTTCTCTTGGAAAATCTCAAAGCAATCCATGATGCCTACGTGCAAACTCTTCGTGACAACCATTTGAGTACACCGGGATTTCTTCAGGCACAAACAGCCCTGTCTGCAGAGACCATTGTATCACTCCATACACGGAGTCGCATTCATCTCTGTGGATTCTATGCATTGAGCACGGCAGAAGAAACCGTCTTCTCCGCATTATGGAAAAACGGTATCGCCAATATGATTTGTCATGCCGATCCGAACATCGTGCTTGCTCCGAAAAACGTTCACTACGCATGTACGGATATTGTTGATCTCTGTCATCGGTTCAAGGCAAAGCCTCTGCTTCATAAAGACTTCAGTGGATATGGAGGCCTGGCATTTCATCCTCATGCGAAAACCGATCAGGCCAGTCTCTTCGACGCTGCCAGTTCTAACACCGATGACCAATCTCCTCGCTCTGATGAAGAACGTCTCGTTATTTACGAAGGTTTTGACCTGCACTCACAGCTTAAGGCCCTCAGGGCCGATATGGAGCATCATCCAATAACAGGAACAACGGCCATTGTTCTTCCGGATACAGGCATGCTTATGCCCGTCCTTCATCATCTGCCACGCACTGACGTCAATATCAGTATGGGATTTCCTCTCGCGCGATCCACGCTGTACCAATTGCTTGATGCCATCATACGCCTTCAACTCTCCAAAGAGCGTGTTAAAGGATCTCGTTCCCGTTATTATTGGCGCGATGTTGTTCGCTTGCTTCGCCATCCCTATTTCAAACACGCAGTTCAGCAGACCGATCCTGAAGTAGCACAACTCCTCCATGCCATTGAGGACGGTATTCGTCATGGTGAACCCTATGTTGATATTGATAGCGCCGTCGTTCAACCGCTTTCCGAACAGGAAGAACTTGCGCTGGATCAGGAGCGTATCATCCTGTCGTGGTCACGACTTACTGATCTTTTTCTTCATCAATTTGATACATTGACACATCTTGCCGGACTGGCAGAGTCGATTTACGCCCTTGCCGGCATGTTTCTCGATACCTCATCTTCCGACGAAATTTCGCCAGACAAGGTAGCCTTAGCAATATGGGAACGCTTTCCGCTTGATGCCGAATGCCTGTTTCGCCTGCTTGATGTCATGCTTCCGCAACTCACGTACTGCAAAGCGGCTCATGAACCGTTTCCGCAACATGCGCTCTTTGCAATCTTTCGCCATATGGTAGAAAGCGAACGCGTCGCCTTTGAAGGCGATCCGCTCACCGGCATGCAGATTCTGGGCGTTTTGGAAACACGTCTGCTGTGTTTCGATACCGTCTACGTTCTCGGGGCGGTCGAAGACGTTCTCCCGCAAAGTGCCAAGCCCGACCCACTCTTGCCAGACCCTTTACGGGAAATGCTTGGACTCTCTGCCAATCGACATCGTGACCACATTGCGGCCTATAATTTTCATCGCCTCATCAACGGTGCCAGACGCGTGGTGCTTTTGTATCAGGATGGAGTAACCGGAGGACTTTTCGAGGATAAAGCCATTCGAAGTCGGTTTGTGGAGCAACTTATCTGGGAGAATGAACGCAAGCTCAAACGTCTTCTCCAGCCCGGAGAAGCGCCACTTGTGAGTATAAGTCTGCCCGTCCCTGCTATTTCACGTCAATTGGGTATCATTGAAAGCACGCCACAAACAGTCGCCGCTCTGCAACACCACTTGGGGAAATACCCATTATCGGCAACGTTTTTTGACACCTATCTCCGATGTCCGTTTCTTTTCTTTCATAACTATATCAGCAAGATCAGTCCGTTAGAAGAAATCAACGAAGACGGTGATCCGGCTCAATTCGGTAGTCTTGTTCATACGATTCTCCACGAATATTTTGCTCCATATCTCAAAAAATATATCAGCGGACAGGAACTTGATCCCGCTCCGTTGATACATACTTTTCATACAGCGCTTGAAAAAGAACCTTTCTTCGCCCGGGTTCCGGCCGACATCCGCCTGTGCCTTAGACGAACTGGAACCTTTCGGCTCCGTCAGTTCCTTGAGAACACGCCGACAACGATGCCCATTGGACTCGAGTCGACCTTGAATGGTTCTATTCATCATAATAGAAATCTCATCCGACTTCTCGGGCGGGTGGATCGCATCGATTTACGTGGAGAGGAACGCATTGTGTTGGATTACAAGACCGGAAAAGCCGCAACAATTCGTGAAGACTTCTGGGATCAAGATGCATTAAAGCTCCGCATGGAAGAATGGGAACCGGATGATACAGAACTTCTCCCTGAAGTTGCCGCATCTGTGCGAAGTGTTCAGCTCCCGTTATATTGTTTGCTCTACGAGCAAACCACAGGCATACTTCCCGACAATGCGGCCTTTGTCCTTCTTGGAGAAAATGGAACCGAAACGTCATTGTTCTCTGAAAAAATCGAAAGCCATGATCGTCAACGACATATTCTCAGTGACCTTCCTCGGCTCCTCCGCTTTCTCGTTGATCACATGCAGCGTTCACCGACGTTTCCGGCAACTCCGTCCAAAGGCTGTGCATGGTGTGCCTACAAACCATTGTGTGCCGTGAAGAAACCCGATTACGCTTGGTAAGATATACGGAGAAGTATTACGGAACTTGACATCGGATCAACTCACCTCCTATGAAAATCCAGAAAAAAGAAACAGCCTCTTCCTCACCAAGCAGCCTGAACTGGAAAGCCCCCATGTTTTCATACCATGAAGTTTCGTCGTAAAAAAACCGGTCGAATTCGTACCCCCACCTTCCTTCAAATGGAATCGACGGAGTGTGGTGCTGCAAGCCTGGGAGGCGTTCTTGGATATTTTGGGCTGTATGTTCCTTTCGAAGATCTACGCGAAGCTTGCGGGGTCTCACGAAATGGAGCCAACGCATTCAATATCCTCAAGGCGGCACGGCATTACGGTCTTGTTGCCAAAGCCTTCAAAAAAGAAGTCCATAAGCTTCAACAGGTTGTCTTTCCAGCTATCATTCTTTGGAATTTCAATCATTTTGTCGTTATTGAAGGCTTCGGGAAAAATCATGTCTTTTTGAATGATCCCGCCACTGGCCCGCGTCGAGTGACATATGAGGAATTTGACAAATCCTATTCCGGAGTTTGCCTTACTTTCGAACCTGGCCCCACGTTCACGCCTGCAGGCAGACCGGCACGTATTCTTGGACCACTCGCCACAAGACTCGCTGGCTTCAAAAAAGCCCTTATTTCCGTTCTGCTCGCTGGCTTTTTTTTAATTATTCCCGGACTGGCTGTTCCCGGACTACTCCGGATATTCATTGACGACGTCCTTGCTCAAGATGGATCTGACCTGTTCGGACCGTTGTGTCTTGGCATGTTTGTGGCCTTCGGTCTGAAAGGAACTCTGGCGTGGATGCAACAAAATGCACTCTTGCGTTTGGAAACGGAACTCTCTCTTTCCATGTCAGGGAACTTCCTCTGGCATGTCCTTCGACTTCCCATTGCTTTTTTTGAGCAACGTTATCTCGGCGACATCAGTTCACGAATATCCATCAATAACACCGTTGCCCAAGTTATCTCTCGAGAACTTGCTACCAATATTATCAACACCGCTATGGCGGTATTTTTTTTCATTGGCATGATGTTCATTGACATCCGCCTGGCGGCCATAAGCCTGGGATTTGCTATCATCAACCTGTTGGCGCTGCAATTTCTCGAACGTTCCCGAGTTGATGCCAATAGCCGGTTATTGCAAGAACGAAGTTTGCTCGTCGGTCTCACAATGTCCGGTCTGACTATGATTGAATCCTATAAAGCCAATGGGAGTGAAAACGATTTTTTTGTGCAATGGGCAGGACGCCAGGTTCGCGCACTCAATGCACAACAAGAATTAGGGCAACCCACTCTCCTTCTCACCGCACTTCCGGCCTTTCTCGCATCCTTGAATATGCTCGCTGTCTTGCTGGTCGGCGGGTTACAAGTTGCAGACCATGCGATGACACTCGGTTCACTCGTGGCGTTTCAAAGCCTGTTGCTCAGCTTTTCCGGTCCTATTGGCAGACTTGTCGCATTGGGTTCAAAACTCCATGAGGCCACGGGCGATCTCATGCGCCTGGACGACGTGCTCAAACATCCAACGATTGCAGGTGTTGCCGATCAATGGAGCGTCGATATCCCTTCCGCGAAGGATGGAGCCAAATTGACGGGCCAGGTTGAGTTCCGCAATATGACTTTCGGATACAGCCGTCTTGACCCTCCTCTTATCACCGATTTCAATCTCACCATCGAACCAGGACAACGCGTTGCCCTGGTCGGCCCAAGCGGTTGCGGAAAATCTACCATCGCCAAGCTGCTTTGCGGACTTGTGGACCCGTGGGATGGCGACATCCTGTTCGACAATATTCCCCGAAAGCATCTGCATCCTGCCAGACTCATCAACTCTTTGGCCATGGTGAACCAGGATATATTTCTCTTCGAAGGAACGATTCGTGAAAATCTCGCGCTCTGGGATACCTCTGCACCCGAATCGGCCCTTGTGCGCGCCGCAAAAGATGCATGCATCCATGGCGACATTTCAGCCAAATACCAAGGTTATAACGCGCTTGTGGAAGAAAACGGAAGAAATTTGAGTGGAGGTCAACGGCAACGTCTGGAAATCGCCAGAGCACTCGTTAATGATCCATCCATTCTTGTTCTTGATGAAGCAACCAATGCGTTGGACCCTCCAACGGAACTCGCCATTGATACCAACCTGCGACGTCGAGGGTGTACCTGCGTCCTGGTCGCCCATAGACTCAGCACAATTCGTGACTGTGATAAGATCCTTGTATTGGACAAAGGAAACGTGGTCGAACGTGGAACTCATAACGAACTGATGCGCCGCAATGGTCTTTACAGTACGCTGGTAAAAAGTTGAGGTCGTTTTGACGGATGTACACGCTTTCTTTGAACAACACGGCGTCATGGTGGAAAGCCAAGGGAATACTCCTGTCGATATTCATGATACGGACTCCGTCTGGCTCGTTGTTTCCGGTGCGGTAGAAATCTATTGCAGAAAAATCGGTCCATCACCGAGCCAACGTCATCACCTTGGATCAATCACTTCAGGGCAGCTTCTTTTTGGCATATCTCCCCAAACTGCCGGCCTTGAAATTCTTGCAATAGGTCAACAACACACAACATTGCGTCGCGTATCGTTCGCACATTTTCTTCGCACATTCTCAAACATCACATCCACGCAGCAGGTCGCCGCTCATGTGGATGACTGGGTCACGACGTTATGCAATGGCGCGGTTCGCGAAATCTTACGAACTCAAATTCCGGCCGCCGCAAGGAGTGAAGTTCTCGATCTGCTTCCAGGACAAATCGTCTGTGCCAAACGCACTGTCTTGTGGACAGACGTCGAAAAAGGATCGGCTTTGTTTTTAGGCATGGTTGATGTTGCTTCGCATTGTGAGGGAGATCCACCAATATGCAAGACTCCTTTCTTCCCCATTACCCCCAATGCCTGGCTCAATGCATCAACGGCCGTGACACTGCGTTTTCACAAGACCGAAGAACTCATTCACCATCCGGATTTTCTCAAGATATTGCAGAATTTTCATTCGCTATTTCTTCAAGCGCACGAGTTGAACCACCAGCTCATCCGCGTCGATGAATTCAATCGCATTCGCGAACGTGCAGCATCGGCAAAACGCTCCCGTGAGTCTGCACAGGAGAAACTTTCCACTGTTCTTGCTGCCGAGGAAGAAGCAATTTTACGGCAGAGTAGCCACGACCCCCTCTTTGCGGCCTGCAGACTCATCGGGCATCAGCTTGGTGTTACCGTGCACTGGCCAAACAAATCCAAATTCACAACGCGTCAGAATGCGCCCACGCTGGACGATATCCTTCACGTCTCCTGCATACGTGGACGAAAAATTCGTTTACGGGGAAAATGGTGGAAAAAGGACATTAGTCCTCTTCTTGTGTATTTCTCCGAGGATGGCAGACCCGCCGCACTCCTCCATGATACCCGAAATCAATGTGTTATTGTCGATCCCACACGAGGGGAACGGTCCACATTGAATTCGCGTGTCGCCCAATCTCTCAATACCATGGCGTGGTGTCTTTATCCGCCTCTACCTGATCGCTCAGTCGGGAGTTTGGATCTTATTCGATTCGCACTACGTGATATCCGTTCGGATTTGTATCGGTTGTTTCTTTCCGGCTTTGTTGCTTGCGCTCTTGGCGCCCTTTTTCCGTTTGGCTTTCAATATTTGGCGCAGGTGATACTTCCCCAAGGAGAATTGAACAAACTCTTTACGTTGTGCATCACCCTTTTTTTAAGCATGATTGCTGCATCCCTCTTGGAAGTAAGCAGAAATTTCGATGTATTGCGCATCGAAGCGCGCATGGACAGTTGGCTCCAATCAGCGATTGTAGATCGTGTTCTTCGGCTTCCTCCTTCATTTCACAGGCAATATGTTGCGGGCGATCTTACAAGCCGCGTTCTCAGCATCGGACACATTCGCCTCCTGCTTTCAGGCAGCACTATCGTATCGTTGCTTGGGGCAGTCTTTTCCGTGATGTACCTCGCCATTCTGTTCTTTTTCTCTCTTGAACTCGCTTCTTTTGTTCTTATCGTCGTCCTTCTTGCGGTGTGTATCAATATTGCCGGGAGTGCGTTACAAGTAAAACATCTCCGCATTGTTACGCATTTGGAAGGCTGGCTTTCCGGATTCCTGCTTCAACTTGTCACGGGCATTAGCAAACTTCGCGTGTCCGGAGCGGAGGCACATGGTTTCGCTCGGTGGGCAAAATCGTTTACTCGGCAACGCCGTGCCATGCTCGCGACACGACGCCTTGCGAATATTCTCCAAGCTTTCAATGAAGCTCTCCCAGCGCTTTTAACATTGATTCTTTTTCTTGCATTGTGGGGAACAACTGTACAAGAATCTGTTTTTACGGGCAGAATAGAAATGTCTTCAGCCGAGTTTATCGGCTTTAATATGGCAATGCTCGCTTTTACGGTGGCTTTTCTCACTACCGCGACATCCGTTACATCTATTTTACAAATTATCCCGCTCTATGAACGTATGCGCCCACTGCTGGAAACCGAACCGGAAAGCTGCGAAGAGCAACTTGATCCGGGACAACTTTCCGGCGCTCTTGAAGTTTCGAATGTCTCCTATAGCTATGCTCCGCATGATCCACCCGCGTTGCAATCGATCTCGTTTGCAGTTCAACCAGGTGAATTCGTAGCGTTTGTCGGCCCTTCAGGTTCCGGCAAGTCAACCCTGTTGCGCATTCTTCTCGGATTTTGCAAGCCCGACTCCGGCATGGTGCTCTATGACGGTAAAGATCTCGCCGTTATAGAAAATAATGCTGTACGTAGCCAATTCGGTGTCGTCTTACAAAATGCGCAAGTCATTCCCGGGGACATTTTTATGAACATTGTCGGTTCGCGAGACTTGACATTGGATGACGCCTGGGAAGCAGCTCGCATGGCTGGAATGGATGAAACGATACGCAACTTGCCGATGGGGATGAATACCATTCTGGGAAATGGACTCTCCACATTTTCAGGAGGAGAGCGCCAGCGCTTGCTTCTTGCGCGTGCTCTCGTAGGAAAACCAACGTTTATCATGCTCGATGAAGCCACAAGTGCTCTGGATAACCAGACGCAAAGCCAAGTCACACAAAGCCTGGAACAACGCAGTGCTACACGAATCGTCATTGCGCATCGACTCAGCACCATTCGAAATGCGGACCGTATATATGTCATGAACAAGGGAGAGATTGTAGAATACGGATCATTCGATGAACTGGTGCAGAAAAAAGGACTTTTTCTTGATCTTATAAAACGCCAGGTGATTTAGTGCCTCTTGCCATTTGAACTTTTAGATAAGATCTCGCCAACTGTGCTCATGTATGAGATGTTGGAATGACCATGTAGTCGTCGAAAGTTTTTTCTCGTCCTTAGTGGAAAATGCGACAATGAGATATATGGAGTACACCATGTCACGCTACGCTAACATATCGAATGCCCAGATAATACAAGAGGAGCTCAACGCCCTCTCTCTCGACGACGCCTGCAACTATTTCAAAGATTATCTCCATGTATTTCAGATCGACTTGCCTTTGGCGGTATCGTGTATCAATCGTTTGCTTGAAAAAAATAGTCATGCTTTGCCAACAGATGCTCGTGTATTATTGGAAGAAATGATTAAGAGCGCGGCACAGCTTGCCAATTTTGACCCGGATATTCTTCAATTGGCTGACAAGTTCGGTTTGCTTCCCGGTGCTGACATTGTCACCAAAGTATTGGAGGCGACGCATGTCGAACCAGAACTGTTCGGCCAATTACGTCAAACATCTATGAAATATCAGGGAGAAACAATTCGTTCTGCGTGTCGCTCCGTCCTGTGCCAACATCCTATGGCGATTCGGTATGCCGACCTTCTTCTCGGACTGGATCTCTTGGAAGGACGCTCCCCAGACGAGTCGTTGCAAACCTTGAATTGCCCTAAAGTTCTGCGCCCTTTATGGACCAAACGGCTTTTCGACCATTTCAGTACAATGGGAAACGATGATGCAGCGTGGCCGTTATGGAAAGACATCGAAGCGCATGTATCTGATCCCTTTTCTTTTAGTCGCATTGCGGAAATGTACCGCCGTGCAGGACAATGGGATGAGGCCATCTCATATTATGAGAAGGCATTGGCGTTAGCTCCGTTGCAATATCCTTATAAACTTCGCCTGGAGTCTCTCCAATCTCCCTTCACTCCAGACCCAAGCTTGCTGGAACGTCTCAAGGTTTGTATCTACTTGTACAGCTGGAATAAAGCCGACGTTCTTGGGGAAACGCTGGAAAGTCTGGCAGCCTGTCAAATCGGCTCTGCACGTATCTCAGTATTGCTGAATGGATGTACAGACCATAGTCGCCAAGTCGTGGAACAGGCCCGGAACCAATTTCCTCATAATACATTTGAAATTATTGAGTTACCGGTCAATATAGGCGCGCCCGCTGCCCGCAATTGGCTTCTCAGCCAACCATCTACTCACGAAAGTGATTACGTCGCCTTTTTGGATGACGATATATATCTACAGCCAGACTGGTTAGCTCACATGCTCACGGTTGCCGAATCTGATCCGACAATTGGTAACGTGGGTTGCAAAGTCGTTTTTCCAGGCAAGTACAAATTGTTGCAATACCTCTATCGCCATGTAGCGATAGCAAACGAAGAAACCATTCGCATCAGCAAACCCATACCAGCCATGCAATACGATATCGGCCTCTACGATGTCATTCGAGAAACGCGGGCTGTCATGGGCTGTCAACATCTCTTACGTGTTGCTTCGTTGAAGGATGCACCGTGGTACGATATTCGATACTCTCCAACACAAATTGATGATACAGACCATGATTTACAGCTGTGTCTGGCAGGATGGAAGGTCATGTATTGCGGAACTGTAACGTGCGAGCATCGTCAAAATTCTGGAACATCGATGCGTCGCCAAATTGGATTGGCATCTCAAGGTAATATCGTTGGAAACGACACAAAATTTACATTTAAGTGGTTGGAGCACTATGAGAGCCTTCGCAATTTGGGGGCACAAAGCTGAGGAACATTTCGTAGCGAATGCAACACACTGAATATGACATAGGCCATGAGGAGATTCTATGGGAAGTCCCTCCGATGAACGACCCAACCAACATCAAGAAGCATCGATGTTTGGAGTCAGTCACCAAGAGCTCATCTTTCGGAAAGCCGCACTGGATCAACTTGCTGAGCGAGAAGAATTGGATCAATACCTGAACCCTGTTCCACGACGACGTTGGCTCATCATCATGGCGGGCGTGTCTCTCCTCATCGCAGAACTCGTGTGGCTGATTTGGGGTGAAAGGATCTGACAACAGGTCGCTCCCGACATTACGAAAGCGACCTGTGCGTTTATTCCTTCAACACTACACGCAGTCCCATCCCCCCCAATCACCACCAGCCATCTTTTGCAAGACGTCTTCAGGCAGTTCGACATCGCTTGGGTCGATAGGCAAAACGAGAAAGAGTTGGTTAGGAGTTTCTTCTTTGATTTCAAGAGTAACGGCTTCAGGCAACACGAGCCCGAAATGTTTTTCCAAAGCCGACTTAGGGTCAGCCAAAAGTTCCTGCTTGAAAGCAGCGTCATCCTTGGCTTTGGTGACAACTTTTTCAGTGACGGCTTCTCGCAATGTTTTTTCCGGCATGAACTTCTCCTCCATAGATGGACACGTAAAGAACTCAGACGCGCCCGAGTCCTACTCCTCGGCTTTTCTGGCATATAATGAAATGACAACAAAAGGCAAAGCCTTTTCACAAAACGTCGTTACCTGTGCTATGAGGTTACATGATTCTCATATATAGTGAGCAATAAAAAGAGAATTCGAATACTCTCTCAAATTTTTTAAAATTCACTTCACCTTTTTATCTCAACACGTTATATCTTTCCTTATCATCTTCTTATAAGAACTATCTCTTGCTATTTTCCACTCTCAATATACGTGCAATCCCCAATCAACGAATATTTCAATGAAAAAAACACGATCAACTGTCAACCTTTTCACATGTCATGCGTTCTGGAGAAAGAAAGGGCGTAATGGACACGCAAAAAAGTTCTCGTTGTCAACGGAATTTGAATTTATTGATTTCACGAGATGCATTCTCTCATGATACAAAGCCCTCTTCTCTTCACATATAACTGACTGCTACCAAAGAAAATATATGTTGCATTTATCATTGAGCAATCTTCTGGATCCTGTGATTGGACGGACATATCCTGCGTTGTTCCCTCCCAATGCATTGCCACCAATCCAGCGGATAACAGACATGTTCCCCCCCACATACGCTGTTCTTGAAAACCGTCTTGGGAACACTCCCGGCCCTCTGGATCTTTCTATTTTATTTCGGCCGAAAACTCTTCAGGTGCAACACATAAGAACATTACAACAAGCCACCCAGTGTCCTCCTCATTCGTCCGAATGTGACGCCTGGAACAGGTTGCAATCATTCGTTGAAATATGGAAAAGCTCCTCATCGGCATTGCAGAAAGACTTATCTGCATGTTGGCTTGAGTTTGATGTCCAACCGAACCGTCCTGTTCCACTTCCCCGTATTTTTGCTCCATTACACCACGGAGTACTTCTCAGCGCCCCCCCTAAACATGGGAATACACAACGACGTATCGAACGCCTTTTGGAAATATTCTTTACGGACCCAATACAGCCACAACTTTTAGAGACCATTAAAACGTTTCTTCAAGCTCTTCCTTCTTCGGCTTCAATCGTGAGTCTTGGAATCACACTCACCCCGAAGCCCGAAGCAGTACGACTCAGTGTGCACGGCATACCGTATGTTGAAATGCCCCAATGGCTGACCGCACATGTCCCCTGGCAACAAACGCCCGATTATTGGGAGAAAATCGTCAGAGATTTGATACCATTGCAACAACACACCATTATACCGGTCGACATCGGCCCTGGTGTTGTTACGCCCAAAGTCGGGTTTGTCCAAAAATTGAACTCTGCCAAGGGCTCCTCAGAACAGCAATGGAATAATCTCTTTTCGTATTTACGAGAACAAAATCTTCTTACCAGAGATCAATCGCAACAAATGACGGAATTCCCTGGGACAACGCATCTCAACGTATCTGGCGATGAAGCGCAGACACCTGAAAATCGAGGACGTTCATTTATGGGTTTTCGACCTGTCATGCACGCAGTGAGAAAAATTCATCATATTAAGATGGAAGTGCATGCAGATGGCCGAAAACTCGCAAAAGGCTATTTTGCGTTTTTTCCAACCTCGAAGCCATAGTCATTGCCATGCAAAGGATGCCTTCTCAACGTGACAGAAAGGATTTTGCTGTGCAAAAGCGCATAACCAATCTCACCATTCAATGGCATATCACCTCGGCATGCGGGAATCGGTGCCGACATTGCTACATGTACGACCCCAAAACGTACCAGAAAGAACGAGAGAATGAACTTGGCGGGAAAGAACTCTTCGATATTTTAAATCGCATTGAAGATTTTGAACACCAGTGGAATGCCTCCATCAAAGGATTCGCACTGACAGGGGGAGACCCACTTCTCAAGCCGGAATGGCCGGAGCTTGTCGCCGAATTGAAGCGCCGTGGCAAAACCGTCGTTATGATGGGGACACCGGAAACTTTAACGCACGACAACGTACGCCGTTTAGCAGACCTTGGGGTCTCACGATACCAGCTCAGTTTGGATGGATTGGAAACAACACACGACGCCATTCGCGGACGTGGAAGTTTTGCACGCACAGTCTCTGCGCTCCGCGTGTTGCGAGAGCATGACCTTGACCCACAAGTTATGTTCACACTCCACAATGAAAACCGCGATGAATTAATTCCCCTCGTAGACTTCGTTGCGCATCATACCGACGCAACGCGATTTTCTTTCGATCTTGCTTCATGCGTTGGGAATGCAACGGGACTGTCCACCACATTATCGGCGGACCAACTCCATACGCTTTTGACCGCCTATCTTGAGAAAAAAGAATCGTTTCGTGCGTCGGGAAATCCCCTTCTCCTCAATGAAAAGCCACATTTATTTTACGCTCTGCGTGCTATGCGAGGTGAAATTAGCCCTATCGCTCCTGAGGACATGCCAGATGTGAGTGGCTGCCTTGCTGGGTGGGGGTGTGTTTGCATTTTGGCTGACGGAACGGTTCCCGCCTGCCGTCGGTTCCCGCTTGTTGTCGGCGATTTGAAAACACAACGGTTTGAAGAAATTTTTTTAGGATCAACGGAATTGAAAAAATTTCGACGTCCTCAGTTCTTCCATGAATGTGGTGCGTGTGAATATTACACGTTATGCCGTGGATGCCCTGCCGTTGTTTTTGGAGAAACCGGCGATCCTTTTGCCCCCCCATCCTTCTGTTTCAAAAAATCGCCCCAGAAATCAAATACAGCTCACGAGTTTCATATATCCTCCTTTGCCCCCATTCCTTTGGATACAAATTTCCAAGAGGAACACGACCTCATTGCCAACAGTTTTCGTCATACCATTGGATTGCACGGAGACATGATAGACAAGCACCACGTATTACAAGCACTGCTCCTCCTCAAATCCAAAGATATGCAAGAAAAACATAATCAAAACCCTGAAGTATTTTTCCAAGAATTTCACATTGAACTCAATCCGAAAGAACAATTTTTTGTTCAGACATTTTGGCATACGACAGACAAGAAAAAACACGAACGCATTGAAAACGCACTTTTTTGGAAAATGTTCACGCAATAACACGTCGCGGCAAACAGCAAAAATGGAATATCACCTATGCATGAATTTGCATTGAGACAATGTAAGGTACGGTAAAGACTCAATAAAACTACTACTGAAGGAGAAGACGATGAGCAACGATGCACGATCAGAAGTTACAAAAATTATTGTCGAAAAGGCAAAATCCGATGCAACGTTTAAAGCAAATCTTCTCACTGATGCAAAATCTACTCTGAAAGACTCACTTAATATTGTCATTCCAAGCAATGCCGACATCACTGTCCTCGAAGAAACTCCCACACATCTTTACCTTGTTTTGCCCATCGATTTTGACGATGTTGAACTCTCCGAGCAAGACGAGAAGCAAATTTCCGCTGGAGCCATTGCGCTTGGGTCAGCAAGCAACACATTTTAAGGTTTGTTCGTAGAGGATTTGAGGATCTACAGTACGATCAATCTTCAAGAAATATCTATGGAAGAGGATGCTATGAGCAACGATGTACGATCGAAACGCATACAAATTATTGTTGAGAAGGCAAAATCCGATGCAACGTTTAAAGCAAAACTTCTCGCCGATGCAAAATCAGCACTGAAAGACTCGCTTCACATTGCTATTCCAAACAATGCCGACATCACTGTCCTCGAAGAAACTCCCACACATCTTTACCTTGTTTTGCCCATCGATCTTGATGATATCGAACTCTCCGAGCAGGACGAGAAACACGTTACCGCAGGGGTAAACCCCATACAGATTGGATCAGCTGACAATGCATTTTAATGTGTATTTGCATAAGAACATAAGGTTCTGCTTCATCAACCATATATAAAAGTGAATACTATGAGCAACGATATACGATCACAAGTCACGAATATTATTGTTGAAAAGGCAAAAAACGATGCCACATTCAAAGCAAATCTTCTTGTCGATGCAACATCGACGCTGAAAAATTCACTCAACATTGTCATCCCAAGCAATGTCGACATCACCGTTCTCGAAGAAACACCCACAAATCTCTATCTTGTTTTGCCCATCGATTTTGATGATGTCGAACTCTCCGAGCAAGACGAAAAAAACATTGCCGCGGGAGACTCCCCCACACAGCTTGGGGCAGCTGACGACGCATTTTAATACATAATCGGAAAAATATTATTTTTATTTTTCGCTCATACAAGATAGTATAGATCGTATTTGCCGTAAACTCACCTTAAACAATCGAGAGGAGAAACAACATGTCTCAGGAAGGAAGAAACCAAATCACGCAACAAATTATTGCCAAAGTACAGGAAGATGCTTCCTTTAAAAAAGCTCTCTTGAGCAATCCCCAAACCGCACTCCAAGAAACCTTCGGAATCGCCGTCCCAGAGAAGATTTCTATTACGGTCCTTGAGGAAACGCCGGAACAGCTCTACCTTGTGTTGCCTGTGGACCCGAGTGATCTTGAACTTTCGGATGAAGCACTGAAAAATCTCGCGGCCGCCAGTAGTTCCAGCAATGTCTGGCAGTGTGGAAATTAACACACACCGAGAGAATACATCACGATCCGGTCGAGTCCTTTACAGGCCGGATCGTGATATGGCATTCCAAAATGCGAGATATCCTTTCGCGTGACGTACACCATTTGGATAATAATCAACTTTGATATGACTGATGTCACGCACCAACCTCCATTGAGGCGTATGTCCTAAAAAAATAAGCGTCTCCCCCAAAGGTTCATGGAGACCATGTGTGTTTTCCGTAGTGGTCTCTCCACTCCAGCCCATCATGCCATTGGCCTTGGCGGGGCTACACAACGCTTCCCGTTGGAGTATATCAAACATCGGTTGCCAGTCCTCAGCATTCCGGCGATCTCCCTGTCCCATCGGTTTATATTCAATCCCGATTTTAGGAGTATGGTCTCCCAGGCCTACATCCATGGCTACAGAAAAAATACCTTTAACTCTCAGCAAGTTGGCAATGAAAGGCTCTTGCGTCTGCCAATGCCCGCCCCAGCCCGCATGTTGTGCGCATATCTTTAAAATATCGTCCGTCTCTTGTGTACGAACGACAATCCGAACAGCCGGAGTCTCTCCAGACAGGACCGTACCACAAAATCGAATGACACTTCCCGGCGGCAAGGCTCCCGCAAATTCATGAAGACGCCGTGACAACATGGGATTCAAAGCATGTCCATAAAGCTTCGATAACGCGCGTTCAACGTGTACGATGATTTCTTCGGAAGATGGAACCTTGCCGTTCTGCTTGAGGATGAACGAAATAAACGCTCGTGGAATGGGAAGATAAACGGCGTCTGGATCAAGATCGAATTCCAGCCAAAGCTGTTCTTGAATGTCTTGACCTGATACAGAACGAGGAGCGTCTTCTTCGGTTTGTGAGAGAAATGCAGCCAATCGTTCCCACACGGCCCTGGTCTTGAAATCACGTTGATTTCGGGCCACGTTTTTCAAACAGGTTTGCAATTGGATTGCTTGAGGCCACGTGGCAGGCAGTACGGGGAGTAGCGCCGAAAAATCAACGCGCTCGGTCGAATCGCCAAGAGAAAATTCAAAGCCTGACAATACGCGTGGAAAAAGACGTGCGGCTCGGTAAATCGGTGGCCACGCTTTGTCCGGAACAAATCCAGACGGAAGAAAGGGGCGTACCGCATCCAAATCGTATGTCAGTGAGATTTCTCCCATAAAGAAACCCTATTGAGCCGGATTTACCTGTAAAATCTCCAATGTATTATCGGGATTCACAATGCCGACAATCGAAAGATTTTTCCCGATAAGTTGTTCCGGATGAAAACACAAATCATCACGACATCCAAAGACACGCCCATCATCAGCTTTAAATTCCTTACAATAATATAAGGGAGTGGAAACACTCCCATAATCGGCAGAACTTCTGCTTTTCACACATTTTGCCAGCCGACCGGTCAAGCGCGTTTGCGGATGATGAGGGTCATATCCGAAAATCGAGACTTCACTCACCATGACATCATCGTCCATCTCTCCCGGATAGATCGATGTGACTACGAGGCGTAAAGAAGATGTCACTATGGACGGCAGATTGACGTACTGCATATGAGGCGTATCAAGAAACTCGGCCGGCATGACGCCTCCATCGGAAAAATGGATTTCAGCCGTTTTGATACGAGCATGCTGCCGAAAAGAAACCGGATCAATATCCCCGTTTTTTAATCCGAAGCGTGTGGCAACTGCTGGCTGAAAGAAAGAAAATTCAATCCAATTTCCTACACGAACAGCAGTATCGACACGCTTGTCCACAGCGCGCATCAGGGTCGACGCGTCAGCAACATTCGTTTCTTTGTATGAGGCATTGACATTGACCGGCAAAGCGATCGAAATCGGATCGGCGTTTGACGTCTTCGCCATACCCGCCAACGCAAACGAGAAAACAAAAATCATAGCCAGCACGTTCTCTTTTCCGAAAAAACGTCGCATGAAAACCGACCTCTCCATTATGATGTCCCTTGTTATTTCTTTTTACCGGATGCAGCCTTGGGGTGTGCATTGTCATAGACTTGCATCAATCGCATAAGGTCCAGATGAGTATACCGCTGGGTTGTGGTGAGATGGGCATGTCCAAGCAATTCCTGAACGCCGCGCAAATCAGCACCAGCCTGCAATAAATGGGTCGCAAAGCTGTGTCGTAGCATATGCGGGCTAACGCTTTCCGGGAGTGCTGCCGTATGAGACCGCTCTTCCAAAATTCGATTAGCTTGACGTCGCTGCAACCGCTTCCCTCTCACACCAAGAAAGAGTGCATCTTCAGCCGGTTGGGCATGGAAAGCATGACGCAGTGCAATATACTCGGTCAAGCGTTCTTTAGCGACATCGCTCAGTGGTGCCAAACGTTCTTTCGATCCCTTCCCCATGACTCTGACCACACCCGATGAGGGATCGATATCCTCGACATCAAGTGACAAGGCTTCACTGATACGCAATCCCGAACCATAAAGGAGTTCCACTAATGCTGTATCGCGCGCCATTATCGGATCTCTACCAACACCGGCATCCATGAGCGAAACCGCTTGGTCAACATTAAGCGCTTTGGGATGGCGTTTTTCCGGTTTGGGATTCTTGATTGACGCCATGGGACTTGTAGAAATACGCTTTTTCGTTTGTAAAAACTTAAAGAAGCCTCGCAAACTGGACAATTTCCTGCCCATTGATGTTTTGCGCATGCCCTGTCGATGGAGTTCAGCCAAGAACCCCCTCACGTGAATTTTAGTCAAGTGTTCAGGAGCGCTTGCTGTCGCACCACGTGAAACGAGATAGTGCTCAAAGGAAAACAAATCATCACGGTAAGCGCGCAATGTCGCGGGGCTGTAGCCTTTCTGGACATCAAGATGTGCCAAATATGCTTCCATCAAATCCGGTAGGACGGGAGGATCTCCCGACGCATCAGAACGGTTCATGATTCTCACTCCACAATCCTGCTATAAAACATTCCTGGCCATTTCTGTACAATTCCACGAACTTCCAAGACAAGGAGTATACTTGAGACCTGGCTTGAATCCCAGGCGAGCGACCGGCCAAGCGTATCAATATGCACTTTGTCATCATCAACAAGCAGCTCCATGAGCTGACTTTCCTGTTCCGATAACTCTACAGTCTTGGACACTTCAGGGGCTATGTTCTGTTTGGAAATATCCAGAGATTGCAAATCTGCACGAGAATCTTTCGAGGCAGTCGGTCGTATATCACGCCGCGATTGCTCAATACCTGGCTTCTGTTTCTTCGAGGGAGCTCTTCGCACCGTTTGTAATTCTCGCGAAGGTCTTGACGCAATTAAAGCGGCTCGGCGCTGTGGATAATCCAGATAGGCCTCCAACAAGGGGGCAAGCTCAAGTAGCATGGCATCAACGGATTCAAACAACCTTGCACCACTATTAATGATAGCATGGCACCCGCCGTATGTTTCAAGTCCATACGGTCCTGGCAATGCATAGACTTCACGTCCCTGCTCCATGGCTAATCGTGCAGTGATGAGACTGCCGCTTTTCTTCGCCGCTTCTACGACAAGCACCGCTAACGACAACCCACTTATAATACGATTTCGAATAGGAAAATTGGCTGCAGTCGGTTTTGTGCCTGGCGCAAACTCGGAAATCACAAGACCCGCGGCAGAAAGATCCTTCCAGACGTCCATGTTTTGAGCTGGATAGACGAGATCGAGACCAGTCGCCACGACAGCAATGGACGAACCGATCCCTTGTAAACCGGCAATATGGGCTTGCCTATCGATACCAAATGCCAAGCCTGAAACAACCGTGACCCCGGCATCGCTCAACATGCGCCCGATACGTGCCGTTGCATCGAGACCATATTCCGTGCAATCCCGGGCGCCGACAACAGCAACTCCAGGATTATTGAGCAAGGAAACATCACCAACATAATATAACAGGGCCGGAGGGTCCGGGATCTGCTTGAGATGATCGGGATACTTGGAATGTCCCCACGTCATCACGGGTAAACGGCTCCTCTTGGCTGCCTCAAATTCCTTTTCTGCACCATGGCGCCAACTTTCCGCCAAATAGGCCTGAAGCTGGCGATCACTGACGACTGCATCCTTGGACCATGAACGGACATGGGCGGTCGCGTTCCGTGCCGTCTCGTAGAAGGTCAGGATTTTTCTCCAAGTCCGTGGTCCCATGCCCTGCGTGTGCTTCAGGGTCAGGCATGCCCAAAATTCATGAACATCATCGTCGGTCATGGCAGAACGCCAAGGGTGTAACTGCGGCGAAAATGAAACGGCCATGCCTAAGAATCAACTGCCTGACAATGCGGTTACTTTGCCTTTGGCGGCTTCCCGAAGATTGGATTCGGGGTGATTATCAATCAGCATACGGTAATAAAAAAGAGCATTTTGTTTATCCCCCATCTTTTCATAGGCCAATCCCATTTTATAGAGGGCGTCTGCCGATTTATGGTGTTGGGGATATTTATTGCTCACTTCTTTGAAACTCAAAATAGACTGCGCAAGATTATTATCGTGATAATAGCTTTCGCCTATCCAGTAATAGGCGTTCGGCGCAAGAGTGCTTTGGGGATAGGTGGCAAGGAAGGCATTAAACTCTTTTCTGGCCTTGTCGGTTTTTCCGTTCATAACGGATTTCAATGCTTGATTATACATTTCGTCTTCACTGGCTCCCCCTTTACTCCGCGGTGTTGCAAAGACGGCGTTGGTTGCTTGTGTTACCGGTGTGGCAGAAGTGACGTCAGCCGGCGTTGGTGTTGGTGTTGGTACGGTCTGTGAAGCAGAAGTCGAGCGGGCAAACGGGGTAGGTGTTCTTTCATTGGTTGCAGACGATGAAGCGATACGTGAAGAGGGTGGCGGAACACGTCCCACTCCAGTATCCAAAACATCATTCCCATTATTCCCCGTCATGGACTTTGTCGATTGCGCATACGGCGTTGGTGTTTTTATTGGGACACGATCCGAAGCTTGATTCGCCGCTTGAGCCGGTGCTGCAGAGGGACGCACGCTGGAAGTACCTCCTCTGTTAGCCAGCGCAGCTTCAGCTTTGGCCAGCTCACTCCGTTGACGATCCAACTCTTGTCGCAAACTCTGCACTTCACTTTCCAGACTTTGTAAACGAAATTGTGTACTATCTTGGGATACATTCGGCTTCGATCCCAAGCACCCACTGAGAAAAAGCAGTGCGAAAAATGATAACACCAGCCTTGTATTCACCGCTGACCTCCCCATATCCTGTCCGTGCCTGAAAAAACCTCCCAATGGATATGCAACATAGCGGCATTTATCAAGGTCTGCTTGAAATAAAGACGAATCGACATATTTGAAGCAAAACCCATTCACCAACACAGCATGAGAGCCCTCGACGCCTTGCATGCTGACAGGATTTAGGGCAAAAACGCCTCCACAACATGATACGCGCGATTCAGTAGGCATCTTTTTTATCATTGCCGAGAGTACTACGGCATATCGAAGTGCCCCACTTTGCCTTAAGCATCGCGCTCAACCCAGGGAGCACACCGTTGAATCAGGTCCTCACCGAACTGCTTCTCCTTATGGCCGTCATCCTACCAGTCGGCATCCATTTTGTTCTCGCATTTGCTGCGGCTGGAATTCCATTCATCACGGCCGGCTGCGCATTGCCTGCCACCAAACGTACAAAAGCTTTCCGGAATAAATACGGCCAACAAGCAAGTAAGCTGGCTTTCATTCTTGGCGTGTATGTCTTTTTTGTTCTGCTTGGAGGTTTTCTTCTTCTTCAACAAAAATATCCAGAAAGTGTAAATTTCTGGCAAAAAACACCTATCCCGCTCATTGTATTTGGATCGGCATTTATCTTGGCTGAAATATTCTTTTTGCTCTATCGCGGTGTCTGGAAACGCATGAAGAATTTCAAACGTCTTCATGCCATGATCGGCTTTCTCAGCGTACTCCTCTTCTGGGCTGGGCTGTATGTCTGCCTGGCAGGATTCAGGCACTTCATATTATACGCGAGTGAGCCCACTCTTGACCCCATGCTGTTCTTTATCCCTCCAAAACAATCCATGATATGGTATCTTCTTCCGCTCACATTGTCGTTGACGCTCACCACGGGCAGCGCCATGAGTGGTTTTTACCTCGTCCTTCGTCGCAACAGGGATGATTACGGCCGTGACTTCTATGCATTTGCTTATAAGCTCGTAGCGCGATGGGGTTGGGCAACGAACCTTGTCACGCTTCTGTGTCTGGCAGCCATTGCATATGTGCAACGTATCTATGTCCCGGCTCTACCAGCAGCATTTCCCATCTTGGTTTCTACGGGTGTATTTGCCGCAATGTTGCTGCTTTCTGTCCTCCTCTGGTTTGTCCTTGTCTTCAGTAATGCTCCGCTCAGACAGCGATTCGTTCTCCTTCTGCAGCCTTTGTTCTCCATGATCGGTCTGACGGGCCTCCTCACAGCTTGCTATCTTCTGTTCTTGCGATAACCTCGCAATATTTGGGGATACAAAAAAAACGGCTTGACCTCTTCGAAAAAGGTCAAGCCGCTTAATATTGGTACGTATTCGAAACAATTCGTTTAGGACACGAGGAGTATCGAGAACACCGTTTTATATTTATGGAGACGGCAATTCCGCATCGTCTCCCCCTTCTCCCTCCTGACTGCCTTTTTCTCTCGCATTCAAAATACCAAGAAGATGGCGATACACGTTCTTATCACGCGATTTAATGCGCTCTACCGTAAGATTAAACTGACGAGCCACTGCTTCTTGTTTCGTTTGGCTGGACAGTAAAGGTCCCCAAAAGTACAAGGTGACAGCTCTGTTTTCATCTATTTTTGCGAGCCGAAAATTGCGCTGCTTTTTGGAATACTTTTTTTGATTTGCAGTAAAAACAGTCTTCGCACGATCATTGTCCCGAAGTGCATCTTCATAATCGCCCAAAAGAGATTTGATCCGAGCACGAAGTAAGTAGCTCTGATAATCATTCGGGGTATCACGAACCAATTCATCGGCAAGCGCCAGGGCAGCTTTATTTCGTCCCAAGTCAAGATACGCATTAATTTTCTGGATACGCGATTTTTCGCTTTCCGATTGCATATCCGGCGGCATCACTTTTAAGACTGCTCCGCGTTGCGGTTCCTCTTTCTGTTTTGTTTCTTCATGTTCTTGTTGAACAACCGGAGCCTCGTTGAGATCACTCTTTCCTTCAACAGGGGCACCTGAGCCTTCCGGAGAATCGGAAAACCCCCAAAAAGTTCCCGAGCATCCACTCAACACACACGAAAAACAAACAAGAAATACGACTAGATACGAACTCACGTTCTCGGGAAAAATAGGCTTATTCATACTGTAAAGGGGCAAAGAGTTATGAAAAAAAGAAGACACGACGCACCGTTACGGACCACGCCTTGTCGGGTGTCTCCGAGTTAGAGAGCAAAGAATACTCAGTCATCACGTCTTGTCGGAAAATATTTTTCCTGAAGATTGTTCGAGAGGAGTATTCGATTCAAGCCTCTTGGGAATGACATCAGGTGCAACTTTTTGTTGTGCTTCAACAATCTTCACATATTCACGAAAGGCTTCCGAGGCCATACTGTTGCTGATACTAGAAAATTCACTGGCAAATTTCCAAAATTTCAATTGTCCTTCAACAACTTTGATGGACATGGCCACCTCTCCTTTGTTGGCACATCACTTGACGATTATTGTAGCGGTCATTTCGCCAAGCAAAATACATCCCCAAGTTTCATTCCATATCTATCCACCACAATCTTTTCTGTAAAGGCCTGTTCAGCCCTTATTGATTCCCAATTGCTTTCTTATGAACACAACACAAAAAAAAAACGGTCCGACCAAATGGTCGGACCGTATTATTTCCGGTGGTGCCGAAGGGGGGACTCGAACCCCCACGGGCGTGGCCCACTACCCCCTCAAGATAGCGTGTCTACCAGTTCCACCACTTCGGCACGAGGGACTACGGTTTCGCGGTCTCCGTTTCAGGAGCTGCCGCTTCCGGAGCAGAAGTTGTTTCGGAAGAATTCGCTTCCGTCTTTACATCCACTTCCGGAGCTGCCGACACTGCAGACTCATTTGTGACTGCCTTGTCGTCCGTAGGAGCAGTATCTTTAGTTGAAGCTTCAGCAGTTGGCAAGTCTTTTTTTTCATTTTTTTCGACCGCCGCATTTTCTTCGATAACGACGTCGGGAATGATCGACTTGCTGGCGCGGCGCTCTGCACCGGCCATGTAGTTAAAGCCCAAGGAGGTGATCAAGAAAACAGCTCCAAGAAATGCTGTAATCTTTACCAACAGTCCACCGGCGCCGGAGCTACCGAACATGGACTGTGAACCTCCGCCAAAAATAACTCCCATACCTTCTTTACCCGACTGCAACAGCACGACGGTGATCAGAATGACACAGGCGATAATATGAACGGTTGTGATGATGGAGAGCAAAATGTTCGTCCTTTACATCGAATCGTCTTAAAAAATTCGAGCGCACTTTCATGCGCCGCGGACTCGTTTCTCTGCTTGTTTCTGCCCTATTTGTCAAGGCATTTTTTAAAATTTTACAAAAAAAGGCGGCAAGCCCCCCTCACCGCCTTTATACCCTAACTTTATTTGCCAAACTCTTCCAATGCGGCGAAGGCAGGAAGGACTTTTCCTTCCATGAATTCCATAAAAGAGCCGCCTCCGGTAGAAATAAAACTCATCTTTTCTGTGACACCGGCAACATGAACAAGTGCGTCGGTATCCCCACCGCCAACAATGCTCACGGCCGAACTTTCGGCAACGGCTTCAGCCAGAGCCAGTGACCCGTTGGCAAATGCCGAATTTTCAAACGCTCCGACGGGACCATTCCAAACAATCGTCTCGGACATCGCCACGACTTCAGCAAACAATGCTCTGGAAGCTGGTCCAACATCCATTGCCATTTCATCAGCCCCGATCGCAGCAAAAGGACGCGTTCCGCACGCTCTCATATCCCCTAAGCTCTTGCCGGCATCCGTCGACACGACAAAATCAACTGGCAGATAAAACCCGACTTTTTTCTGACGGGCTTCGTCGAGAATCTCTTTGGCTGCATCAAACAAGTCCGGCTCGACCAAAGATTTACCAACGTCATACCCTTGCGCCGCTAGAAACGTATTCGCCATAGCGCCGCCGATAATCATTGCATCGACTTTACCCAGCAGATTCTTCAGAATGCCTAGCTTTGACGAGACCTTGGCACCGCCAGAAATGGCCAGAAACGGACGCTTGGGATCTTTCAATGCGCCACCTAAGTAGTCCCATTCCTTTTTCAATAAAAACCCGGCACAACAGGCTGGTGTGTATTTGGGAAAGCCCACGACCGAAGCATGGGGGCGATGTGACACGCCGAATGCATCACATACATAGAGGTCGAATCCCTGGGCGACATCTTTAGCAAAGGAGTCGTCGTTTTTCGTTTCCCCTTCGTGAAACCGCAGATTTTCCAGCATAACAACATCGCCGGGTTTCAACGCTTCCACCATAGAATGGACCTGTTCGCCGAGGCAGTCCGAAGCCATGGTAACCGGGCGTCCAAGAAGCGACTCCAGGCGCTTGGCGACGGGGACCAAAGATAACTCTGGAACCACTTTTCCCTTGGGTTTGCCAAGATGCGAGCACAGAACCAGGGCCGCTCCCTTCTCCAATGCGTACGTCAGCGTTGGAATGCTTGCCCGAATGCGATGATCATCGGTTATGCGATCTCCATCAAGAGGAACATTGTAATCGACACGAATGAGCAGCTTTTTTCCGTTCAAATCCATTTCATCCAGAAAGCGAATCATTATGGCTGGCTCCTTTCTTTTTTGGTTGTCGAATGCAGGAACGCGGAAAGAATTTGAAAAATATAGCGCCCCGCTCACCTGTTATGCAATTGAGTCAATTCGGTCCAGGGGAAAGATACACCCCATACGCATGTCACTCTTCTCCATGACAAGACTGGCTTTTTATTGATTCACGCCGGTAAATCAGGGCGTCTTCCTTGGTGTCCGCGTAATACTGTTTTCGCCTTCCAGCCAGGGAAAATCCACACCGCTCATAGAGGCGACGGGCTGCCGTATTGGAGGGGCGTACTTCAAGAAACACCACGCCGATTCCCGCTTCGTCGAGTTGACACAACGCTGTTTCAAGAAGAATTCTTCCCCTACCCTGCCCACGTAGCGCCGTATCAACGGCAATATTAACGATCTCGGCCTCATCAAAAACAATTTGGAAGGCAACATAGGCGACGACGTCCTTTCCTTCAATGAGTCCGAAGATTCGACCGGCGCCACTTTCCAAAAAAGCACTATACTGGGATGCGGACCACACATCGACAAAAGACGCTGCTTCCAGGCACACAACGTCCTCCACGAAATCCTGCCCAAGCTCCTTTACAAACGACTCTGTATGTATAGCCATTTTCATAATGCTTCCAACATGTATTTACTTGGTCGCCAATTGGAATTAGAAGTCTCGTCTTGCCATAAACATATGACCTGTCAGTGACGTCGGTCGATGAAAAGAAAAAAATACATCCCTGTTGAATACGTTGATGTCGTCGATGAAAATGACACGTGTTTGGCTGTCATGCCTCTTCATGAGGTCCACAGACAATCCTTGTTTCATCGCAGTGTTATGACACTGGCATATAATGCCGAAAAAAAATTGTTTCTTCAGAAACGAAGTCGGTCAAAACAGCTTTACCCCGGGCGCTGGGATTTGTCCTCTACCGGGCATGTCAAGGCCGGAGAATCCCGGACCGATGCCGCCATCCGGGAGCTTCTTGAAGAAATCGGCGTGGAATGCGATCAACTGCGCCCCATTGACGAAGTGCACGCGAGTGTCGATACCGCTTTTGAATTTGTAACTTTATTCAAATCCAAAGCAATCACGCCACAACAGATTCGTCTTTCCGATGAAGTTGAAGATGGCATGTTTGTCGATCGCGCCGAGCTGGCCTGTATGGTCGATCGATTCCGCGAAACGCTCACCCCTGCCGTTGTCCACTTCTATATGAAGAACAAATTGTTTGCTGATTCCGGCACGAACTTGCATGACGAGCTCGACAGGAGTTCGTAACACTGGCGTAGCAAGGATATCTTGCCCAGCTCACGGGAGAGGAACCTCGGATACAAGGTTGTCCTAACCAATGCGTCCGGGAAAGGGCTTGCTCATGCTTCTTACAGTATATTGAAGCAATATCCTGCCATTTCCCCGAAGTCAGCCTACTATGGGCAAGTCCTAGGTGAGGAGTGCACCAAGCCTGTCGTGAATGAGCCCATTGGAAACAAGCAAAGACGAAGAATAGAGAGAATGCGCCTCATTTGGATTGTAGGTACTGACACGACCGCCTGCTTCTGTGAGAATAAGCACGCCGGCAGCCATATCCCACGGTTTGAGATTCACTTCATAAAACGCATCGAATCGACCGCACGCCGTATAAGCGAGATCAATCGCGGCAGAACCGACACGGCGGACGCCCTGCGCTGCGGTTAGCGTTCGTTTGAGATTATCCATGACGGGATCAATATTTTCTCGAATGGCGTAGGGAAAGCCTGTTGCGACAACAGCGTCTTCCAGCTCAGACGTTGTTGATACGGCTATAGGGCGACCATTGAGCGTTGCACCTCGCCCCTTGGCTGCGGCAAATACCTCATGAAGCATCGGCGCGCTGATAACACCCAGAACGAGTTCTCCCTGGTTCCAAAGCCCCACCGAAGTACAGCACATTGGAATACCATGAGCGAAATTGGTCGTTCCGTCCACAGGATCAATAACCCACGTCATATCGGATAGCGCGGCGTCAGATGCGGTCTCTTCGGCAAGAAACGAACTCTCAGGATACAGTTGACTCAATGCCTCTTTCAACGCCGTTTCCACAGCGAGGTCTGTCTCAGTCACAAGATCGATACGACCTTTGCGTTTGATATTTCGTGGTTTATCCCAATGGAGTCGCATGATGTCGGAGCATGATACCACCGTGTCCACAATACGAGAAAACGCCTCCGGAGATGTTGGGGATTGCATGAGGCCTCCTGACGTTTAGGTGAGAAAAACACAAAAACAGCCAATGCACCTCACGTGGTGCATTGGCGTTCTATAATAAAAAAATGACTGACCGGCGTCAGTTGATGAAAATATTGTGGTAGTAGCGTCTATTCTCCACGGTCTTGCCGGTTCCGCGCACGACCGTTGTCAGCGGCTCATCGTCAATGACAACATTGAGATATGTCTCTTTCGCAATAAGTTCATCAAGCCCTTTCAACAACGCCCCCCCTCCAGCCAACAATAAACCACTGTTGGCAATATCGGCGACCAATTCGGGTGGAGTTTTTTCAAGAGCGCGCTTCACGGAATTGACGATAACCATAACCGGATCTTTAATCGCTTCCCGGATGTCTCCGTCTTCCACGGTAATCGTGGTCGGGGTGCCGTTCACTATATTTTTCCCCGATACATCCATGGACATGACTTCTTTACCCGGCAGCGCTGAACCGATCTGGATTTTAATCCTTTCGGCCATGTTCTCACCGATAAGGATCTGAAACTGATCCTGAATATAGCGTTGAATCGCCTCGTTCATTTCATCACCAGCCACACGAACGGACTCTGCATACGCAACGGCGGCCAGAGAGATGACGGCAACCTCAGTGGTACCCCCACCGATATCAACGACCATATTGCCCACGGCTTCTTCCACAGGCAACCCGGCGCCGACGGCTGCAGCCATCGGTTCTTCGACAAGCTTGACGTCTCGAGCGCCAGCCTGATGGGCCGATTCAATAACAGCTCGCTTTTCTACCTGGGTAATGCCTGTCGGAACACAGATAACAATGCGTGGTTTCACAAGATTAAAGCCCCGGATGACCTTGCGCACGAAAAAGGCAATCATCTCTTTGGTGACTTCAAAATCGGCTATAACGCCGTCTTTCATGGGACGTATCGCCCGAATACGCTCCGGAGTCCGGCCAAGAAATTCTTTGGCCTCTCGTCCTACGGCAATTAACTTGTCCGTGCGCGTATCTAACGCGACGACAGAAGGTTCGTTCAGAACAATGCCGCCGCGAGGCGTATACAGCAAAGTATTGGCTGTACCCAAATCCATGGCCAAATCTTTGCTAAACATATGAAGAAATTTGCTCAATACCATCGAAGTTGCTCGCAAGGGATGGGATAACGGTTCATCACGACGTGAAACGGTGCGAAATGTATTTCAATCCGCCCGGATGTCGTAGTAGCTTGCACCATTTCCAAAGTGGAATGAAGAATCTGTCTTGTAGTGCTGTTACTGACAAATGTCTACAACGGTTTTTCGAGCTTGGTTTTAAGGTGAAGATTTTCCAGAAATAGCGCCAGATATTCCGAGACCATCTGAATAAATGTCTTCGTTTCTTCATATATGGTCACAGGGTTCTGATCTGCCAAAACAAGGACAGCCCGCGTCTTTTTGGAAAAAACAACCGGGTAACACAAAAAGCTCGCAAATGTCGGTCCTGCATCGTTTTTGCCAAAAAGTGGCGTCGATGAAGACTCGAAGTCTTCAGAGCCAATCGATGACCCATTACGACAGGCCCACCCAACAGCGCCGCCACCCAAAGGATACGCTCGTGGTATAGGAGTATCAAAAAAACTCGGATCATTGACACCCTCAAGAAAATACTGGCCACTGCGATCATCAACAACAGCAAGAAATGAGTATTGAAACCGTGTCGCTTCTGCCACAATCTTGAGAAATTGTGACTGAAACGTCGACCATTTGGGGGTTTTCTTGTGCAGACTGCTAATCAATTCCAGGCTATGGTAATACCCGTACTCCAGATGACCAGCTTCCACAGACCCGATATTGAGGTACAGGCTTGAAAACAACCCGGCAAATTGCGAAAGAATTTTCTGGTCTTTTTCGACAAACGAATAGGTTTTTTTGCTGTCAATACAGACGGCTCCCGGGGTTTTGCCAAGAGGAACACCCATAAACGCTTTTATTTTTGTCTCGGCATTCCCCGAATAATAGCCGAGTTTGCCGCGATTTTTGTCAAAATTCGAGATGCACAGTGGTTGACCTTCGCGAAGAATCCAGCCGACAAGCCCCTGCCCAGGATTCAATCGCAGTTCCGGCCTTATATCGTCACCCAAGCTGAATGATGAAGCCAGAGTAAACTGGCGTGTGCCTGGAAGCGGGAGAAACAACACGCCGGAGTACGCATCAAAAACATTGCAGACAATAGCAAGAATGGTATGAAATGATTCGTGTAAAAGCATGAACTCAGCCCCATCGTCTCGTCAGAGGTCTATCCCCCCAGGGCAAGGAATTGACGAAAACGATGTCTTCTTTTATGTTAAGTAGTTTCATGACGTGTACTGTTTAGCATTCCAAATGCAACTCGTACAGCCGATTCTGATTATAGCCTTTTCCCACTCACAAAGAAAGAGGGAAGGACAACAGGTCGGCATAACATATGCGGATCGCCCATTGTTTTACTGATTTAAGGCCGCCTCTACGGCCAGGAGAAAAAATGGCCTTACATTGGAAACAGGCGTTCACGAGTGCTCCCGACTTGAAATGGAAAGACGGGACTCGACTTGCCCACCCTCCCCAGATACGAACGATTGACGAACTCAAGTTGTTTCTCGACTTGGTGCATGTCAAATTTTGTCTTATTCGCCCGTATTTCCAAGTTGAAGATTATCCTTTGGCCGAATTCAGAGAACTTTTGCCATCCTTCGACCTCGATCTTTACGAACACAAAGAGCTTCCCGGGTTTTCTCTCGTCGCACTGTGCCGCAACCTGCACTATTTCCAGGAAGTTTTCCAGTTCGACATGTTGCATAGCCCGCACAAAAAATCACTGGACGAAAATGATGCTGCCTGTCCCTTAACCCATCTCATGATAGAGCAAAACGTTCAGACGATGACGGGTCGTTTAGCCAAAAATTTACAAGACAGCTTCCAACAGCGTTTTCACAAAAAAGATATCACAAATTTAAAGCGTTACCCATCGATATTACCCACTTTGCTCGATATGGAGCGTGCCCATGTTATGTCGCTTGATGGGCGAGGGATGTTTCATCTTTCCGGTGTCTATGGCTCATTGCCGTCAGATCTGGACACAGAACTCAAACGCTTTGGGCTCAAAATCGGCAAGTTTGCGGTCGGAGACGACGCCATGTACGAGCGGAACCGCAATTTTGTATACCAATTCCTCATGGAACTTCATGGCTTCCCGATTGTGTCCGAACGTCGCACATCGGCATCATTGTTTGCTCGACGTCTCTTCCGCATGGGAGAAAATTTCCTCGTTCGCGTTATGGGACAATCAGATCGCACGATAACAACGCTGTATTCGCATCCTGAAAACAAGCACTACCCCAGAGTGGAAAAAATAGCGCTGGTCGCTGTCGACGAGCAACAAAAAGACGTTCTCGCCAAGCTCGGTGACGGTGGTTTCTTTATCGATCCAGAGAAACGTATTGTCGCGTTACGAGTTATCTACCGACAACACAAATACAGCCACAAAAACGTCCGTCAAGATCGTGCGCTCTCGGTTTGGCGGCAGGAAGTCATTCATCCGTTAACCGGCGAATCGCTGGACAACATCAATATTATTAAAGATACGTACAATATGTTTCTTCGCCTCAATGATATTGTACGAGGTGAATATGTTGGGAGAATAGTTTATAAGCGAACGGAAATTATCGAAAATACAGATACCGATGAAAAACGCCTGAAGTTTCTTTATGCATGGTTGAGCAAACATCAACGACGTATTATTGGCTACTCCGACGAGTTTTATGCCAATGTTGTTCTTGCTCTTGATTCATATATGCTTTCTCCGCAAAATCACGATCGTTTTGCGCCACATCGTAGTCTTTATCGTGAAGTATGGGCAAAATACAGCTACATTCAACAGGCCAGAAAAGTAAAACAACTTGAAGATCTCAAAGACAGACAGTTCAAGGGAAAGAAAATAAAATACATTGAAATGCTTACCAGCTTCAGTGAGATTCTCAATGATCTAAAATTTGAAATTGTCAGCTATTTCGATACACTGGTCGAGCAAGTGTTGTTTTTGTGCGAATCCATACTCAATGACCCGTACCTGCTTCGCACCTATATCATGAAGAAGGACGATGAACTGACCCCGTATGGCCTGTCAATTAAAAAGACGTATGGCCGCATCGTCATGACACTTGACGAGTTTAAGCTTATCCGAAAATCCCGCCGTAGCCAGACGAAAAACGCTCCGGAAACGGTGGAGACATCACAATCCGCAAAAATCGCTTTATCTTGAAAAAACAGGGTATGCGCAAAGGAGATCTCGTGGAAACACTCAAGGTAACGCCACTCACAGAGTGGCACAAGGCACACGACGCGAAAATGGCCCCATTTGCTGGCTATGACATGCCCATCCAATATACCAAGATACTCACGGAGCACGAGCAAACTCGCACCAAAGCCGGGGTGTTCGACATCTGCCATATGGGAGAATTTCTCATTTCGGGCGAGAATGCTGCCCAGGCATTGGGCAAGGTTGTCACACATAATCTCACGACACTGATGCCGGGGCGCTGTCGGTATGGGTTCCTTCTCAACCCTGAGGGCGGTATTCTTGACGATCTCATCATCTACTGTCTTGAGCAAGATCGATACATGCTCGTTGTGAATGCCGCGCGGACAGCATTGGATTACGATTGGCTCAAAAAGCATCTTCCTGAGCATATCACTCTGGAGGATATCTCTGATCAAACCGCCAAAATTGACCTCCAAGGCCCCCGTTCCTATGCCGTGCTTACTTCGGTATTAGGTCAAAATATCGAATTGAAATATTTCAATTTCACAACGCTCTCGTATGAGGGAGAAAATCTTCTCGTCAGCCGCACCGGCTATACCGGCGAACTCGGATTTGAGTTCTATTTGCCGGTCTCCAAAGCCCTTGGTTTATGGGAAGCATTGATCGCTCACAACGATGTCGAACCTGTTGGCCTGGGCGCACGCGACACGCTCCGGCTTGAGATGGGGCTGCCATTGTACGGTCAAGACCTCGACGAACACCATACGCCGTCTGAGGCCGGCATGACGTGGCTTCCTGCATCCGACGCCGATTATGTCGGTAAAAGTCAATCCAGCACCATTCGCCAACGACTTGTTCCTCTCGTCATTGAAGGACGACGGAGCGCCAGACACCATGATGCGGTCAAAGATGCGTCCGATAACACCGTCGGCGTTGTCACGAGCGGATCTTTTGCACCAAGCTTGGGTCACGTTGTCGCGCTGGCCTATATCAACGCCGACGCTGCCGACCAGGATGCCTTTTTCATCGAAGCATCACGCACCAAGCTTGAAGCGAAAAAGACCGAACTGCCCTTCTATAAAAAGGGCACCGCGCGCATAAAGCTTGAAGACGCACAATAAAGCTGACGTCATGTCGCGCATCGACACATTTTATCTCGCTCCGGAGAACTGGCAAGAACCCTTTGTGCTCAGTGGTCATGAAGCCGGTCATCTTCTGCGTGTCTTGCGAGCCAAGCCCGGCCAGACTATCCGCCTCTTCGACGGACAAGGCCGGGCCGGCCTGTTTCGTATCATACAGACAGACCGCGCCTGTGCACGACTTGAGTGCCTTGAGATGCACACGATGGATCGCCCGGCGCAACGAATCCACCTTGCTGTTGGTTTTGGCAAAACATCCCGCCGTGCCTGGTTTCTCGAAAAATGTGTTGAGCTCGAAGCGACATCGGTCACGTTCTGGCAAGCACGTCGCAGTCAAGGACGCGTACCGACCATGGTGAAAACGAGCTGGACCGACAACCTCATTGCCGGCGCCAAACAATCGGACAACCCGTTTTTGCCAGAGCTTGATGTCGCACCAGGAGGTTCTGCCGAGATCATCCGACGATTCCCCAACACCTCAAGCCGATACATTCTCTGTCAGGACGGAACCCCAATCACCGCTGCTGAAATGACCGCACCGGGAGACCATGCTGTTGTCATCGGTCCGGAAGGTGGATTCGATCCAGACGAAATCGATGCATTTTCGCACGCTGGATTTACCAAACGCAGTCTAGGGCACAGAGTGCTCCGTTGGGAAACGGCCGCTTTGATGTGTCTCGGACTGTTTTTCTGGGTCAATTCGCACGACGATGGACCAACATCCGACGCCTCATCGGCAGCGTCTTTTTCATTATGACTGACAAACGTCCTCTTGCCGAACGTATTCGCCCGCAAAATCTTGAAGAATTTATTGGGCAATCCCACCTCATGAACCGTATTGCCGCGTTCATGAAGGCACCGGCTCCACCAAGCCTGCTCCTCTTTGGTCCGCCTGGATGCGGCAAATCCACCCTGGCATTGCTGCTTGCCGAATCATCAGGACGACCTTTTATTCGTGTGAGTGCGCCTGAAGCCGGTTTGTCTGTTCTGCGTAAACAACTTGCTGGCAAAGAAGTACTCATCCTTGACGAATTGCACCGTTTCTCCAAAGCGCAGCAAGATTTTTTTCTTCCCATCCTTGAGACGGGTGAAATCCGTTTATTGGCGACGACAACGGAAAACCCTTCGTTTTCCGTGACTCGACAGCTTCTGTCACGTCTTCATGTTCTTCGCCTTCGCGCGCTTTCTCATGCGGAACTTCTCCAGGTTGCCAAACGTGGCGCCGATGCGTTGCAGCTGCCTATCCCAGCGGAAAGCCTCGACCTGCTGGCCATGACAGCGGCAGGCGACGCACGAACATTGCTGAACTTGCTCGAATATGCCGCCAATCTTCCTGAAGACAAGCTGCCTCCGGATGTGCTCAAAGCGATGTTACCGGAAATTGTCACCCGTGGGGACCGCGACGGCGACCAGCATTATGAACAGGCATCGGCCTTCATCAAATCCATTCGCGGAAGCGATCCCGATGCTGCTCTGTATTATCTGGCCTGCATGCTGGAATCCGGTGAAGATCCGCGGTTCATCTGCCGACGATTGATTTTGTCTGCTTCCGAAGATGTCGGGTTAGCCGACCCTTCTGCCCTTGGATTGGCTGTGTCCTGTATGCAAGCTGTGGAAATGATCGGTATGCCGGAAGGATTTATCCCACTCGCCGAAACAACGGTCTATTTAAGTCTTGCCAAAAAATCGAACACAGCCTACGCCGCGTATCTCGCAGCCAAGAAAGAAGTTTCCGTCAACGGCATCCGGTCTGTCCCCATGCATCTCCGCAATCCTTCAACAAAAATGCAACGGGAATGGGGATTTGGCAAAGGCTACCACTACCCACATGCCTACCCCGGTGCGTATGTTGACCAAGAATATTTCCCCGATGACGTGGCAACGAGGCGTTATTATTATCCCAAAGACCAAGGTGAAGAACCACGCCTTGCTGCCTGGTTCAAAAGTCATCTTAAAAAACGTGAAAACTAAGGTGTATCATCGCCGACCAATACACCAAGGCCCAAGGATTTCAGCATGAAACAACCCGTATCCTTTGATTCATTTTTTCAGGGAAAAGCCCGGCATTACCTTGTCACGACCATTGATCTGGCCCTGGAGGAAGACGGACGCGACTTGACGTCGGAAGCGGTCTTCTCACCGACCGACATCCTTGACGCCAAAATTATCGTCAAGCAAAACGCTGTCGTCGCAGGCCTCCCCATTTTGCCGATTGTTATCGAACGCATGGGCGCAACCAACGATGTCACCTTAGAACTGCATGTTCGTGATGGAGACACGGTAAGCGATCGAACACTCATCGCCACCATGCGCGGGCCTGCTGCTGTTTTGCTCAAGGCTGAACGGGTTATGCTCAATTTTATTGCCCACTTGTCCGGAATCGCCACCATGACGGCCGAATACGTCGCCGCCATGGGCAAAACGAAAACACGCCTTCTTGATACACGAAAAACGATCCCCGGCCTGCGTTACCCAGAAAAGTACGCCGTGCTCATGGGCGGAGGCAGCAATCACCGTCTGGATCTGGAAAAGATGTTCATGCTCAAAGACAATCACGTCGACAAAGCCGGTGGTATTACCCCCGCAGTTGAAGCGTTGCGCCAGTTCTGTGCATCTGCTATATTTGATGGATCATCTCCTCCCATCGAAGTGGAATGCCGTACCCTCGATGAGGTGCGTGAAGCTGTCTCGCTGAGGCCTGAACGCATTATGTTGGACAATATGGAACCAAGCGTCATGAAAGAGGCGCTTTCCCTTATCCCTGAAGGCATCGAAACCGAAATCAGCGGCGGAGTCAGCATGGACAAACTGTCCGAACTGGCCGCGCTTGGAGCGGATTTCATTTCCATCGGCAAAATTACGCATTCGGCGCCTTCGACGGATTTCAGCATGCTTATCCATACGAGCTAAACCGCTATGCAAAACACACAAGAACGCATCACCGCTGCCCGAGAACGGTTGGGCTCCCGACTGACCATTTTGGCTCATCACTATCAACACGACGATGTGGTCCGACATGCCGACTACCTCGGCGACTCTTTGGAATTGTCGCGGAAAATCGACGGACTCGATTCGGAATTCATTGTTTTTTGTGGAGTCTTCTTCATGGCCGAATCTGCGGCCACTTTGGCCCGTCCCGGACAGAAGATCTACATCCCCGACATTGAAGCAAGTTGCGTCATGTCGGAAATGGCACCGGCTCCGCTCGTGGAGACCGTGTATAACCGACTCACCGAGTCGGGCCGTAAACTCATCCCGCTGGCCTACGTCAACACCTCGGCCGCCGTCAAAGCCGTATGCGGCAAAAATGGTGGCACGGTCTGTACTTCGGCCAATGCACCCAAAATGCTCAAATGGGCGCTTTCCCAGGGAGATGGTGTGCTTTTTCTGCCCGATAAACAACTCGCGCAAAACACAAGCAACACGCTCGGTATCCCGGAAGAAAAACGCCATATTCTCGATATTCGTAAAAACGGCCAGCAAATAGATCTGGACGCCGCGGCTCAAGCCGACGTGGTGATATGGCCGGGACAATGTGTGATCCATTCCCGCTTTACCACAAACGCTATCAAAGCGGTCCGGAAAAGCATGCCGCAGGCGAAAGTCATCGTACATCCCGAATGTCCTCCCGAAGTCGTCGAGCTTGCCGATGATGCGGGATCGACTTCGAAGATTATCGACTTCGTTGAAGCAGCCGCCGAAGGCGATACAATCGTCATCGGTACGGAAACGAATCTTGTTGGACGCTTGGCCAATCAGTATGCGGGAAAAAAGACGATTCTCCCGCTGGCAACGAGCCTGTGTTCCAATATGGGCAAAATTACGGAAGACAAACTGCTTTGCCTCCTCGAATCTATCGAGCAGACCGAAGATGTCACCGTCTCCGATTCCATTCGCAAACCGGCCCAGGATGCCCTGGAGCGTATGTTGGCCGCATCGGCCTAGGACATATATGTTTCTTCCGTCTTGTGTTTCCCGGGTCGCTGACCAAGCGGCTCGGGGAATTTCTCCATCCTATGACGAAGCCCGCCAACTGACCAATATCATTGCCTCGGCCGACGAGAAGACGGCCCAAGCCATTTTCGACGTGGCCGCAACGATCAGGCAGACGCATTTTGGTAACACGACCGGACTGTGCGCCATCATCAATGCCAAAAGTGGCCGATGCGGCGAAGACTGCGCATTCTGCGCCCAGTCACGGCACTACCCAGAGGCCAATAGCCCCGACTACCCACTTATTGATGCCGAGACCGTCGAAACTGCGGCGCGCACAATGAAAGCAGCGGGGGTGAATCGCTTTTCCATTGTCACAAGCGGGTTAGGCCCCAGTCCGAGTGAATTCAAGCGTCTTCTTGAATTGATCCGCACGATTCGGCAAATCGGTCTTCTGGCCGACGCCTCGATTGGCCTTGTCGATGCTGAACGCCTTCAGCGCATGAAGCAGGCCGGCTTGGTCGGATATCATCATAATTTGGAGACATCCCGCCGGTTCTTCCCTTCCATTTGTACGACCCACGACTATGAAGACGACGTTCAAGTTGTTCGACAGGCCGTGAACGCCGGATTGTACGTGTGCAGCGGCGGCATTTTCGGCCTTGGCGAAACGTGGCAAGACCGGTTGGATTTGGCGCACACGCTGGAAGAATTGGGCGTGCATTCCGTCCCCGTCAACTTTCTCCACCCCATACCGGGAACTCCTTTGGCAAAGCGTCCGCTTCTGACACGGCTTGAAGCCGGAAAAATTATAGCGCTGTATCGTTTGATTCTTCCGACCAAGCATCTTCGCGTCTGTGGAGGCCGTGGTGACGTCTATGGATCGGATACCGTCGGCCCCATCTCCCATGGTGCCAGCGGGCTCATGGTTGGTGACTATCTGACAACGAAAGGAAGCGCGCTGGAACGCGACATCGACCAACTCTCCAAAGCAGGTTTGCAGCCGGAACCTTCGGTTCTGGGAAGCTGATCATGATGAACGCCCCCTACGCTGCCGCGTTGGCATCCTTACCGTCTTCACGATTTCGCCGTTTGCAGTCTATCGGTCCATCCAAAGCAGGTCGCGCTGTCCAGGATGGTCGGGAATATCTTGATTTTTCTTCCAACGACTATCTTGGATTGTCGGTCCATCCCGATATCATGAACCGGAGCGCACAAGCCACACAACTCTGGGGAACAGGGTCACGGGCTTCGCGTCTCGTCCGAGGCAACATATCCCTATACGATGAATTGGAGGAGCTTGTCGCCAAAAGCAAAGGCACGGAAGCCGCACTCATCTTTGCATCGGGATATCAGGCGAACTCTTCTGTGCTCCCGGCTCTTTTGGATAAAACAACCCTTGGTGCAGCCCCCCTTGTTTTCTCAGACAAGCTCAACCATGCAAGCATGCACGCCGGATGCAAAACAGCTGGCGTCCGTCAAATCCGTTATCGTCACCTTGATATCGATCACTTGCACCAACTGTTGAGGAAGCATTGCAATACGCCGGGACCACGGTTCATTCTTTCTGAAACCGTCTTCAGTATGGATGGAGATGCCGCTAATATTTGGTCGCTTGCCGAGCTGGCCGATGAATACAACGCGCTCCTCTATCTGGACGATGCGCACGCATCAGGTTGTATGGGAAAAAACGGAGCGGGGTTATCAGCGCATCTCGATTGTCGTAATCTCGTTGTTATCGGAACGTTCAGCAAAGCGCTCGGTGGATTTGGCGCCTATATTGCGGCATCACAGACCGTCTGCGATTTTCTCGTCAACAAATGTGCCGGCCTCATCTATTCAACGGCCCTCCCCCCTTCAGTGCTGGCCGCCAGTATTGCCGCGCTGGAACTTGTCCCCGATCTTCAAGAGCGCCGGGATCGTTTAGCACGCCATGGTGAAACCGTCCGACGATTTCTGCGTGAACGCGGGATCGATACCGCACGCTCATCGACCCACATCATTCCGGCGATCATCGGAGATGATGCCGATGCGCTAGCCCTCGCTTCAAAACTCCGAGATGAGGGACTTCTTGTTGTGGCAATACGTCCCCCGACCGTCCCCGAGGGGACAGCGCGCTTACGCATATCGGTCTGTTCCGAACATTCCGACGCCGATATTGAGACTTTGCTCCATGCTTTGGATCGCCACATTGAGACCATTCGACGCAAGGATACATAGTCGTGTCGATTCGTATCGTATTTATCCATGGTTTCGGCTATAGCCCGACCATGTTCGCTCCTCTTGCACAGCGCATAGAGGTTGATCATCAGTATGATATCGATTTCGGCTTCTTCGGACCATCCCGCTCTGAAGTTCCAATATGCTCAATGCCGACAGTTGTTATCGGACACTCCCTTGGTGTTCTACGGTACCTGGCAACCACTCCATTCCCTACCGATGGATTGGTGAGTCTCGCAGGCTTTTCCCGTTTCTGTACGACCGATGATTTTCCTCATGGCGTTACTCCGATTCTTGTCAAACGCATGCAGAAAAAACTTGCGCGGAACGCCCGCGCCCTGCTCACCGAATTTTACACTCTGTGCGGAGACAATATCACATTGCTTTCTGATGACTCCGTTCCCAACGTTGCAGCGTTGTCAGCAGCACTCGACGATCTTCTGCATCTCGATGCGCGATCAACGCCTCTTCCGCAAACGCTGGCGCTTGCCGGGCGCGCTGATGCCGTCACCCCACTCGCCATGCAGGAAGCCATTTTTCGCAATCGTCCCGATGTGACATTCCATGTCCATGACACCGCCCCGCACACACTTCCTTTGACGCACCCTGACTGGTGCGCCCACCACATTAACGCGTTCATTCGCCGATTTATGTAACGTTCCATGCCATACTCTACTCACAGCATCGGCCGCGCTTTTGGCCGAGCTAAAGCCTATCAGGATTACGCCGCTGTTCAACAAGAAGCTGCACACACATTATCCCACATTGCTGCGGCACAATGCGTAAAACCACCACGCCGCATTCTTGAACTTGGATGTGGCACTGGACTCTTAACGGAGCATATCCAACGTCGTTGGCCCGATGCCGAAATTCTCGTTACCGACCTCTCTCCGGCAATGGTCATGCGATGTCGAGACAAACATCGGCAGCCCCAGACCACATTTGCCGTCATGGATGCTCAGCTCCCGGCCTGTCGTGTTGGATTCGATCTCATCGTTTCATCTCTGGCGCTGCATTGGACCGCAGACTTATGCCAAACCGGAAACAGACTGCTTCAACTTCTTGAGCCCGATGGGTGTATTGCATTGAGCTTACCCGGCATCGAAACCTTCCACCAATGGCGAGATATTCTGAGTACGATGGAAAGGACTCCTGGATTTGCCCCGTTTTTTTCACGTCAGGATATGATCAACTTCTGGGGAAATCAGGTTTCATCGGTGCATGAAAACCGTCTCGACATTGTGTATCCGAGCGGCCAAGATTTCCTGCGCACGCTCAAAGGCTTGGGAGCTGCAACACCACGCCCTGGATATACGCCATTGCCCCCCCAAAAACTCCGTCAGGCTCTTACCCAGCTTCCCACCGGACCGGACAATACCGGTGTGACCTTGACATGGCACCTCCTCTACGCCACCCTGAAAAAGGACTCAGCCTCTTCATAGGTCCATGAGCCTAGAGCGCTCTTTTTCCTCTACAGGAAGAAATCAGCTCTTTCTTATACATTGTTACATCTAGTAACATAGTGTTTATTTATCTTTATGAATGAACCATCGAATTATTCTTTCAACAGTCAAGGTACACAATGAACCCTTACGGAGTATTTGTAACAGGAACGGACACAGAGATAGGAAAGACCATTGTCAGCGCCATCTTGGTTAAAGCACTCGGTGCAGCCTACTTCAAGCCAATACAAACCGGATGCCATATAGACGACGATACGGCCACCGTGAGCCGACTTGCCGGATTGAGCCCCAGTGAGACCTTTCCGCCCTGCTATTCGCTCATTGAACCGCTTTCTCCTCAAGCCAGTGCAGCGTGTGAAAACACCGTTGTGGATCCGGCTCGCATTGTTTTGCCCCAAACAGATAGACCACTTATTGTGGAAGGCGCTGGCGGTGTGTTTGTTCCGGTCAATGACGGAGTTCTGTATGTCGATGTCATGGCGCAACTAGACCTCCCGGTCATCCTTGTTGCCCGGAGCGGACTTGGTACAATCAACCACACTCTTCTCAGCCTGGAAGCTTTACGAAGTCGAGGACTCCACGTCGCGGGTGTCATCATGTCGGGAGAACTGAATCCCGGTAATCGTCAGGCCATTGAAGAATTTGGTCGTGTCCGCGTGCTCTTGGAAGTCCCCAAACTCGATACGGTAACTCCTGAGACGATTGCCACATTCGCCGCCGGAATCAATCTTGACCCTCAGATAATTTTCGGACAGCCCACCACCATTGCACAGGACAACATAGTTGATCTGGACAAAAAACATGTTTGGCACCCCTTCACACAGGCGCAAACAGCGCCGAATCCTATTAATATTGTGCGCGCCAGTGGGGCAACGCTCTATACCGACACCGGGAAAACACTTATTGACTGCATTTCGTCCTGGTGGGTCACCACGCATGGCCATGCCCATCCCGATGTCTCCGCCGCCATTGCTGCACAAGCCGAAACACTGGAACAGGTCATTTTCGCCGACTTCACGCATCCCCCTGCGGCTCGTCTCGCACAAGCTGTGACGTCCCTGCTTCCTGGAGGGCTCGATAGACTTTTTTATTCCGATAACGGATCAACAGCCGTCGAAATTGCTTTGAAAATGGCGCACCAGTACTGGCGAAATACTGGAGATACGCAACGAGTTCGTTTTGCCGCGTTTCAGGGCGGGTATCACGGCGATACGGTCGGAGCGATGTCTGTCGGATTGTCGTGTGGATTTTACCGAGGATTTGAAAATCTGACTTTCCATGTAGACTTTTTACCCTATCCGGCCACATGGGACGACGACAAAGCCATTGAATCCAAAGAAAATCAGGCCATTGAAGCGATCTACGCGTATATGGAACAATATGCGGGACAAGTCGCCGGAATTATCATTGAACCTTTGATCCAGGGAGCGTCGGGGATGCGTATGTGCCGCCCCGAATTCTTGCGACGACTGGAAAAAGCCGCCTCGGATTGCAATACGCTGGTTATCTATGATGAAGTCATGACCGGATTCGGCCGTACAGGTGACCTGTTCGCCTGCCGTGTGGCCGGCACAACCCCCGACCTTATCTGTTTATCCAAAGGCCTCTCTGCCGGTTTCCTTCCGTTGGCCGCAACGGTTTGCCGCAGCTCGCTCTATGAAGCCTTTCTGGGAGACACCTTTGATCGTGCCTTTGCCCACGGGCATTCCTTCACAGCCAACCCTATCGGGTGCGCCGCCGGCCTGGCCTCGTTGCGCGTCATGGAAAAGGAAAACACTTTGGGACGTATCGCAGAAATAAACGCGATTCATCGTACGCGTCTTGATGCGATACAATCTCATCCGTTGGTTGAAAAAACACGACTGCGCGGCTCCATTGCAGCATTCGAGATCAAAACACACGATGCCGCCGCCACGGCAAAACTCAATGCGTCCTTGAAAAAATTCTTTATGGACGAAGGATTCTTTCTGCGCCCCTTGGGCAATATCGTCTATCTCATGCCACCGTACTGCCTGTCACATGAAGACTTGCATGGGACGTGGAATGTCATTGAACGCGCTTTAGAGCGCTTGTAATCTCCGGCCAAGCCGCGGGTTCTGCTGAAACACATCTTTTCCCGCGGCAAGGCCAATGATCAAGATAACAAGATCACGTCCTATATCCCAATAGAGCGAAGCCCCCGTGCCCGATGTACTGAAACATCCACAGTTGATATCGATTCCCCTGATAAGCGTCGAAATAAGCGCTGCAAGAAAGCCAACGGTCAAGGCCAGCAAAATGACATAGGCTCCTTCCTTGGCTTTTCCCACAATCAAGGCAACCCCGGCGACCAATTCAAGCCACGGCAAAATCAGGGCAAACGGAACAATGATGCCATCAGGTAACAGTCGATAATTACCCACAATATCAACAAACGCAGCTGGATGCATAATTTTGTCAACCGAAGCGACAACAAAAAGAAGACCAAAGACAATTCGACACACACTCAACGCGATTCTCATTGCGTGACCTCCACGTCGCCTCCGGAATGAATCCACCCCGTCATACCGTCCGGCATGACAGCAACGTTGGGAAATTCTAGGAAAACAAGCCCTTCAGCAACCTCATGACTCTTTGAACACGCAGCATCACTGCAATAGACAAGAATCAAATTCGACTTGGGAATATTCGAAACAGCAGCTTCAAAATCACCGTAGATCGCTTCCTGTGGTACATTCATGGCCGTCGGAATATGTCCCTGGGAAAATTCCTCGGAAGAACGGGCATCCACAAATATCGCTTGATGCTCATCCAAAAGACGTTTCGCTTCTTCAATGGTAAGCTGGCGTGGAGCATTACTTTTCGCCGATTCCACGGAGTTGTGGAGCGACTGCCCGCCGAAATAGGGTCGCACCATGTCACTTGCATAGGCAAGAATCACGGCCAAGAGTAATAATCCGAATGCCTGCAGGCCTGCCCGGATTCCTTTCCATTTCCAATTGGCCACGTACACTCCTTTTTCTTCTTTATCCCGCGAGGTTGACACTATTCGCGCTTTTCCCCATAGAGTAAGAGACAAAAGCAAACAAGGAAATTGTGATGAACCCAGGACCGTATCTTGAGTATTTCCAATTTTTACTACGCCGACTCTTCGGAGGATCGTTTATGAATCAACCATCAGGGAGCAATTCGGCCTCGAATATGACGGTCGAGGAAACCAAAACCTATATTCAAAATCACAACCGAGACACCTTCACCCTGCTCGATGTGCGGCAAGATTGGGAATATGAAGAGTTTCACCTTCCCGGAGCGCAACTCATCCCGCTAGCTGAATTGACCGACCGAATGAACGAACTTCCCCAAGGTAAACCGACTATCACATATTGCGCGTCCGGCAAACGAAGCGCAGCGGCGGCCTCTTTGTTGGCCGGGCAAGGATTTACGGCTATCAATATGCTCGGAGGAGCCATGGCCTGGAATGGGCACACCGTTGAAGTCCCCGCGGATTTCGGTATGCAATTTTTCACAGGCAATGAAACACCGCTCCAATTATTCCAATTGGCTTACGCCATGGAGGACGGTCTGGAACGCTTTTACCAAGAACTGGCTGGCCGTATCGAGCAGCCCGATGTCCGGGAACTGTTTACAAGACTGGCCGGATTCGAAGAAAAACACAAGGCCCTTGTCTTCACCCTTGCAAAACGGGCAAATACAGGTATCTCAGACGAAAATGAATTAAAAACCAATCAATTCAGCAATGTCATGGAAGGTGGTGCGACCTCTTCGGAAAAAATTCAAGATGCGCTCCCTTCGACCATCCATGCCGCTTTGGAATATGCCATGCAATTTGAAGCAATGGCGCTTGACCTGTATATGCGTTATGCAGCCAAGGCCGAAGTCGAGGAAACAGCCCATGCATTAACCGAACTCGCCGACGAAGAAAAACGCCACTTGCACGCGTTGGGACAACTCATGCAGCGTTACCCCGTTCTCGAACGAAACTCATAACGAAAGGACACATACATGCAACCTGTGAATTTCCTCCTGAATATTCTTTGGCTCATCTTAGGTGGTATCTGGCTTGGTATTGGATGGTATCTTGCCGGACTTATTATGATCGTTACGATCATTGGCATTCCATGGGCCAGAGCCTGTTTTGTCATCGGAAATCTTGCCTTTTGGCCATTTGGCAAACAAATTGTGAGCCGCGAATTCGTCACCGGGCAAGAAGATGTCGGCACGGGACCACTTGGCTTTATCGGTAATATTTTGTGGTTCATCTTTGCTGGCGTTTGGTTGGCTATCGGCCATGTGACAGCCGCTCTCGCGAACTTCATCACGATTATCGGTATTCCTTTCGCCATTCAGCACCTCAAACTTGCCATGATTGCTCTGGCACCAATTGGCAAAACCGTCATTGATATCGACGACGATGTACGCGGACAACGCCTGTTTTAGGAAAAGTTTCCTTTGTGAACTGTATCAACTTATGCATTATGGCTTGTCATGACGACAGCCATAGTGCATAGAGTGAAAAAATACAGGGAATCATCGACTTGGAAATGCTTCTTCAGGAGGTTACCAATATGACAAGACGATGGGCAATTGGAGTGATGATTTTTGCGCTTTTGGCTGTTTTCAGCCTACCGCAAACCAGTGATGCACAACGATATCCCAAAAACATCATCCGACAAACTCAGGCGACACTCAATGCCCGCGGTTTTTATTCAGGTGGAGTTGATGGAATTTGGGGCCCCAAAACAGCACGTGCTGTTCGACAGTTCCAGGCTGCCAATGGACTGCCTGTTACCGGAACGCTGGAACCGGGAACGATTCAAGCCTTAGGGCTTCCCGCTCCTCCGGGACCACGACCGTATTAATAGTGTTTTTCCTTTTTCAAAAAAACGCCCTCTTTCAAAGCGGGCGTTTTTTTGAGTTCATCCAATCTCACTCTACTTTATGAGCGGTGACGCAAAGTGTGTGCTAATTGTGCTCCACTTTGTTTTGCCTTCTCCAGTATGTCTGGATGCGATTGAATACCGCCACGATCAAAAATTTTCAGTACCGGAATTTCGGTGATAATTTCGTAGCCAAGCGCTTCAAGTGGCATATGCATGGCGTCTAAAGCAAATCCCATGTCTTTTTTATTCTCTTGCTCGGCAATAGCGACAATCACAGCCTTTCGGCCCTGCTCGGCAAGGTTGCTGGACCATTGCCGGGGTCTCGTATCCTTAAATTCATAAAAACAATACAGACGATCTATAAATGCCTTCATCCATGCTGTGATATTGTAATTATGCACGGGAGAGATCAGGACAAGTCCACGGCTGTTCAATAATTCAGGATACAACAACGTCATACCGTCATGAAAACGCGTGCAAATCTTATCTTTGCGACATTTTTCGCACCCGATACATGGCTCATACCTGTAGTCACGAAGGTGAACACAATGTGTCGAGGTGTTGTCTTCCATGGTAACACCTTCGAGAATGGCTCGAAGTAAATGATGAGAGTTCCCGTTCTTTCGTGGACTGCCTTCAACGCCTAAAATCTTTGTGTCGGTATTCATTTCTACGTTATGCATACTATTCACTACGGAAGTCAAATCCACTTATGAACGTGAGGGATTTACCGGGCACTGGCTTACGTGTTTTCTCAGAGGGAAATCATTTGTGGACATGGCGCTTCCTCCTCTCGATGAAGTATCGATGCCCTTTTTGCGGAGATGCCATGTCCATCCATGAGTACGGTAGCTCCCGTTAGCGTCAAACATCCACTATTACGACATACAATACCCTTTGGCGAGATCGTTATATGCTGCGACTTGTTCCTGCACCCAATCGTCACCCAGACCGCGTTCTTTAGCAATAAGGCGGGCCGTTTCCGGAGCGGCTTCAATACTTGCTTTCGCGTCGAGGAAAAGCGCTCTGGTCCGTCTGGCTAAAACGTCTTCTACAGTTCGGGCCATCTCTTCTCGTACGGCCCATACAACCTCCGCTTTCACATACGGAAGATTTGCATGGAGCTTTTCTGCCAAGAGAGGATCGCTCTTCATGAGTTTCTTCACATAAATTCCGTCAGAACCATACACATGGAGCGGGTCGGCGCGATCTACATTCTTAAGCCAACCATGAACCTTTAAGGACTTCGTCGAACACTCTCGTTCAGGTAAACCGGCCACAAGTGCAGCGTGGTTGACAGTATCTTCGGCCATCCGCCGATATGTCGTCCATTTGCCACCAGTAATTGTCACGAGTCCCGTCGGAGATACAACGAGGTGATGATCTCGAGACAACTGCGCGGTGCTCTGGCCTTCTTCTCCTTTCACTAAAGGACGCAATCCCGCGAACACACTTTTGATATCACTACGGGATGGATCTTTGGCCATGTACCGTGCTGCATTGACTAAAATAAAATCAATTTCTTCATCTAATGCACGCGGTTCAAGGTTTACAGCACTGACGGGTGTGTCCGTCGTGCCTACGACGACTTTATCATGCCAAGGCACAGCAAAAAGCACCCGGCCATCTGTCGTGTGCGGCACCATTATTGCTGTATCACCAGGCAGAAATTCCTTGTCGAACACAAGATGCACCCCTTGGCTTGGAGCGACAATGCTTCGGGCCTCGGGATTGTCCATCTTCAAAAGATCGTCAACGAATACTCCTGTCGCATTGACGACCACCCGCGCATGGACGTCTATTTCACGACCGGTTTCCCGGTCCTGCACCACAACGCCATCCACCATGCGTCCAGCTTTCAGTAAGCCCTTCACCTTGGCGTAGTTCAACGCAACGCCGCCATGCTCTTCCATTGTTTGCGCAAGGTTAACAGCCATGCGGGAATCATCGAACTGCCCATCAAAGTAAACAACACCACCGCGTAAGCCGTTGGGTTCAAGATTGGGAATACGTCGCAAGGTTTCTTCTTTAGACAACATCTTCGACGGACCAAGTCCCAATTTACCGGCGAGCAGGTCGTAGGCTTTCAGTCCTGCACCGTAGAACGGACCATCCCACCATACAAATGAAGGAACGATAAATGCTTGGTGACTCACAAGATGTGGGGCATTCTGACTCAGTAAACCGCGCTCATGAAGTGCCTCAAAGACGAGTGAAATATTACCTTGGCGAAGATAGCGAACTCCACCATGCACGAGTTTCGTGCTGCGGCTCGATGTCCCTTTTGCGAAATCTTCCTGCTCAAGCAGTAATGTTTTATATCCGCGTTGCGCGGCATCCACACCAACGCCAAGACCTGTTGCTCCACCACCCACGATAACGACATCCCAATATCCATCAAAACTCGTCACGTGATCGATTGATGAATTTCTATCCACATGTCCCTCCTTCACCATAGGTAGGATTCCATATTGGTACAAATAATGACATCATGTCGTATACGACGCACTTCATCACAGAGCCGCGTCAGGAACGACACCAAACATATTTTTACTGCAGATACAAATACGATAAGACGAAACGATGTGACAGCATTTATTGCTGTTTCTGAATCCAGGCGAGGTATTCCTGATTGCCCTTTGGGCCTTTGATTTTGGAGGGAACGCAGCCTTTCCACACGAGACCAAGTGCGTTTTCGACACATGCGCGCACGAGTTCGATCGCTTCTTGCTGCTTTGCTTCGTCCCGTACAACACCTTTTATGACGGCTTCAGGGCCAAGCTCGAATTGTGGTTTGACGAGGACAACCATTTCGGCATGCGACGCCATCATCGGCACAATCGCTGGCAACACTTTTGTCAACGATATAAATGAGACGTCTGAAACAACGACGTTGACGGGCTCAGGCAACAGGTCAGGCCCAGCTAAACGCAAGTTCACCTTCTCCATGGATATGACGCGTTCGTCGGCAAGCAACTTTTCGTGAAGCTGCCCTCTGCCAACATCGACAGCATACACACGAGCGGCACCGTGCTGAAGCAGACAGTCGGTAAATCCCCCGGTGGAAGCTCCAGCGTCCAGACAAACTGCTCCGGTCACATCAAGTTGAAAGGCCTCGAGCCCGGTAAGCAGCTTATATCCCCCACGGCTGACAAACCGTTCTTGCTCGACAAGTTCAAGCACCGTATCAGGGGTAAACTGCCGACCGGGCTTATCGACCGGCCGGCGAATATCATGCTCGTAGTAGACGATCTGCCCCGCCATGATGAGTCGTTTGGCTCGCTCACGGCTTTCAGCCAAACCGAGGTCGGCAGCTAACTGATCGGCACGAATCTTTGTTTTGGCCACGCGTTAGCCCTTGCGGTCAAGTCCCAGTCGAGCGACAACAGCTTCAGCCGCCTTGAGGGTATATTCTTTTTCCGACAACCGCTCTTTTTCGGCCGCTTCGATGACGAGTTCCGGGGCGTTGACGAATTCTTTCTTCGGCGTAATGCCATAGGCATCGGGGAAACTGTCCGTGAAGTACATATCCTGAAAGCCGATAAACTTGAGGCTATGTGCCGTGGCGTCAAGAATTGCCGTTTCCGTCGTGATGAGACCGAGTTCCTTGGCGGCAATAAGTCCGGCCAGGCATTCCCCGCCTTGCGTGCAACTGATATGGCCGTGCCGATTCGCCAAGAGCATCCCTTCAATGATGGCCTGTTCTTCAACTTGAATCACCTGAAAACTCCCCGCACCACCGAGAGCTTCATAACGATCAGCAAAATATTTTACCCGTGGGAACGAAACCGGATTCCCGATCATGGCGGCCTGCGCCACACTTGGTGTCACGCTGACGGGTTCATACTTCCGATCTTCCGATTTGGGAGCTTTGTAATAGCGATAGACAGGGTCGGCATGCGACGACTGCACCCCGAAAATCCGCGGTAATGTGTCAATGACGCCAAGGGAATGCAATTTGAGGAAACCGCTCATAATCGCCGTAACATTTCCGGCATTCCCGATTGGGACGAACACAGCCTTGTCGGCCATTTCCCAATTATACCACTGTGCGACTTCGAAAGCGTACGATTCCTGTCCGAGAATACGCCAAGCATTCTTGGAATTAAGCAAGGCAACGCGGTAGTTGTCGGCCAAATGCTCAACAACCTTCATGCAGTCATCGAACACACCTGGAACTTCAAGCACCACGGCACCACTTCCCAAAGGCTGGGCAAGTTGTTGCGGAGTGACTTTTCCCTGAGGAAGAATGACAACAGATGTAATGGGATCGCCGACATATGCGGCATACAATGCCGCTGCTGCCGATGTATCACCTGTAGATGCACAAACCGTCAGTACCGAATCCCAGCCATGTTTACGAACGAGCGCTTTCAAATAACTGAACGCACAAGCCATTCCACGATCTTTGAACGAGGCGCTTGGATTCTGCCCATCGTTTTTATAGCTCATGGAAACGCCAAGCTTTTCAGTCAACGCCTTGGAAGCTGGAATAATGGGGGTGTGTCCTTCGCCAAGGAATACAATGTCTTCCGGATCGAGCACCGGAGCCATAATTTCATAGTACCGAAAAATACCACGGAGTGACGCGTCTTTGCTGCATGCCCGTGCATCGAACCGCTTACGCCACACTTCGCCGTCATCTTCCTTGAGTGCCTCGAAATCAAGGTCTTCCAAAAGAAACACCCCGCCACATTTGGGGCAGGTATAATGCAGTTCATTAATATCGTATCTGGCCGAGCACCCCAGGCAATAATATTCCATGGAGCCGCGATAAGAAGGAAAAATGTCGATACTCATACATATACCTCGTGGTGTTGTGAAAAAGAGCGGACATATACGCAGGGTGAAACCAACGCTTCGGCCCTCAACATCGTTATTGCGGCCATATAGCCCGAGCCGTCATCCCAAACATGATAGCGCCAGCACCAATTTTGACGACAATGCCGAGCACTTTGCCGAACATAGCTCCCATGGCGGCACGATGGCATTCTTGTGCGCTACGACAATGACCGTATTCAAAGATGAAACTTCCGGCATACGCTCCGGCAATGGCACCAATCAACGCGCCAATACCCAAAAGAAATGGTGTCCCAAGGATCGCTCCGGCAAGAGCGCCAATGAGCGAACCGATATTCCCTCGGCTTGTTCCGCCGTATTTCTTGCCACCAATATACTGCGCGACGAATTCAAGTATTTCGCCGAACAGGGCTAGCCCCACTAACCCTACATAAAAAAGAGTTCCCAAATGCAATGCGGGGTGCGTCCATCCCCAAAGACCAACCAACGCCAAAATAATCCAGTTGGCCGGCAAACTGAAGATATGGAGACCGAGAACGGCAAACAGGACGAGAAGAAACAGGACAGCCGCAAATATACTCATGCATTGTCCTCTCGAAGGTCAACAACGCGATGCGCCTTCCCTTCGCTTTTCGGCAAGCTTTTTGGTTCAACCAATTCCACTTTTGGAGTGATGAGAATTTCGTCACGCAAGCTGGAAGAAATACGCTTTTGCAGACCGGTCAACGCGCGCATATCCTCAACAAAAAACTCCTCGCGAACTTCCACCCGGACGCGAATATTATCCATAAACCCGTCACGATACCGTTCGATGACATAATTATCCCCAACTTCGCCAATCTGCATCAGAACGCGCTCAATCTGCATCGGATAGATATTGACGCCTTTAACGATCATCATGTCATCGCTTCGTCCTGCAATACGTTCAATCCGTCGATGAACGCGCCCACATGGGCAAGGCTCTGGCAAAATTCGCGTCAAATCCCGTGTGCGATAACGAATAATGGGCATGCCTTCCCGGCACAAACTCGTCAACACGAGTTCACCGAGTTCGCCGTCAGGGAGAACTTCACCGGTCTCCGGATTGATAACTTCAAGATAAAATGCATCTTCCCAGACATGCAGGCCATCTTGATACTCACATTCGAACGCCACGCCTGGTCCATTCATTTCGGACAGACCGTAAGAGTTGTACGCTTTCACTCCATAGAGTTCTTCAATGCGTCTGCGGATGCCATCGGTATGCGGCTCGGCACCGATAAGTGCAATACGCAAAGAAAGATCCGCCGGATTGCGCCCCATGTCCGAGATAACCGACGCGAGATGCAACGCATACGATGGAATGATATGCACAGCCGTGGCCTGAAAGTCTTCAATCAACTTAATCTGACGTCGGCTGTTGCCTGCTCCGGAAGGAATCGTCAGGCATCCCAAACGTTCGGCGCCATTATGAATGCCGAGTCCTCCCGTGAACAAACCATACCCACTCATATTGATGAACACATCGGAAGGACGTAGTCCAACCATATGCATGCACCGGGCCATGAGTTCCGCCCAGCTATTGAGATCGTTTTGCGTATGAAAAATTGCTGTAGGCGTCCCCGTGGTTCCTGAAGACGCGTGCATACGAACAAGGTGTTCTTTGGGAACAGCAAGCATTCCATGAGGGTAGGAAGCACGCAGGTCATCTTTTGTGGTAAACGGCAAATCATTTACGTGATCAAGTGACGGCAAGGGCACGTCCGTTGCGCCCACTTCGCCGAGACGATCTGCATAAAATGGGGAACGGACTGCACGTTTGAGAACCGTATTGAACCGGGCGAGTTGACACTGGGAAATAGCATCTCGCGTAAGACGTTGCGCCGCTTCAAGAACCACGTTTGACTCCTTGGCGTTATGCGCGCTTTTTCGCGCTCGGTGATAAAAAGGCAGTGTGGGAAACATACCGCTCGACACGGCCACTGTTGCGGAAACAGTCGTATCAGAGCTTAGCCTGATGCGCCATACTCGGATGGAGGGGGAATATCGGCCAGATTCTCGAACGCAGTGTATTCCTTGAAAAAGGTCAGCTTCACGACCCCTGTCGGACCATTGCGTTGTTTTGCTATGATAATTTCGGCAACGTTGTCTTCAGGTGTAAGTTCTTCACGCTTTTTGTAGGCCGCTTCGCGATAGAGGAAAATAATAATATCAGCATCTTGTTCAATGGCGCCGGATTCACGCAAATCCGACATCATGGGGCGTTTGTCGCTCCGCTCTTCCACTTTCCGGTTCAACTGCGACAAAGCGACCACAGGAACATTGAGCTCTTTGGCCAGCCCTTTGAGAGTACGTGAAATTTCGGAAATTTCCTGCTCACGTGACTCAATACGACGTGAGGCACGCATAAGCTGCAGGTAGTCGACAAGAATAAGTCCGAGGCCGTGTTCGGCTTTCAGCCGACGACATCGGGCACGCATCTCCATGGTGTTAATGGCAGGCGTATCATCAATAAAAATTTTAGCCGGAGCCAAGCTGTTGGCCGCTTCATACAAACGAGACCATTCATCGTCTCCAAGGCGTCCGCGCCGCAATTTACTCAGATCGACCTTGCCCCACGAACACAGCATGCGCTGCATGAGCTGCTCCATGGACATTTCCAAAGAGAAGATGGCCACGGGAACATCATATAATCCGGCGGCACGCATAGCCACGTTGAGGGCAAATGCCGTCTTCCCCATACTGGGTCGACCGGCAACGATAAGGAGGTCGGACGGTTGGAGACCAGCCGTTATTTCATCAAAATTATAATAGCCGGTAGGAACACCCGTCACGAGTTCGTTTTGGGCAGCCCGCTCTTCAAGCTGTTTAAAGACCCGATCAATGAGATTTTTGCTGGATTCCAGGCTTTTGCTGGTCTTGGCATCGGCAATTGAAAAAATGCTTTGCTCGGCTTCATCCAGAATGGATTCAACGTCTTCGCCCGACTCGAAACAACTTTCAATGATATCGGCTGAAGCACCGATAAGACGACGTAAAACCGATTTTTCGCGAACAATTTTGGCGTGAAAGACTGCATTGGCTGCACTGACGGTGGATTCAGCCAATTCGGCCAAATAGGTCAGGCCGCCGACTTCTTCAAGCTGACCGCTTTTTTCCAGCCCATCAGCCAATGTCACTAAGTCAATGGCGATATTTTGCCGGTTAAGCTCCAAGCAAGCTTGATAAATTGTTTTATGAACGGGCGAATAGAAATCGTCTTCGGAAAGCTCGTCGATGAGCGAATGCAGGACGGAATTCTTGAGGAGAATCCCCCCCAGAACCGCCTGTTCGGCTTCCTGGTTCTGAGGGGGAACCTTACGCAGAAGATCAGCGGAAACACTGGTTGAGGACGACATCGCGCCCCCAGCGGCATTCCACTGTGATCTTCTGTTATTCTGCGGTTTCTTCGGCTTGTCCACTTTCTTCGACGGGTTCAGCCGTTTCGACCGGCGCTTCGACAACCGGCTCTTCTTCGACTTCGTCGAGACCGTGACGTTTGACGGTCAGGGCGATTTCGGCCTGAACATCAGGATGTAACCGGACTTGGATCGAGTACACACCCAAGGAACGGATGGGGTCGTCCAGCACGATTTTGCGGCGATCGATTTCAATGCCGGCTTCCGTCAAGGCATCGGCAATATTGGCGGTGGTAACAGAACCGTACAGTTTGTCGCCTTCGCCAACACGCACTTCGATCGTGATAGGAGCAGCCTTGATCTTGTCTGCTGTTTCCTGAGCCGAAAAACGGATAGAATCCATTTTTTCCTGGAGCTTGCGACGCTCTTGCTCAAACACTTTCTGGTTGCCTTCGGTAGCGAGCATCGCCAGGCCTTGCGGCACAAGGTAATTGCGTCCATAGCCGGGCTTGACCGTCACAATCTCGCCAAGCCGGCCGAGATTTTCAATATCGGCGCGTAAGATGAGTTTCATGTCTAGCTCCTCCTAGCGCATTTTCTTTTTAAATTCAGTGCTGTGCGTGGCGGTGTAGTAGATCAGAGCCATCTGGCGGGCGCGTTTGATCTCCACCGTCAACCGCCGCTGACATTTAGCACAGGTGCCGGTAATGCGGCGAGCGATAATTTTACCGCGGTCGGTAATGAAATCCTTCAGGATATCAGCACGCTTGTAATCCACCGGCAGGTTTTTATTGGCGCAGAACCGGCAGAACTTCTTTCTGGGAGTAAAACGCTTTTTGAATGCCATGGTTTACGCCTCCTCCTTCGCCTCGAACTTGTCTTCGAGTTTGACGGTGATGAATTTCATAATGCCGTCCGTAATGCGGATAATACGCTCGAGTTCGGCAATGGCGGTAGCAGGAGCGGCAAATTCGTAACGCGTGTAGTGACCACGCATTTTTTTCTGTACGGGATAGGCCAAATCGCGCATACCCCAATCATCCAATTCCAGCATGGAGCCCTGTTCACGGGCAAGAACATTGGTCAGGTTTTCGGTGATTTCCTGACGGTTTTCCGCTGTCAGCTCAGGGCTGAACAACAGAAGCAATTCATACTTTCGCATCCGTATCCTCCTTGTGGTCTGTGGCCCACCCTGCGCAAACTCCGCAAAGGTGAGCAAGGCGAAAGAGGACGGTTATGTTGAATAACCCATGTTGTCAACCCCAAAATCACATTTTTTATGTTTCGCCTTGCGTTCATACGAAAAAAACGACAAGACCGAAATATCATTTGCACATGTTGCGGCTTCTCGCACAACAACGCTCAAGCAATGGAATCTCCATGAAAATTCGCTGGAAAATATTTATCGCCTTACTGCTGCTTGTTTTACCCCCATTGCTGCTTGGAAGACTCTATTCCGTTGTGGAAACACGCCATTTTGGGAAAACCTTGTCAGACCAGGCAGCCGTCGAACTTGCTCAGTATGCTTCAGCGGAACTCAAGCAAACCGTAACTCTCTACAGTGAGGCCTTGTCTGAATCGAAAGCACTTATGGAGATCGCCGTCCTTTTACTTGGTCATGAAGCCGAACGCTTGCTCACGGGAGAGCAGCTTGATCCGGAGCAGATCACGATTGAAGAACGATTTGCCGGCACAGGCTCCGTTATTCAATCCCCCCCGCTACCTCCTTCTTTGACATCGACCAATACGGGCCCCTCTCCATTAAAATCGGCCCAAATACAATTTCTTTTTCCACCAGCAACCGATGAGGCACCATTTGCCACCGACAAGCAACGACTCTCCGAACTGTCTCCACTCTACTCAAAACTCACCTCTGAGAATCCTAACACCGTTCTGTGGTGCTTCACCTTATTAACGAATGGCCTTATGGCTGTGTACCCTCCTCAGGCCGATATCCCTGATGACTTCAATCCCAAACGTCTCCTTCAGGACGAATTTCAGATTTTGCGCAACGAAACTCACTGGACGCTTGTCCGCGATCCATTTACCCGAAAGACCGCTCTCACGGCCTTTACCCCGATTTACACCCCTCAGAATTCCATCATTGGTATCACGGGAGTTACCCTTCCCATCGATCAGCTCCTTCTTGATGACGACTTATCCCGACGATGGTCGGGAACAGTGCAATCACTCCTTGTTGTCCCGGAAGAGCCTCTTTCGTCGAAAGCAGCCAGCACACAACCATCATTGATCGTTGTGGCCAACCATGACTTCACAAAAGCGACAGAGTCATGGAAAACACCGACCTCTCCTTACCCGATTCAACTCGATGACAACGCAATGCGGACAATCATGTCCTCATTTTCCACCTTGCAAGCCGGAGCATTGGAAGCTTCCTATGATGGTGTGCCGTCAATTATTGCCTTCAAGCCGTTAAGCCAAGGCAACATCGCGCTTGTGGTTGTTATTGCGCGAGATGTCATGCTCAAACGCTCAACCGAGGCTGAACATGCCATCATGGCCTCCATATCAGAAATACTGCGAACAACCGGTATATTCGTCCTTGCGTCCATCCTTTTGGTCTTTCTTTTGGCGTACTTTGGTTCGCGTGTCGTAACTCGTCCTATCGCAAATCTGGTAACAGCGGCTCTTCGCTTGGCAGCTGGAGACTTCCAAGCACAGGCACCGGTTGCCTCACGAGATGAATTGGGAGAGCTGGCGCAGACCTTCAACAGTATGGTGGGACAACTTCGGGAGCGTATAAAGCTCAAAGATGATCTTTCCTTGGCAATGGAAGTACAACAACATCTCTTGCCGACAGCAGCCGCCACATGCCCGGGGTTCGATATCGCCGGAACGTGTCTTTATAACGATGAAACCGGCGGCGACTATTACGATTATCTCCCACGTGTTGAGGATGGTATTGGCGTTGTTGTCGGCGACGTGACCGGTCATGGGATTCAAGCCGCCCTCCTTATGGCGTCGGCTCGTTCGTTTCTTCGGGCTCAAGCAGCGACGCATCAAGATGCTGCGAAGATAATTACTTCAACCAATGCACTCCTCAGTATTGATACAGAAAATTTAGGGCGTTTCGTCACCCTCTTTTTTCTTGAAATTACCCCACAAAACGACACGGTCCAATACATCAGCGCCGGGCATGATCCTGCGCTTGTTTACCGCCATACAAATAAAACATTCGAAGAATTTGCCGGAGATGGGGTTCCCCTTGGGATTATGCCAGAATGGGACTATGCACCGACACGCACCGCAGTACTCACTTCAGGAGATATTGTTGTTCTCGCAACAGATGGAGTGTGGGAAGCACGAAATCCGGAAAAGGAATTTTATGGAAAATCACGCCTGCAACGTTGCATTGCAGCCCATGTCACGGCGTCGGCAAACGATCTCGTTGTAGCAATTATGCACGATCTCGCCCTCTTTCGACAGGATGCACCGCAAGCCGATGACATTACAGTTGTCGTCATCAAACGTCTCAACGATTAACCGCCATGAGACGAAGATGCTCTCCTCACGTACTCGTTCACTTCGTTTCCAGGGTGAGGAGGATCACCCTGGAAATACACGGCTATAATTTTTCGTTCGACGTTTCGTGAAACGTCCTCATGGCATCGCGTAGACGCTGGGAGAGATTCTCTTCCGCTCCTTGGAGTGCAACGAGTTTTTCTCCTCGTTCCTCAACATTCTGATAGAAAGGGGTAAACCGACTCTTGAGGTCACGGAAGATAAAGTCGATCTGACTTGCTAAACGCTCCCGCAGTTCTTCTTCCAACCGTACTCCTTCTTCCGACAGGCGTGTACGAACCTTACGGACAAGACGTGGTCTGTTCCAAACAAGCGCCGATCCAGCCATAAGCATCCCGGATGCCGCCACAACTCCTCCGGTGATGTCGACAACGGCACTTTGAATCGATACGGCAAAAACCGTCCCGAGAAGAACAAGCACTCCTCCCATTGCCGCTTTAGGGTCCATCTTGGAAATATCACTGGGATGAAAGCGGGTAGAGATATCATCCTGTGTCAAAAAAGTGCGCAAGCGAGAGATGACTTCTTCAATAACGTGTTCCCGCTGCTTCCCCACGGCCGCCAGATCAATACGTCCTGATGTGCGATTGCGGCTGGAACGCAGCTCCTCAATAAGCATACGTAGAGCCTCTACCAACGCCTCCGAGACATGATCAGCACCTTGTCGAGTAATGGCTTCGACTTCTCGAGAAAGATCCTCTTCGAACCGAGTATTTATTTCGGTAATAAACGATTCAGGAGAATTTTTCCGCTTAAACAGACCGGACATGCTTCGTGATACCATACGATGAAAACCCAGCTCGCTTTCAAAGTCATCAAGAAGCCGCCCACTCAGTCGAACGTAGGCTCCCGATACTCTCGCAATAAGGGCTTCAACTTCACGTCGTGACGATTTCTGCGCCGATTTCAGTCGCTTTTTAATGCTCTCTACTTCTTTGCGATCTTGCTCCAACGCTCCGAACTGATCCTTTAAGCCTACAACAATAGCTTGAAGGACATGCATAGCCGACTCGGCAACGGATTCAATTTTTCTCGCATGGTGCCGACCGCCAGTAATCATGTCACGAATATACGCCCGAACGTCTTTGATTCCACTATGCTCCGGATCGTTTTTCTCTAATGCGGCGGCGGTTAAAAAAAGTTTCGGTTCTTTGATATTCCGCTTGATGGCTTGTTGCCGCACTTGTGTCGTGTTGACTTCGATTTGTTTTTCGCTGGCCAAATCTGCCTGGTTGAGAACAAATAAAAGCTTCCGTTTCCATTCATCGCTGACTAACTCCAGAAAATCCCATGCCGATTTGGAGTAAGGATTGATTGCCGAAAAAACGAATAACACAAGGTCACTTCGCGGAATGAAACGTTCGGTTATTTCTTGATGGTGCTCAATAATACTGTCGATGCCGGGAGTGTCCACGATAGCGATATCGCGCAAAATCTCATTGGGCATATAGATATGCTTAAGATGCGGCGAAATCTCGTTTTCGGATTCCTGAACCCCGTACATGATCATTTGAATACGATCTGTACATGGATCTGGCGCAACGGGACAAATGTCACTTCCAAGCAATGCATTGACAAAGCTGCTTTTGCCGGTTTTGACTTCCCCGACCACAACAAAAAGAAACGGTTCGTTCAAATTGGCCAGCAAACCTATGGCGGTTTCTTTAAGGTCCGCTCTGTCTGTCTCGGAAGTCAAATCAATGAGCTCTGACACCAAGCCGGACAAAATTGAACGTCGCTCGAGAAAATGCTGATGCAGTAATTCATTCGTCATAGCGTCGGCTTACCTGGGAAGATACCAATCGGGAGTTGTGGGCATTGTTTCTCCGCTTTTTTGCTGCCCATCTTTTACTTTTTGTGCAGCACATTTTTTTTCCCGCAAAATCTCATCCCAGACAGCGAGACGAATGGAATTCCCTTCCGTATATGCCTCATCCTTTCCGGCATAATGTTGCAAAATCATGCTAATTTTGGGTTTACCTTCCTTCTGAATACTCCATTTCCAAGTCCGCAAGGTACCGAAAGCGTTTCCTCTCCACTCGTCCGGATCACCGTATCGATTCTCCAAGCCGGATAAAACCTTGTTGAAAAAGTCGATGGAAGGGTCGGCATAGTTAAGCTTAACACGCAATATCGAACCAACGGCCGCACAGTCGCCAAGAGTCAAATACCCGCTCCGAAATCCGGCAGGGGGATATACCGGAACAATTTGCAGATACTCTTGAAACATTTCTTTTGCAGCCTTGGTCATCTTCACGGTGTCTTTATATTCGCTCACATTATGTAAGAGCGTAAATCCACCGATTTCCATTGGAACCCCGTCTTCGGCCATAGATGGGACGGTGAAGAGAAGCAGGAACAGCAACGCAAAAAGCAGCCTGTGCATGGATATCCTCACAAAAATGACGCTTGTAGAGAGCTATTTAGCTCATCCAACTCAGGAAAGATCCTTAAGACCCTCATCTTGACTCGGGTAAATAGGAAAAATTTCTGTATATCCAGAAATATCAAAGACTTCTTTCATGTAATCTTTGATGGAACACAAAACAAGGCGCCCTTCTCGCTTCTTCAATTGCTGAAGCGTAAGCAAAAGGACACGAAGCCCCGTACTGTTGATGTAGTCTACACCATTAAAATCCATCAACATTTTTTTCGTATTCTGCCCTAACAATTCGGTCACTTTATCTTCAAGAACCTTCGACGTATTGCTGTCAAGGCGACCTTGGATTTCAAGTACAGCAATATCATTCACATCTTTCGCAACAAGATCCATCACATTTGCCCCCTGTTTCTGTGGAACATATCCGCTTTTTCAAAGTTATTCTGTTCTTATTTCCGATGCGTTCATATCGGATACTGTTCATCAGCTTCTGCACAAGATGTATTCCCAAGCCCCCAATAGGCCGATCTTCAATCGGTGCATGAACGTCAGGTTCGGGAACTTCCAGTAAATTGAATCGTGCAGCATCGTCTTCAATGTGCACAGTCAAGACTTCTCCATCGCTTGCCAGATTGACCAATATAAAATGGACCACATTGTCCGTATAGCCATATTGAATGACGTTGGTGAGAAGCTCGTCCAAGACTAAGCGTATATGGTAGGTATCTTTCGGCGTAAAGCCGTTTTCGCTACAAAACGCCTCGACGTGTTCAGCGACCTGTTCCAGGCTGGGTAACGCATTCTCAATGCGAAACGATATGGCGTTTGTCATAGTTCACCTGAGAAGAGTTCAAAGGTCGCCTCACTTTGAGGCCAGCCGATTTCCCACTCCATCCGTAAACAACAATCTCGCATAAAGCCCGAAAACGTTCGCTTCTTTCCTCATCTCTGTCAAGACCGACGTGGCATTGGGACTTGCTCGCTCCACTATGCTCCTGATAGAGTCCCCCTCCGCCAACGCAAAGACAGCACCTGTCGTTCCAATAAACCTCAGGCTCTTTGTCCGGTATGTCACTTCAAGGAGATTTCATGTCTGACCACGACGCAACTGACCGTTTTTTAAAAAGCCTCCCCGAACTCAATCCGGGAGAATCATTCCAATTTGCTTGCCACCCAGAAGTTCCGTGCTTCAATGCTTGCTGTAGCGACCTCACACTTATGCTCACTCCGTACGACGTGTATCGTCTTCGTCAGGCTTTACACCTGACCAGCCAGGAGTTCATTAATAATTACGCGACACTCACACATTCTCCAGACACGGGTTTCCCTATGCTTCATTTGAATATGGAGGATAACGCCCAAAAAAGCTGTCCGTTTGTGACTGCAAAGGGATGCGCTGTCTACCCGAATCGTCCTGGAGCATGTCGCACCTATCCTCTGGGTCGAGCCACACGCCTCGACAACGAAGACAATATTATCGAACAATTTTTCATTGTCCAGGAACCGCATTGCCGTGGATTCGAACAATCCCAAAACTGGACCTCGGCTGAATGGCTCAAAGATCAGGATCTTGCCACTTACAACGAATTCAACGATAAATATATGCGTCTTATGGCTCTGGCTCGCGACAAACGTGTCCGTCTCAACCCGAAACAGACCAACATGGCCTTCCTCGCGCAATATAACCTGGATGGGTTTCGTGGATTTTTGGACGAAATCGGCATTCTCGACCGCTTGAACATTGAGGATGCACGGAAACAAGCGATTCTCAAAGACGATCTGGAATGTCTTATTTTTGGTCTGGAATGGTTAGGACTGGTCTTTTTTGGAGAAAACCGCCACCTTCGTCCATAACGTTATGCACATTGACAACCACGCCCAGAAGATCGTCGACTGCGAGACATGCATTGCATTGCTCCGTCCTCGGCGAGAACGTGAAACAATTGTGTTCACGAACGGATGCTTCGACCTGCTCCACCCTGGCCATGTCGATCTTCTGGAGCGGGCTCGGGCTTTTGGGCATATCCTTGTTCTTGGACTCAATACAGACAGCTCTGTCCAACGACTGAAAGGCCCTTCACGTCCGGTAACACCGCTTGCCGACCGCGCACTGGTATTGTCCGGTCTTTCCAGTGTGGACTATATCGTTGCTTTCGACGAAGACACCCCATTTGAACTCATAAGCAAAATAGCCCCCGATGTCCTTATCAAAGGCGGGGATTATACGCTCGATCAGATTGTCGGACGAGATGTGGTAGAACAACGAGGAGGTACGGTCTATAGCTTACCGCTTCTTCCTGGATACTCAACCACAGCCACCATTGCCCGCATTCTGCAACGCATTGCCGATAAGGACAGTGCCACAGAATCGTAGACTCACCCCATTATGACGCGCATATTCTTCGGTTGTTAGTGGGAAACTGGAAGTCCCCACTTGCGACTTTTTTGCTGATACACTGCCTTAGGAAGAACCACGAGGACGGGGTTCTTCCTCGGGTCAAGTGTAAGAACAAGATCGTGTATATGCGCAATATCACTCCCGACACTGCCACCGGTTGGACGTCTCGGTCCAGGCCACACATTCACGAAAACACATGTTCCCGCACCTTCAACCGGATGCTGCCGATTATGTTCAATAATCAGTCCCCATGTGTTCGTTTCCGATGAGCGATACATTTGTTCTGCATGCAGGCCTGCAGCTTCAGGATTTTGCTTCACATCCACAATAGTATTATAGAACTCTGTTCCCCATTGGTTTACACACACCGTATCCGGCGTGATTTCCCGATAATTCAGCGTTACCCCCGCGGTGTCGGCTTGTTGGACAGGTGTTCGTCCGAATGCACCGGATAAATCAAACATTCCGGCTGGTGATTTTCCATCACCTTCTCGTTTTCGTGGCCCAGACTCATCAATCATGAGCTTGCCTCTTCCCCAAGCCACCCCATTACGACCAACTGCACATGGCCAAGCATCTCCTTGCGTGGTCCAGGAATCTTCGTCCCGAGTGCGGGTATAGAGCTGCATTACACAGGAATTTGACGACCAGCGAGGAGTCACCACAGTTATTAATTGCAAACTATCACGAAGGGGAGTTTGCGCGATGCTGACAGAAGAATCATCCTGAGTTTCTGCCGCAACAGCCACCTGCTCGCCTTCTGATGCTTGATCGTTACCCGGGACATTTGAAGCAATGTCCCCTTCCTGCTCTGGTTCTACAATGCGTATATTCGGTAATTCTGACTTTTGAGAAATTTGTGGTACAACGACGGGAACCCGCCCCTGTGGACGAACTGGTTTTTCTTCTTTTTGAGAAAGCGCAGCTTGCTGTTCTTCTCGCTGATCCTGGTCCAAGGATGCTTTTATTTTGTCGACTTCCGACGTATTATTTGTATTTTCATTTTGTCCGCATCCGTAAAAGAAGATACACGCCAACAAAAGGACAAGTCCGCCAACCCAATAGCTTCGTTTTCCGCCCATATCGTTTGTACCCCTCAGGTTGCGGCTTTCCTTTCATTCATATTTGAATTTTTAAACACGCTTGACTGCCCACATTATCTTTTGATGAAAGAAAAAAAACATATTTTGTCATCAATAGATTTTGATCAACCAACTCTCACTCCATACATAAGAAAAAAAGACCCCACGCACTTTTTTTCCCTGTTTTTGTAGCCGCCTGCGTTTTCTTGTCAAACTTACTCCAAGTTTGCAAGTCATCAAATAAAACAATGAAAAGTATCTCCAGGGGACACGTTTACGACTTGACCTGACTTCTCTTTGGTATGTAGAACCCATCGATTTTTTTCGATACAAGCTGTCCTTGATACCAAGGACCTTCGTCACCCACAGTCATAAGGGAGACAATCATGCCCGTACATGTTGTTGATCATCCATTGGTAAGGCATAAACTCGGACTTCTCCGAGAAAAAAACATCAGCACGAAAACGTTCCGCGCATTGGCCAATGAAGTCGCCAGATTGCTCACGTATGAAGCGTTGAAAGATCTGCGTACAGAAACCATTTCTATCGAAGGTTGGGCCGGACCGGTTGAAGTTGAACAGATCAAAGGGAAAAAAATAACCGTCCTTCCCATTCTTCGAGCAGGTGTCGGCATGATGGATGGCGTTCTGGATATGATTCCCAGCGCGAAAATCAGTGTTGTCGGCATGTATCGGAATGAAGATACACTGGAACCGGTGAGCTATTATGTCAAACTCGCCAACTCGATTGAGGAACGTACAGCCCTCATCCTCGACCCCATGCTTGCCACTGGTGGTACTTTGATCGCCACCATTGACCTGCTCAAAAAGGCGGGTTGTAAAACAATCAAAGGATTGTTTCTCGTTGTCGCTCCTGAAGGCCTTGCCAAATTGGAAGAACGCCATCCCGATGTGGAAATTTATACGGCAGCCATTGACGAGCGGCTCAACGAAGTCGGCTATATTTTACCTGGTCTCGGTGATGCCGGAGACAAAATTTTCGGAACAAAATAGGCCCGAACTCCATCTGAACGTGTCCCAATCAACAGGCTGTTCAATACATATCTGATGCGAAGCGCGCTCATAATTCAGAAACAGCAAACATTCTGAATAAATGCGATATTTTGAACGTTTCCCAGGCGCGCAGGAGATGTATGTTCGACAGCCTGTAAAGGAAACATCATGCAATCGCACAACTCCACGACTTATTCCTTTTCGATCAAGGATGCCCTGCTCGGAGCCCAAATGCTCTTCGTTGCATTCGGTGCCTTGGTCCTGGTTCCTCTGCTTACCGGCCTCAACCCCAATGTCGCGCTGTTCACGGCCGGGGCCGGTACCCTTCTTTTCCAATTGATAACCAAAGGCCAAGTTCCGGTCTTCCTTGCTTCCTCGTTTGCGTTTATCGCACCCATTATTTACGGAGTTCAGACATGGGGTATCCCCGGCACATTGAGTGGACTCTGCGCAGCCGGCTTCTTTTATGTTGCGTTAAGTCTGCTAATCAAAGCCCGCGGACCGGCATTTCTCAACCAACTGTTACCTGCTGTTGTCACCGGTCCTGTTATTATGGTTATTGGCCTCATTCTGGCCCCAGTCGCTGTGAATATGGCCATGGGGAAAACCGGTGATGGTTCGGCTGTCCTCGTTCCCGAGCAAACAGCGTTGATCATCTCAATGATTTCTCTGGCGGTGACAATTGTTGCCTCGCTTTTTGGCAAAGGCGTTTTCAAACTTATTCCCATTCTGTTTGGTATTGCTGCCGGCTATATCCTCTGCCTTTTCTTTGGGATTATTGACTTTTCTCCCGTCGCCACCGCACCATGGTTCGCCATGCCGGATTTTGTTTTTCCCGAATTCAATTGGGAAGCTATTCTGTTCATTGTCCCTGTGGCCATTGCTCCGGCCATTGAGCATTTTGGAGATATTTTAGCAATTAGCTCGGTCACCAATATCAACTACATCGAAAAACCAGGAATTCACCGCACCATGATGGGGGATGGACTTGCAACGGCCCTTGCAGGATTCCTTGGTGGACCACCCAATACAACTTACTCTGAAGTCACTGGCGCCGTTGCGCTGACTAAAATGTTCAACCCCGGTATTATGACCTGGGCATCCATAACAGCCGTTTTACTTGCCTTCATCGGGAAACTCGGTGCCGTTTTGCAAACCATTCCTGTCCCTGTCATGGGAGGCATCATGGTTTTACTGTTCGGAGCCATCATGGTTGTGGGTATGAATACACTAGTGCGTGCAGGACATGATCTCATGCATCCGCGCAATATGGCTATTGTCGCATTGATTGTGGTCATGGGTGTGGGTGGTATGACCTTCCACCTCGGTTCTTTCAAACTCGGTGGCATCGGTCTGGCCGGTATTCTGGGGGTCATTCTGAATCTCGTACTGCCCAAAATCAAACATGACGAAGATCTTGTGAAGCAGCATTGTGATTAAGGATACTTGCTCCTGGTAGGACATATCCCATCGTGCGGACGAAACCGGCTCATCGGTTTCGTCCTTTTTTATGACGAGGACTGCGCAACCATCGCCGCTCTCACAAAATGCAGCGTTGTGAAATCGATGCGCTCTCCGAGTGCTTCATAAACAGGGCGTAACATATTGCCATGTTCCGTCTCGATCTGACGAAATGTCTTCATCACGTGTTCAAGAGTATCTGCATCAAGGGAAACGACCCGATGCAGATCCAACTGTCCTTGTTCGACATACCACGCCAGGTGTTTAGTGATCGTCATGGTAGACAAGCCACGACGATGCGCAACAGCTTCGATATTTTCTAGTTGCTGAAACAGTTCGAAACTTTCTTTGCGTGAATCACCTTTGACGGCTTTCTCTTTTGACTCCGGTGCAAGATAGGCCTCCTGTGTCGGACTCTCCATATCCTCGGGCTTCACTTCGCATAATCCGTTTTCCTCTACATGCGCCCGAATGATATCCATGAAGAGTTCGCCATACGCATCGGCTTTGGCATGTCCCACACCATGTACGGCTAAAAAGGCATCTTCGGAGCACGGTTTCTTCATGGTCATGTCGACGAGCGATCGATCATGAAAAACCGTATATGGAGGTACACCGCGTTTCGTCGCAAGCTCAGCACGAAGGGCCCGCAGACGTTCAAAAAGAGCTTCGTCGAGAGGAGTCGCCAGTTCGATGAATCGCCTCGAACGGCGAGTTACTGTTGTTTTCTTCTTCGTCCGCACGGGGTCAAGTCGAAACGTAACGGTACGCTTTCCTTTCAGTATCTCCCATGACTTCGCATTCAGCTTGAGTCCTCCATGCCCTTCCACGTCGACTGTCAACGCCCCGGAAGCGGCAAGCTGGCGATACACAGACATCCATTGTCTTCGATCAAACTCGGTACCAATACCGAATGTACTCACCCTCTCGTGATGAAACCGCGCCACCACAGGAGTGACTTTGCCGACAAGCACATCCGATAAGTGACCAGCCCCGAAAATTTGATCAGTGCGAAATATGCACGAGAGCGCTTTTTGGGCCAACACGCTCCCTTCAATCGTTTCCACCGGCTGTTGACACGTGTCGCAATTTCCACATCCCGTTTCCAGGGCTTCTCCAAAATACCCGAGAAGCACCTTGCGTCTGCATTCGGCAGTTTCGCAAAATCCAAGAACTGCAGTCAGTTTATGCTGCTCCACACGCTTTGCCGGGCTGTCTTCTCCGTTGGAAAAGAGTAATTGTCGTAAACTCGCAATATCCCCCAGACCGTATGTCATCCACGCTGTTGCCGGCAATCCATCGCGTCCCGCCCGTCCGGTTTCCTGATGATATGCTTCTAAACTTTTGGGAGGATCAAGGTGGGCAACAAAACGCACATCGGGCTTATCAACTCCCATACCAAAGGCCACTGTCGCCACGATGATAAGACCATCCTCACGCATGAACCGATCCTGATTGATCTGCCGCACTTGTGCGGAAAGACCAGCATGATACGGTAACGCCGGAATACCTCGCTCAACCAACCATTCGGCCGTCGTCTCCACTTTCTTGCGAGACCGACAATAGACAATACCACAGTCCCCTTCGTGATGCTCCCGAATAAATGTAAGGAGTTGTCGCCGAGGCTGATCCTTGGGGACAACGGCATAATGAATATTGGGTCTATCGAATCCTCCACAAAACACTTCAGCCTTCGGCATATCGAGGCGTTCCACAATATCGCGACGTGTCGGAGTGTCGGCCGTTGCCGTCAAGGCTATACGGGGAACATGGGGAAATCGTTCGGCAAGGACGGATAAATTCAGATAGTCGGGCCTGAAATCATGTCCCCACTGAGAAACACAATGCGCTTCATCAATAGCAAACAAAGACAGAGACAAACGTTCCAGACGTTCCAGAAAACCAGGAATCGCAAATCGCTCAGGAGCAACATACAACAAGTCGATGTTGCCGTGCTCAAGTTCATGCTCTACACGATTCCGTTCTGCCAATGACATGGAAGAATTCACATAGACGGCATGCACCCCGGCCTGTATCAATGCGTCAACTTGATCATGCATGAGCGCAATGAGCGGCGAGATTACCACCCCCATTCCTGGGCGAGCCAGAGCCGGAATCTGATAACACAACGATTTACCACTGCCTGTAGGCATAATGGCCACGGTGTCGTTTCCGGACATGACATGATCAATAACGGCATGTTGCAAACCAATAAATGCAGTGTACCCAAAAACTTCTCGTAAAATATCCTCGGGGTCGCGTTTGGTCATCGTCTCTCTCCAGATTATCCGTCACCGCGACCGAAAAAGGCCGTTTTGCTTTGATATTGCCTTGAATTCTTCATAGTTGCCATGATATAACACTGTTACCTGTACACTTTCGCGGTCATACATTTATGCCGTGTATTGAATACGGTTGCTCCCAGCAAACCACCTTCCCGGCAAGGAGATACCCATGAGAATGTCTTGCATCAAGGCTGCCGAAACCGACATGAACATTTCGCAAATGTTCAAGCCTTTTGCCTTGAAAATGGAGGAGCAGGGAATGCCCTCCATCGTAATCAATGTTTTCAAATGCTATTATTCCCAATATGTTTACGGTGCACAAGGTAAGCTGTCCGACAAAGAAATCTCACCGTTGAAGGATGAAGACGTCAAAAGCTATCTTGACCTTGATGATTATGCAAAAGCTGGACGCCGGTCCATGCATCGTGTTGTCATTTTCAAGCTCAACGGCGGCCTTGGGACAAGTATGGGACTTGAAAAGGCAAAATCTTTGATCCCTGTCCGTGGAAATAAATCGTTTCTCGATGTCATCATTACCCAGGTGAAAAAACTTCGTGAGATGCACAAGACCATGCTGCCGCTGGTCTTCATGAACAGCTTTAAAACACACCTCGATACGATGATGCTTGCCGACAAGGATGGATTTGATAACGGTAAAACCGGTATCCCCCTCGCCTTTGTTCAGCATCGCTATCCCAAAATTCTCGAGGAAGATTATAAACCCGCTCAATGGCCGAGTAACCCGGAACTTGAATGGAACCCCCCGGGACATGGCGATTTTTATACCGCACTGGTCACGTCAAAAGTGCTGAAAACTTGCCTGGAAAACGGATATCGCTACGCGTTCGTTTCCAACTCCGACAACCTTGGCGCCATCATGGATGAACGGGTTCTCGGCTATATGGTTGAAGAAGAAATTCCTTTTGCGATGGAAGTCGCGAGACGGACTGCTTCCGACAAAAAAGGTGGCCACTTGGCCCGACTGAATAAAACAGGCAGTCTGGTCCTTCGCGAAGTCGCGCAATGTCCATCCAATGAAATTGAATCCTTTCAAGATATTGAAAAATATCGCTATTTCAATACAAATTCTCTCTGGCTTGATTTGAAAGAACTTGAAACGGTTTTTATTGAAAACCGCATGATGCCGCTTGATATGATCATTAATCCTAAAACTGTAGACCCGAGAAACTCTTCTTCCCCCCACGTCGTCCAAATAGAAACAGCGATGGGGTCAGCCATTTCCAACTTTAAACGTGCCAAAGCACTTGGTGTGCCGCGTTTGCGTTTCGCTCCAGTCAAAACGACAAATGACCTGCTTGTTGTCATGTCCGACTGTTACCTCCTCACCGAGGAAGGTACCGTTATCCAAAACCCTGAACGGAAAAAGGATCTTCCGATCATATCGTTGGATTCCCAATATTACAAAAAAATTGACGATTTTTTTGCCAAATTTCCTCATGGAGCCCCATCACTCTTGCAATGTGATTCACTCACCATCAAAGGCAATGTCGTTTTTGAAAAGGACGTGGTCATCAAAGGGGATGTCACGCTGGAGAATACCACAAGTCGACCTGTTGTCATCAAAGCCGGGTCTGAACTCACAGGCGTTGTGGAATTAGTGTAACGAATGCTGAAAATAAGCCCGCCAGCCCAAAACCGGGAATTCTCCGCGGTTTTGGGCTGGCGACATCTCGTAGGCCATCAACGACGGCCCCCGAACACATTGCTCTTACGGAAGTTTAACGCCACAAAACGTATTACAATCGGGCTGCGGTCGGTAAGCGCTCTTCGGACAATCGTCTTTCAGATAGCAAATCTCACATCCACCGGCATAAGGAAATGGAGTAAAAACCGCATAATTCCGATTGACGGTACCTGCATCGCGCCATTCCAAACCAAGTTTTTTAAACTTTTTGCGAATGTCCTTGTCCGGCTTCGGTAATGGCGCACATGCTCCGGCCATGACTTGAGGAACCAGTCCCTGCACGGCAAGCATGACCAGGGAAATAGCCAAGTTATGAGCAGCCATGCCACTTGAAGGAGAATTCTGCCAGACCTCTTCTACTGCGTCTTCGACGTCGCCATTGAAAAATACGAGAACATAACCTTTGTCTTCCTCTTCCGGACGGAAGAAGCGATAGGCATGCAAAAGCGGTTTCCACGCTTTCCAATAGGTTTCCAACTGCTCCAGCAGACCCTGCTCAATCTGATTGCTGTTGTTGACACTCATGAAGTACATCAAGTCAAATTCTGGGTCGACCGCCATCTTTTCCATTACGACGTTCGACTCTTTCGAAGCCTTTCCCAAAACATGCTCCTTGTTCATGCGTTCGTACGCGACCGGGGAGACAACTCAGAAGGATATGCCATGTCCCAGGCGCTTAAAGACCAGTTGCAAACCATAGTTCAAGCCGCAATTCAAGCAGTAAGCCCGGATACGGCTGTTTTCAATCACCTGCGTCGTCAAGGCGATCATCTTTTCATCAATGACCAGGCCATTGATTTATCCCGCTATGAGCGCATTGTCGTTGCTGGCGCAGGAAAAGGGGCCGCTCCCATGGCCAAAGCCATGGAAGATATTTTAGGTGATGACCTCGACGACGGCGTCTGTGTGGTCAAATACGGGCATGGTCTTCCTTTGTCTACTCTTCGGCTGCTTGAAGCCAGCCATCCTGTTCCGGATCGGGCCGGATTTCATGCTGCCCATGAAATCCTTGAACTTGTCACACCTCTCGGTGAGAACGATCTCGTCTTTGTCGTCTTGACAGGGGGAGCCAGCGCACTCCTCCCCTGCCCTATGGCACCTGTCTCATTTGTCAACCAACGCCGTCTCACCGGGCAATTGCTGGCGTGCGGGGCTGAAATTCATCAAATCAATACGATCCGAAAACACCTCTCCGGTATACAGGGTGGTCGTCTCGCCCAAGCAGCCTATCCGGCACGGGTCGTCACCCTGATTGTATCCGATGTAATCGGCGACAACCTGAGTGCCATTGCGTCTGGCCCAACCGCCCCGGATCCAACCACATTCGCCGATTGCATGAACATCATCGACGCCTTTAAACTCCGCCCGTCGCTTCCTGAAGATGTCCTGGAGTTGCTTGAAGCTGGATTGGCCCAAGCAGTAGCCGAAACCCTCAAACCAGGCGATCCCATTTTCAACAACGTCGAGAACTATATCCTTGCCAATAATAGACAAGCCTTGGCTGCTGCCGCCAATAAGGCGCAATCGTTAGGATTGCACCCTCTTGTTCTGACGTCTACCTTGAATGGAGAAGCATCGCAGGTTGCGAAATTTCTTGCGTCGGTAGGCCTTGAGGCAGCCAGCACCGGCCGGCCGACCGCTGGTCCAGCGTGCATTTTGGCAGGAGGAGAAACCACGGTGACCATTCGTGGCAAAGGCAAAGGTGGACGCAACCAGGAAATGGCACTTGCCTTTGCGTTGGAGCTCGACAAAGCCGCTTCTGAAGGCCTCCCTTCCCAAAATCTCGCGTTTCTCAGTGCAGGAACAGACGGAACCGATGGCCCAACCGATGCGGCTGGCGCCTTTGCTACGGCAGAGACTGTCAGCCGTGGCAATGTCTTGGGACTGAATGCCACCCAGTTTCTTGACCACAATGATTCCTATAACTACTTCAAACAACTCGATGATTTGCTCATCACCGGGCCAACCAAGACCAATGTTATGGATATCGCCGCGTTGATCGTGAAATGAAATTTGCAGAACTGACGAAACACGAACACCAAGTATTCTAGGCGGTTGAAGGGGCCTCTCTTCAACCGCCCCGTTTTTATTTTTGTGCTCTGCGATGTTGCAGCGAAATGTGCGACCATGAAAATCGGCGTGCAGACCGTGTATGCACCGTTGAAAATGCGTTTCAAATCGTTTTTATCTGCTTGAAAAGCACCATATGCCCTACTCGACCCAAGTCACTTTGACAGACTTCCGCGGTGGAATGGCGAAATAGCGTTCCTCTGGATAGCCAAGCATGAGACCGGCGTGGACCGTATCATCTGGCGTCAATTCAAGAGCTTCGCGTAAAGGCTCATATTCTTTGCAAGCAAGCGCAACATACCCGGCCCAACACGCACCAACCCCCAAGCCATGGGCTGCCAAATCAAGATATTCAGCTGCGGCCAACGCATCGGTCTGTGCGGTGACTGCGTGTCCAGAAGTAACAACAATCGCCAGACAGGGTGCATTGCGACACACCAAATCACGACCGGCTCTATATGCTTTCACGATCCCTGCAAGAAAGAACTTCTTCGCAACAACAGGATCAGATTTGATGAGTACAGACATGGAGTCGACCATAAGACGGGTAATCTCTGCAACGCGTTCTGGAGCAGCAACCATGATCCATTTCACGGGTTGAGCGTTATGTCCACTCGGCGCATAACGTGCAGCGTCCAGCAACGTTTCCAATGTATCACGAGAAGGTGGAACAGGCTTGAATCGACGAATGGAACGTCGAGACTTGAGAAATTGGACGACCTGTTCAGGAGTGAGACGCAACTCACGTCGTATGGGCTCCACAGGTCCAGGAGGTATCGACTCCAGAGAAAGCGCATTGTGAGGACAGGCCGCAACACAATGCCCACACCCAATACAGTACTTCTGTTTTTTCTCTTCAACAAAAACAGGCACTTCACCATCGCCGGCAAGGATAAGATTTGCCGGGCAGGCCTTGGCGCACAGTCCGTCTTTGCGGCACAAGCTGGCGTCAACATGAAGAAACGGCATGAATGCTCCTTTTCACACATATTGGAAAATTTGTTGAGACCACAATGGCATTCTCAACCGCACGAAAGAAAACCATCTTTAATAACCCAGGTTTTATACGCGGAAAGCACGTCATCCTTCTTCAACGTTCCAATAACATGATCTGTAAAGTGTTGTGATACAACCGGGACAAATGAGACTCGATGCTGCTCAAAGATATTGAGCGCATCCTCCAAGTCGGCATTTTCTGTCAAGGTGACGACTTCGGACGACATAATGTCTTTTGCCGTCAGCGCATCTTTGTTTTCGTGAAAATCGCCGAGATACGGCGATATATCGCGTAAAGTGACCACCCCGACGAGACGTTCCTCATCATCAAGAACAACGTATTGCGGTTCTTTGGATCGGCAAACACGACCAAGAACATCGAAAAAAGTATCCTTCAGCGAGAGACTTTCAAACTCTCGGGTCATGAAATCGCGTACAATGAGATTGCGGAGCACCCCGACATCATGACCACGGACAATATTCACCCCGCGATCAAGCAGCTTCTTTTCGTAGGCGGAATATCCATAGAAACGACGCACTATCATTGCGCTGACAATACACGCGGCCATAAGCGGCAAGATGATTGAATAGCTCATCGTCAGCTCAAAAATTGTCAAAATCGCTGTAATCGGAGCAAGCGTCGTTCCGGCGACAATGGCCCCCATTCCGGCCAGGGCATAATTCGCCGGAGTGACCGACCAATGCAAACCCAAAAGAGGAAACAGCGCATTGAGACCAAAACCGAATGCTGTGCCGGTAACCGCTCCAAGCACCAATGACGGCGCAAAAATCCCCCCGCTCATGCCGGACCCAATACACAATGATGTCGCCACAATTTTAGTAAAAAAGACCAAAAAAGCGATCTGCAGCGTCATTGAACCGTCGAGCGCCATATTGACGGACTCGTACCCCACGCCAAGCGCATAAGGCGAATAGAGACCGAGCACACCGAGGAGAAGTCCTCCTAAAGCGGGCTTTGTCCATTCCGGGAGTCGCAGACAGAAAAAAAGCCGATCAAGGGCGAAAATAGACCGCACAAAAAGGATGGCGACAAGTCCGGAAAGTAGCCCCAAGACGAGGTACATCCCAATTTCGGCATGATGCGAGACAACAAAATGGCCGTGATGAAACGTCTGGAAATCTCCCCAAAACAAACGGGAGAGCTTAGACGCCGTAATAGCTGCAATAATAATAGTCGTAATGTAGGCGACTTCAAGGTCAAACAGTATGACCTCAATGGCAAACAATGTTCCGGCTAACGGCGCATTGAACGTCGCAGCGATACCTGCCGCCGCTCCGCAGGCGAGACAAATACGACGCAAATCCAGTGGGAGTTTCCAAAGACGAGCTAATGATGATCCTACAGATGCCCCAATTTGCACAATGGGACCTTCCCGACCGACAGAAGCACCGCAACCAATGAGTAAACTCGTTACCGCTGCTTTAAGAAATGTTACCCGATGACGAATGTAACTTTGCTGTTTAACGACAGAAAGAATGACTTCCGGAACCCCTGGTCCTTTGGCTTCCGGAACAAAAAACGTAATGACAGGTCCTGCGACAAGTCCGCCGAAAAAGGGAACTAACAGGAGCAACCACCAGGGTGATACCGTGACTTTATCAAAGAACGTAGCACCATGTGGCCAGAAAAGCGTCTGAAAAAAATCGATGAGTGTTCGGAACAAAATCGCTCCAGCCGCGGCCAGCGCTCCAATGACAATCGCACCAAGATGCAACAGAAAGTCTCGCCGGCGAACCCGTCGCCAATACACACGAGTATCTTTGGGGCGGCCAAGATACCGACAGGATTGTTTGAAAATAGCGGCGATAGGATTGTGATGAGAAGACGATTCTGGCGTTGACATGATACCGCTCTATACCCGCCTTCCCCCCTCTCTGTCACGTACTGGCAATCAATGTGCTTGACCTCAAATTCGTTCATGGCTATTTAGTTATCATGCTAACTAAATAGCCATGAACGAAATATGCAAGCTCAGCACACGCCAATACGAGGATTTACCATGACACACGCAGACGACGCCATCACTCAACCCGTTTTATGGTATTTTGAAGGAACATTTGAGGCTGATGAAAAAAAAATTCGAAGGGCATTTCATGAAGATGCCATGATTGTCGGCTTTTTCGATGGAAAATATACGCAATGGACATTGGATGAGTTTGTGGAGCGCGTTCTGAGCCGCCCCAGCCAAAAACAAAGCGGAGAACCGTATGTCAAACGAATACTCGCGCTTGAACAAAAGGAAAACATAGCGTTTGTTCAAGCATACGCGCCGGCATTCGGTCACGAATTCACTGATTTCATAAGCTTGATCAATACCACAACAGGTTGGAAAATCCGTCATAAACAATTTACCAACGCCAAGGCTTCAATGTGTTCTTCCTGAAAGACCTTCCAAGTGATCGCATGCTCTCTGCGTATGCGGCACAATTTGATGAAATGGATACAGCAGCAACGAAGGACGCTTTGCACATGATGCGAAATGCGTCTTTGCTTCTGCGGGAGTTGGAAGCCTATTTTCGGTCTCAGCAGCTCTCGCAGACTCGATTTCTTATTCTTATTATTCTTGATCGCGAACCGGAACGAGACGCAATGTCAGCCAAGGATATTCTGCAACGTCTTGATGTTTCCAAGCCTGTCTTGACAACAACGCTGCAAAGTTTGTCAAAAGCTGGTTTCATAACCATCGATAAAGCTGAGAGAGATAGTCGATCTCTCGATATTCGACTGACGTCTCAGGGAAAACATAAACTCAAGTCACTGCTTCCTGGCTACTTTTCCATCATTGCCACATTCATGCGAACGAACTCTTCAAAAGATCTAGATTCCGGTTGAGGAGGATCTTCCTGTGCAGAGTAAACCCTATGCCTCAGACAAAAAACGGATGACAACGAGCGTGATATCATCGTCGTACGGTTCCTGGCCCACAAAGTCGTCAAGCGCCTGGAGGACTTTTGAAACAATATCTTGAGTGCTTTCCGTGGAGTATTCGACAATGGCATCTCGAAAACGATCCTTGCCGAACATGATTCCATCTTCATTTCGAGCTTCCCATATGCCGTCCGTGGCGAGCACAAGCAATGCTCCAGGCGGAAGGCATTTGGGGCCTTCGGTTTTGTATTTCGCGTCCTCAATCGCTCCCAAGGGCAAACCCGAACCAGATAATTCATAAAACGACTTACTGACGGGATCATACACCAATGCGGGGTCGTGCCCTGCTCTCGCCCATCGGACACAACGATTTTCGTGAAGTATCTCAAGATAGAAAAGCGTGACAAATTGTCCAGTACCAACGACATCTTGGGCAAGCATCTCGTTGACTTTGCCAAGACGCTCAGCCGGATCGCCACACGGTGCCATTCGAAGAAAAGCACGTGCTGCAGCCATAAGCAGCGCCGGTCCAATACCATGCCCGGCCACGTCTGCAACAACGATAGCCGTACCGTTTTGAGTTGGAATAAAATCGTAATAATCACCACCGGTTTCATCACAATACACGCTGGACGCTGCAATCTGAAGTCCGGGGATGACGGGAGGCGTATCTGGAAGAAGTCCTTTTTGGACTTGCTCCGCCACACGCAAAGCCCCCATGAGTTTGAGTCTGTGCTGCAAGGCCTCAATCATGGAATTTGTATAAACAGCAATAACACCGAATTCATTACTTGCAGCCACTGGAACGGATCGATCCAGACGCCCTTTGGCCACTCGCTCTAATATTCGAGTCTGCAACCCAAAAAGCATTGAAAGATTCGTCGAATAGAGATGGATGAGGCGCATAACCTCGAACAATAATACAAACAGAACAAAAACAATCTCTAACAGTACAGACTGACGAGCCTGGTCAATCACCCAGTCGTTGCCCCCCATCTCTGTCACCCAACGGACATCGTTAAACCAGATAAGACCAAGGATGACTGAAACGAAAATGGTCGTACAGATGGCAACAAAGGTAAAAGAACGAGTTAAAGGGCGAAACGCTGTTGGTGGCTCGTATTCGGCATTTCCCAAAGCGGCCTGAGAGAGAAGAGTACGTTGACGCGACAAAGCGCCTTCAAGTCCAAAGAAAAAACCAGATGCAAGAATGCCGGTCATAAGTTGAGCCGGGCTTACGAAAGGAAAATGAAACCACCAATATAAAATATTGGATGACACAATCCCAGCCAAAATAACAAGACCGTAGTCCAACCAGAATTGTCGTCGCGGCTGCGCCAGTCGCGGTTGAGACAAAACCAACCGCCTCTCCAATGGACCTCGAAGAAAAAAAGCAGGCACGAAGCCGATGAAAATGAGTGTCCCCAATAGCACGGGGGACAGGCTGTCAATAAATGGTCAGACCTGTCCCCCGTAGAGGGCCATTACAGCAGTAATGACAATACTTCCAGTAATAAACAATCCCGGCCTATCTGTAATGATGGAGCGAAAATTCATGGAGGTTCCTCCAGTTCCGCCACATGCCAGAGTCGGCCAGGCGGTAATTATTTCGATTTCTTCTTTGGGCTCCGCATGGTGTACCGCTTGGTCGCGGACAGTTCGAGCTTCCGCAAACGAATGGACACCGGCGTGACTTCAACCAGCTCATCTTCTTTGACGAAGTGAATGGCCCGTTCAAGAGTCATAGGCTTTACTGGTGATAAAACGATATTCTCGTCTTTGCCTGCAGCCCGCATATTGGTCAACTTCTTTTCTTTCGTTGGGTTGACGTCAATATCATTGTCGCGGTTATGCTCACCGACAATCAGCCCTTCATACACAGGATCATTAGGAACAACGAAGAGCTGACCTCGTGGCTCCAGATTGTACAAAGCATATGCCACCGCCGAGCCAGGACGGTCGCACACAATGGAGCCGGTGAACCGAGACGGAAAATCGCCACGGTATTCCTCATGCCCTTCAAGATACGAGTTCATGATACCGGTTCCTTTGGTATCGGTTAAAAATTCATCTCGATATCCAATGAGGCCACGCGACGGAATGCTGAATTCGAGACGAACGCGTCCCGAACCATGATTGATAAGATTGACCATGCGACCTTTTCGGATGGACAACTTTTCCGTCACCACGCCGGTAAAATTCTCGTCACAATCGATAAAAAGGCGTTCGATAGGCTCAAGCTTTTTGCCGTCTTCATACTTATAAATGACTTCAGGCCGCCCCACGCTCAATTCAAAGCCTTCTCGACGCATGGTTTCAATGATAATGGCGAGCTGGAATTCACCACGGCCTTTGACGATGAGACTGTCACGTTCCTCGGTCTCTTCGACTCGGATAGCCACATTGAGCAGTGTTTCTTTGAACAACCGTTCGCGAATGCGACTCGACTGCACAAACTTCCCTTCTCGTCCTGCCAATGGGGACGAGTTAATGGTGAACTTCATGGAGACGGTCGGTTCATCGACATGCAACCGCTTCAGCGTACGGGGATTATCGCGCGTACAAATCGTATCCCCGATTTTCACGTCTTCAATCCCGGACAATACGATAATATCACCAGGTTCAGCCTCGTTTTCGTCCTTAAGGCTCAAGCCCTCGTAAACCTGAATACGTGTCACTCGAAGCGGTGTGACGCGGTCGTTCTCACCATTACAAATCAGGCTTTCATTGTTTTTGACGAAGCCACCGGCAATTTTTCCCACGGCCAAGCGGCCGAGAAAATCGGAGTATCCCAGGTCGGAGACAAGCATCTGAAACGGTTCGGAAGGATCATACGTCGGTCCGGGAACTTCCGACAAAATCGTCTCGAAGAGCTGGCGCAAATCAACAAGTTCTTGGTCCAGAGTCTTTGCAGCGACACCGTTTCGCCCAATGGCGTATAATATAGGAAATTCCAATTGTTCCTCATCGGCACCAAGGTCGATGAACAAATCGTAAATTTCGTTGATAACCTCTTCGGGACGTGCATCCTGCCGGTCAATCTTGTTGACAACAACAATAACCGGCAGCCCCCGACGAAGAGTTTTTTCGAGAACGAATCGTGTTTGGGGAAGCGGCCCTTCGGAAGCGTCAACCAAAAGGACAGCTCCATCGACCATGGACAGGGCGCGTTCGACTTCTCCACCAAAGTCGGCGTGGCCAGGGGTGTCAACAATGTTAATTTTGACGTCATCCCATACAACGGCGCAGTTTTTGGCGGCAATGGTAATGCCACGCTCACGTTCCAAGTCCATATTATCCATGAGTCGATCATCAACAGCCTGACCTTCACGGAATAAACCGCTTTGTTTGAACATGGCGTCGACGAGTGTTGTTTTTCCATGGTCAACGTGAGCGATAATGGCAATATTTCGCAAATGCGGATTTGTTACGGTATTTTTCATTGATGCAATGCTTCCTTGCAGGCGCGGCAAACCTCTATGACCGTGCCGTGCCGTTCATCTCAATAATTTGGTTTGGGAATGAAGAGAGAAAAAGAGGTTTCGTGCGGCGCTACTTCCAATCCTTTACGCTGTATTTGTCAAGAATCTTTTGCAACTTTCCGCTCTGACGTAATGCAGCAAGTCCTGTATCCAACGTTTTGGCCAGCTCCGGGGATGCCTTATCTACGGGGGTAAAGCCGACGAAGATAGGGATAGGCTCTCCGACACTGCCGATATTCTTTATGTTTCCCAGAAAACCCAACTGACGGGCGGCCCATTCTACGACATTTTTATCGCCGATAATATAATCAACTTTCCCGTTGACGAGCATAAACAAATTTTCCATGACGGGCTTATCTGTACTCGCCAAAACCACTTTTGTGGGGTTCTGCAAAATATACCAGTTTACATCGTCTCCATAGTCATACCCAAACGCCGCTCCAAGGATACCATTGGCAAAGGAATGGACATCTTTAAACTCTTTGTTGGAATCACTTTTGACAAAGACATCGTTGGAGGAATATCCTACTGGTTCAGTTGGATAAATAAAGTTTGGCGCTTCGTCCTTGGTGCACCCAATAAGAGCCTGATATTTGCCTGTGGTGGTAAACCGTAAGGCCTCCTGCCACGGCACGATTTCATAATCGAGTTTATTGGGGGATCCTTTAAAGGAAAACTTCAATATATCAACAATATATCCCGACATATTCCCAGGATGACACGCATAAGGGCACCAGTAATCGGAAACAGCAATAAACCGGTCGGCGAAAGCGTTACTCGTGCAGCACAACATAGCCAAAACGACAAAAAGAAGAGAGAAACTGCGGGATATTGATTTCATGAGGGGATCCACAACGATCGCGCCGTTGAACGGCGAAGGCTTCGCAAAGCACTACCAATTCGCTCTTCGGCGTCTTTTCAGGTTTTTCATTCATTCAACATAAGCCGATGCGGTACTCTCTTTATGCATAGCAATTTAGGCGGTAAAGAGATTCCCGTCAATACCTCACCCCCTCCACACCGAAGAAGAACAACCTTGCAACGCAAATGACATATTTAAGTCTGAAAAGGATTTCTTCCACAGTCTCTGCGCGTTCTGCACCATCGCACGCCAGCACTCAACACCCAATAGTAGCATGGAAAAAGAACTCCACCGACATTCTCAACCCATACTTCGGTCTTAGACAGAATCGACATATTGATTGTGGCATACGAAAATAACACCCTCAACATCACGAGACTCCTTGCCACATGATCAAGAAGTCAAACCACTCATTCGTCACCTCCAATCAATGCGGAAAGAGCACACCATATTTCAAACATCATACATCATTTTAGACATTTATCGTGCAACACACTACTGCATATTTTAATCATAACATGATAAATACAATAACAACAACGCTCAATGAATAAAAAATAAAACAACTCCCCCTACATAACAACGTTTGACGATACAAAATTAAATTCAAACACCCTGTACAAAGAGATTCTTTTTTCGTAATATAAACATTTCATTTCATCATCACATTCGTTTAATATAAAATTTGATTCCGAGATCACTATTCTTTTTCAGATGAGACCCAACAGGCTCCCTCTCTTCAAAAATTAAAGACTACAATTTCAAGGTGTTACAAAAAAAGTTTTCCAATCTTTTCTTCACGTCCTCAATACAAACAATACTACTACTGTACATTTCGTAACACAATTTACTTTCCATGTTAACACCTGTATACATAACAAATGCAATATCACACCCATTGCGATATTGTGAGAAGAATTACAGACACAACATTCTCAACCATTGGCAATCACTCAAGCTACGTGGTGGAATGAGAGAACTGCCAAAGGAGGAAAACCATGGCAAAAGTGGGTGTGTACGTCTGCCACTGCGGCTCGAACATCGCGGGAGTCATTGATGTCGAAGCCGTGCGGGCACTCGCCGAAACGCTCCCCGATGTGACCTCAGCCCAAAGTGACCTGTTTATGTGCTCGAATTCGGGCCAAGAGATGATTAAGCAGGACATTCAAGACGGCAAAGTCGATCGTGTGGTAGTGGCCGCTTGTACACCCCGAACGCACGAACCCATCTTTCGAAACACGTGCGAAGCCGCAGGGCTCAACAAATACTTCTTTGAAATGGCAAATATTCGCGACCAATCGAGCTGGGTCCACCAACACGATCCTTTCGGAGCTACGGAGAAAGCAAAGCTCGTTGTTGCTTCGGCTGTCGGGAAGGCCGCTCGTCTCAAGCCACTTGAGGATAAATTTGTCGATGTCACCAAAGCAGCCATGGTTATCGGAGGCGGTGTTGCAGGGATTTTTTCGGCCCTGGAACTGGCGAATTTAGGCTATAAAACATATCTCGTGGAGAAAGAGCCCTCCATCGGCGGTATCATGGCGATGCTCGACAAAACGTTCCCCACGAACGATTGTTCGGCTTGTATCCTAACCCCCCTTATGGTCGATGTTGGAAACCACCCGAATATCGAACTGATGACCTATTCCGAAGTGATTGATGTTGACGGTTACATCGGAAACTTCAAGGTTAAAGTGAAGAAAAAACAGTCATACGTCGACTGGAACAGATGTACAGGGTGTGCTGCTTGCAGCGAAGTCTGCCCCGGAAGAACTTCCGATGTATTCAATCAGGGAATGTCGCAACGTAGTGCAACCTATATCCACTTTCCTCAAGCTGTACCGAAGAAAGCCGTCATTGATATGGATGCCTGCATTAGCTGCTCCGGCCGCAGAGTCGGCACCGCCCCCACAATCGATCATAAAACCGGCTTCCCTATACTTGCACCATGTGAAAACGCTTGTCCGTCAGGTGCGATCAACCTAAGCATCAATTATGACCCATTCGGTGAGGTTGTCGAAGTCGCCGTCGGCACCATCATCGCCGCCACGGGATATAAAGTCATGGAAAAGGATGCGTTCAAGGAGATGGCGCCGTCTTCCCCTAATGTCATCACGGCCTTACAACTCGAACGTATCATCTCTGCCACCGGCCCCACTGGCGGCCAACTTCTCCGCCCTTCGGACAACACGCGACCCAAAACAATAAATTTTCTCTCCTGTATGGGGTCACGCGACGTGAGGCATCACACCTATTGCTCTCGTATATGTTGCATGTACATGGTCAAACAGGCCCGTCTCATCAAGGAAAAGTACCCTGATATCAATATATTCATACACTTCATCGACGTCCGTACCGCTGGCAAGGGCTACGATGAATACTACACCGGTGCCCGTCGTATGGGCATTCATATTCTCAAAGGCAAAGTGGGTGGTATTCAAAAAGTGGGTGACGAGACGCTCCGTGTCCTTGCCTATGATATGGAAAGCCAAGAAAATATTGAGATCGAATCCGATCTTGTTGTACTGGCAACGGCAATCGAACTTCCCGAATCCACCAAAACGCTTGCCCAAACATTGGGTCTCCAATTCGATGGATCAGGTTTTTTCCGCGAACTTCACCCCAAGCTTGGTCCCGTAGAAACATCGACCCAAGGCATTTTTCTCGCAGGCTGCTGCCAAGGCCCCAAAGATATCCCCGATACCGTTTCCCAAGCCAAAGCCGCAGCGGCGGCAGCAGCAATTCCACTTGCCCAAGGTCACGTGCGTATTGCTCCTACCATCTCCGAAATTCATCCCGAAAAATGTTCGGGGTGTGGAATTTGTGTTCCGCTGTGTCCGTATTTCGCTATCACCCTGAAGACCTGGGGGGACCGGCCGCGAGCCGAAATCGACATCACTCAGTGTAAAGGATGTGGCGTCTGTACGGCGACGTGTCCGAGCGGCGCTATCGTGCTGCACGGATTCGAAGAAGAACAGATCATGGCACAAATCGAAGCGTTGACGCGTTAGGAGATCTTCCACCATGAGTATACAGCTTTCCAAAGAAAAAATTGATGAAGCCATTTTGACCATTATTGCGAATGGTGGTGAAGGTATCCTGCAATGCGTTCAGTGTGGAGCGTGTTCGGCAGTCTGTCCTGGTGTTCGTGCCGGTTTTCCGGTCTTATGCCGACTGCTTATCAAAAAACTTCAGGAAGGCCAGCTCGAAGAGATCATAGAAGAAACGTCAACCTGGGGTTGTCAGGCATGCAACCGCTGTACGGAAGTATGTCCACAAGGCGTTCGGCCGCTAGAAGTCGTTTTTGCGTTTCGTCGTTACCAAGCAAAAGAATTGGCTATTTCCACATCGAGCACGTTGGTTCAGATGACACTGTATGAACGTGGTCACGCTGTTTTTACCGACGCCCAAGCGCTTCGCGAAAGCGTTGGCCTGCCAGGCAAGGCACCAACATCGGCGTATGATGAAAAGGCCCAAAAGGAAATTCAGACGCTTATGGACAATAGCCCCATGTCCGAACTGGGACTTTTCTAAAAGGAGCGGTGGCCATGCAACAATTTGGCCTTTATCTGGGGTGCAACATCCCCTTCAAAGCGCCCGATATTGAACAATCCTTTCGCAAAGTATTTCCCAAGCTCGGTATCGAACCTGTTGATCTGGAAGGTGCGGGCTGTTGCCCTGCCTGGGGAACGGCTCCGTCTTTCGATCTGACCACATGGTGCTCACTATCGGGGCGAAATATCACGATTGCCGAAGAAAAAGGACTGGACGTGATGATAGGGTGCAACTCCTGTTTCGGTATCTTATCCGAAGCGAAGCACTTCATCGACACCGACCCAAAACGCAAAAAAGCGGTCAATGAAAAATTGGCGATGATCAATCGTGAATACAAGGGAACAAGCAATATCTATCATGTGTCGCATGTGCTTCATGAAATAGTCGGAATAGAAAAAATCAAAAGTAAACTGAAATATGATTTATCCGGACTGACTGTGGCCGTCCAACCCGGCTGTCATACCTTATGGCCGTCCGATATATGTCATATCAAGGAATCCAACCCCTTTGAGCCGACGTTGTTGCGCGATCTCGTTGAAACGACAGGCGCTTCCGCTCCAGAATATAGCCGCCTGGCCAGCTGTTGCGGCATGGGCGGCATGCGCTCAACGAATGTGGAGAAGTCTCTTGGATTGCTCAAAACAAAACTTCTATCCATCAAGGAAGAACTCAATCCTGATCTTATTGTCACGACATGTTCTTCCTGTTTTCTCCAATTCGATATGTCACAACCCTTGCTGAAAGAACGTGATCTCATCGATTTCGAAATTCCAGTGCTCTACGCCACGCAGCTTCTCGCATTGGCCATGGGATTCAACCCCAAAGAAGTTGCGGCTATAAGCAAAGTGAACCGTGATGTTGTTATCGACGACATCCAAAGCGAAAAGCGCTTGATATAGTACGGAGGCAAAGTATGTCCTTTAACCCCAATATTGTCGGATTCGCCTGCCAATGGTGCACCTACGCGGGAGCGGATCTGGCCGGTAACCTCCGGTGCAAATACCCACCGACCATTAAACTCATCAAAGTCCCATGTTCGGGCACGGTAGAAGCCGAGTTCATCCTGGAAGCACTCCGCCGTGGTGCAGATGGTGTTCTTGTAGGTGGTTGTCATTTCGGAGACTGCCATTACAAAGAAGGAAACTACAAAGCGGCCCGGCGCATGAAGCTCCTCAAAAAACTCATTGCGGACGAAGGATTCGATAGTCGCCGTTTCCGGCTCGAATGGATTTCAGGCGCCGAGGGCATGAAATTCGCTGAAGTTGTCACCGAGTTCACGAATGAGCTTATCGAGCTTGGCCCCAGCCCCCTGAAAAAGGCGGTAAAACCGTGAGCATGATGTCTTTCATTTCCAAGATGTTCAATGAGACCGATGGGGAGAACACAAACTCAAATATTTCGAATCCCTCCCCAGTGGATGAGACTGAGCGTCACACACATACCGCTCCCCAACACCTTGAAGACGTCGCCACTTCAATCGAGGACAAAGACATTGCTCAGGTGAAGGCCGAAAAAAAACAAACGGAAAAGTCGGAAAAACTCAAGTTTGCGTTCATGCTGGCTGGAGGTTGCGCTGGCTGCGAGATGGCATTGATTGATATCTCGGAAAAACTTGTCGATACGCTCGACCATCTTGAAATCGTCTTTTGGGCGCCCACAGCGGCCGATGTAAAATATAAAGATCTTGAAGCATACCCTGATAATTTCATCGACTTGGCATTTGTCGACGGTATGGTGCGCAACACGGAAAACGAACATATGGTCACCGTGTTACGCCAGAAATCCAAAGTTCTTGTGGCGTTTGGAGCCTGCGCCACTGTTGGTGGCGTCGCCGCTATGGGCGATCTCCATACCAAGGACGAGCTCTTCGACTACGCCTACAAACAATCATGGAGTACAGACAACCCGGACGGTGTGTTGCCGACTTCTGAATATATCTTGGATGGAAAGTACAATTTGACCATCCCTGCTTTTACGGATCGCTGCATGACCATCGCCGAATTGGTCGATGTTGACTTTTTTATTGGCGGTTGTCCTCCACATCACGACTTCATTGCCGCGACCGTCAATCTTGTCCTTTCCGGTGAAATGCCCGCCAAAGGAACCTGGCTCACCAGCGGAAAAGCCGTCTGTGATGTCTGCACACGGAACCCGGCAATAACCGGTGAAATGCGTCGCCCTGTCGGACAGGTTTTTCGTACCGTAGAGGGCCAACCCGACCCGGTAAAGTGCTTGCTCCAACAAGGATACATCTGTTTCGGCCCCATGACACAAGGTGATTGTGGCGCGGCCTGCCTCAAAGCCAATATGCCATGCCGTGGTTGCGGGGGGCCCATTCCGGGGATCAAGGATTTCGGCGCTCGATGCCTGACAACAATTGGCTCGACGTTGAAAGACGAACGGACATGCGATCAGCTTATGGAGAAATATCCACAGCTTGCGAAGTTCGTATATCGTTACTCCTACACCTCAGGCATGATCGATAAAAGGAAATCTGCCGAGTCCGTCCCTTCAAGAAGGAATTTACCGTGAAAAAGATAGAGATCAACCCTATTACCCGACTGGAAGGACACGGCAAAATAGCCATCTTTCTCGATGACCAAGGAAACGTCGACGACGCTTTCTTCCAGACCGTTGAATTTCGGGGATATGAAAAATTTCTTCAAGGCATGCCAATGGAAGAAGTACCGCGTACGGTTTCTACGGTATGCGGTGTTTGTCGCGCTGTACATTTCATGGCATCGACAAAAGCCTCGGATGGTGTTTTTGGTGTGGAGCCCCCACCAACCGGGAAAAAATTACGCGAACTCTTTTTTAATGCACATTACGTGGAAGACCATTGTGTCATTCTTTATGCTTTGGGTTTTCCTGATTTCGTTGTCGGACCTCAGGCCGATCCGGCTAAACGCAATATTGTAGGCCTCATCGAAGCCGTCGGTAAAGAAACAGCGAAGCGTGTTCTTTCAAAGCGCGGCAAAGCAGTTAAAATATTCGAATTGCTTGGAGGACGTCCCAACCATCCCGTTGCCGGTCTGCCCGGTGGATGGTCGCGCTCCATTAGCGAAGACGAACGCAAACAGATCGTGAAATGGGGGGAAGAACTCGTCGAACTGGGACAAATCACGCTTCAAATTTTCGATGATATCGTGCTGAAAAATGACACATACATGGAACTTGTCACCGGAGACATGTACAAAGTTGAAGTCGGCTATATGGGAAGCGTCTCTCCCGACAATACGATCACGTACTATGACGGCGTGCAAAAAGTTATTGATGCCAAAGGCAATGTGGTTGGCACATTCACAGGCAAGGAATACCTCGATTTTATTTCCGAACGTGTCCAGCCGTGGTCGTACCTCAAGTTCCCCTACCAGAAAAAACTCGGCGATTGGAACGGTATTCAGGAAGGTCCCGACACGAACCTCTATTCGGTTGGTCCATTGGCCCGCTTCAATATCATTGACGGGATGGATACCCCTTTGGCGCAGGAACATTTTGAGCAGTTCCACGCCACATTCGGCGGTAAACCCGTTCATCACATTCTGGGCTATCACTGGGCCCGTGCCATTGAAATGCTCAACGCTGCCGAAAAAATCGTCGAGATTGCCTCCGATCCGAGTATTACATCCCGCGAAACCTGGACCAGGCCTACACAGGTGACTGGCGAAGGCGTCGGCATTATTGAAGCACCACGGGGCACGCTTATTCATCATTATCAGACCGACGATAAAGGCATTGTGACCGGAGCCAACCTCATCGTTGCCACGACACACAACAACGGCCCCATCAATCTGGCAGTGAAGAAAGCAGCCAAACACTTCATCAAAGGCGGAGAGGTCTCCGAAGGTATGTTGAACTATGTTGAAATGGCGTTCCGTCCTTACGATTTGTGTCTTGCCTGCGCTACGCATACGGTCAGCGGCACCCAAACCGCCATGGAGATCAATATTTTCCAGAGCGACGGTACACTCTACAAAACATTGAAAAACATCTAAACTCCGTATGGCCTCATAGCCGCTCCTCGACTCGCTTGTTCCGGAGACAACTATGAAAACACCGCTTGTTCTGGGTATCGGCAATCCGTTGCTGCAAGACGATCGTGCCGGAATTGAAGTCATTGAAAAACTTCAGGAGCTAGGCGCGCCATGCGACACGTTAGAAGTCTATACAGTCGGTTTTGAAATCATCGATCGATGTATGGGACGAGACCAGGTTATTGTTGTCGACGCCTGTATGTTGGGGAATCAACCGGGATCCATTCTTAACGTCGGCATTGATGACATTTTCAACTCCACCTCTCTTGCGAACTCCCATGCCATTACATTGGGGGCAACGTTGAAAGTCGGTTACGAGCTCTTCCCTGAAAAAATGCCAGCGGACTTGCGCATTATTTTGATCGAAGCCAAGGATGTGAAAGAATTTTCCAGACAATGCTCACCAGAGGTGTGTGCCGCTATTGACACCGTCGTGAAGCAAATTCAAGAAATGGTGTTTGAAAAAAGCTAAATAAAAAGACGAGATACTTCCTGTGTAACGCCGGCTATCAACACAACGAACCGTCATTGTTCTCTCAACGCTATTAAGGATGTATTCAAAATCAAATTACTATCGTCTCCCCCTACTCGTTTTTTTACTTGTCGCAGACGACCTGCCTTTTATTCTATCCAAAGATTTTTTGGCTTGATTGCGAACAATAGCACTTTCATCTTTCAATGCCTGATAAATGCTTTCAGCAGTTTGTGCGAGACCAATCCGACCCAGCGCAAAAACGGCTAAACTCCTGGTGTTGTCGTTGGGATGCGATAATAGTCCTTCCAGTACTGCTCGAGCAGGTTCCCCAATCGCTGCAAGACTCCATGCAGCTTTACTTGCCAAATCTGAGTTTGACGATTCCATAAAACGCGCCAAGGTTTCGAGAGCGTCTTGTCCCCCGACCTGGCCCAATGCGGTCAACACCTCACTTTGAACCGTCGGCCCCCCATCCTGTAGAAGAGTCAATAAACCAGGAATGGCTTTGATTGAACGAAACTCGCCTAGCGTACGGATACATCGCCGCAATGTCTCCGGATCTGTCTCGGATTCCAACAAATGCAATACATCATCAATAGCGGTATATTGTTGCGTATGCTTGATCGACCACAAAGCCATAGACCGTACGCGGCTTTCTTCGTCTTTGAGCGCATCGACAAGATAATCAATCGCATCGGGATGACGTAAACGCCCCAGTGCATTGGCAGCATTGGCACGGATCATATAATGTTCATCTTTGAGCATTGCTGCCAAAGGTTTCAAAAACTCATGTTGCCCCAAATCACTCAATGCAAAAATGGCTTGCTGGCGAACCTCCCAATAGGGGTCTTGCAGTGCGTTGAGAAACGCTTCCGAGGAATTGCTCAGCCGACGAAGAGCTTTAATCCCACTTAAACGAATGCGTTCGTTTTCCGATTTCAATAACTTTCTGACTGCCAACGCTGCTTTCTCATTGCCCATCCTCTTGAGGACATCAAGTGCAGCCTCTTGTCTCGTTCCCCACGGCCTGCACTGAAGAACATCAAGTATAGCGGGCAACGCAGTGTCTCCGATTCGACATAAGACAGAGCCTGCAAGATAGCGTTCTGTCATGTCAGGATGCCCCAGACGCATAAGACTATGTTCTATATCTTCGGCTGTTTCTGCATCAAGTCGCGAAACAAGGCGAACAGGTAATGATCGGTTCCCCCCTGTCAATCCGTTATGTCCGGTAAGTGGAGTATACTCTACATCCTTTTCCAAAGAGATGTGATTTTCTTCACGGGAAGGAAATTCCGAGTCGGGACACGGCAAGACTGAATACCGATGAATCAAACCCGTTTCGTCAGTATCAAGAACATACAGCGTCGCAAGAGGAATACGCTGTATAAAAAAAGAGGAAATAGGCAAGCCAAGTAAGGTATGAAAAATCGTTCTGATGACACCGGCATGAGTGACGATGACAACCGTTTCATTCTGTAATGCAGACTGGACAGACAGCGCATTGAATAACGGAAAAACTCGATTGGCGACATCATTGAAGCTTTCTCCTCCTGGGGGGCGAAATGTATCCGGCCGATCCCCACGAGCAGACCACGCTTCGAATTGTGTTTTTTTAATATGACGCATGGAAACCCCTTCCCAATCTCCCAAGGAGATTTCTCGGAAACGAGGTTCACTGTCTATTTGAACTGACAGTTGGGATGCGATGATTTGAGCCGTCTCCATAGTGCGATGAAGATCGCTCGCAATAATGTGCTGAGGACGAAAGGCCGCTGTGAAAAATTGAGCCCAATGTTGCGCCTGCTCACGCCCTCTCTCTGACAAGGGAAAGTCGGTTTGCCCAATGTATATTCCTTGCGCCGGTTTTTCGATTTCACCGTGCCGCAACAAGCAGATCATAGAGTTTCTCCAGTTCGGGCGAAGATGAAGGAGCGGCAAGTATGTCTTCGGGTGTACGGCCTGCCAACCGAGTCAGCTTTTCGTGGGAAACGCGCGTTGCGGTGTAACGCCGCTCAACCCCTTTCAACGCCTCGGGATTGTCGGCAAACAACTTACGTTTCTTCTCAAATCGTTCTTCCATGGCAACGGCTGATGTTCCCTGAACATACTTATCAGCAAGGCAGACCAGTTCGGCGCAGGTCATAGGCTCCTCGGCCCGTGCCGGAAAATCCATATGGAGGGCGATGGCATCTTGTATTCCGGAAAAACCAGCGTCGGCAGCCATCCGAGCGCCGACAACAGCATGATTCGGCCACCCTTTTCCAATGTCGTGAAGCAATGCGATCGCAGATGTCAGTTCAATATCGAAATCGATTCCTCGATCCTTCAGTACCTGAGCGAATGCAATGCTTACCTCAGCAACCTGGGTCGCGTGGAGAAACATGTCATCTCCTGCACCCAAGGCAACAAGAAGCCCAATGGCTTCTTCCATAGTAGGATACGGTCGAGACTCCACCTGTGCTTCAAGTTCCGCCAATCGCTCTGGCGTATCGGCGTCGTACAGAATAAAACGGTCGGCAAGTCGGATATTATGAACACATTTCGGATTCGAGGCCGTAAACTGACGGACATATCCAGCCAATCCCTGCTCACCAGTCCAATTGAGTATATCGCGACGATGCTCGATATCGAAAAGCGGAGGATGGCCTGTCTTTCCTAAAAAATTGGGAGTGATGAAATATCGTGAAGTTTTATGAACAATGCGCCATCGTCGAAGTAACGCTTTGACCGTGGCCGACCTCACTAATGGAATATCAACTGGTAAGAGGAAAAAACCGGATGTTGTATTCCCTAAGGCATCCAATGCCATTGTAATTGAAGAGAACATACCGGTGGCATAATCGGGGTTATAGACGATTTCCACGTCTCGATTTGCCAAATACTGCTCGAGCTTCTCCCGGTTATGCCCTGTCACGACAACAATACGACGGATACCGACATCGCGAAATAAATCAATAGACCAATCGACCAGCGGTTTGTCCCCGAGAGGAAGAAGCGGTTTAAACGCTCCCATGCGAGACGAAAAACCGGCAGCAAGAACGACGGCGGCCAGCGAGTACATAATTATCTCGTCCGGAGTTGTGCTCTATGCGCAATCATCTCAGCGACGATACTTACGCCGATCTCTTCCGGCGTCTGCGCCCCTATGGTGAGCCCTATGGGACAATGCACTCGATCAAAGCGGCTCCGATCGAATCCCTTCTCTTCCAATGCCCTATATGTGGCATCCCGCTTGGACCGGGAACCGATCATGCCAAGATATCCCGTTTGCGTTTCAAGCGCCTGTTCTAAAATTTCTGCGTCGTTACGGTGGCCGCGTGTCACGATAACAACATAACTACTCGCCCCCATGGGTTCATCAATCATTTCGGGCGTGGTAAAAATATCATCAAACGTTTTGGGGACAAGACAGCGTTCTGCATCGGGGAATCGTTCAAAATTGGAAAACTCCGGTCGATCATCAAGCACGACAACACGGAACCCAACGATGGCAGCCACTTTGGCCGTCCAGGCAGCAACATGCCCGCCACCAAAAAGATACAGAGTGTCGCGCGGAATGCCGGACTCGACAAGATAGCGTTGACCGTCTTTTTCTACGACATCCCAAACAGCCCCCTTCACTCCCTGCGCCAAAGTATCTGCCGTTTCCTTCTTCGGAATATCATACGCGGCAAGCGCTTCAATATTGGAACCGACTTCTTGAGCAACATAGAATGAACGCCCAATGTGCAAACCACCGTCCGTCTGATTCAAACTCACGACCATAATCCAGGGACGTTGTTTTTTCTGCGCCTCACGACAAGCCGAAAAAACCGGTTGCAGCTGATCGACATTCATCATCGGCTCAATAAGGACTTCGAGCCGACCTCCGCAAATCATGTCCACGCCTTCGTCTTTTTTCCCTGTCAAATCGAACGTCGCCAAAACAGGCGTGTTTTGCGAAATAACTTCCTGAGCCCGCTCAATAGCAAGGGCTTCAACTTTTCCGCCACCGATAGTTCCCTCAATCTCTCCGGATGAAAGAACAATCATGCGTGCTCCGGCGGTACGTGGTGTAGAACCGTCTTGATGAAGGATACTGGCCAGAGCAAACGGAGTTTTCGATTCAAGCAATTTGAGAATGGATTCAGTTAGAGGCATTGTCATTTTCCTTATAGTCGTAAGAAACAAAAAGACGGCGTTTGGCTGGCATGACCTTAAAGCAGGTCGATGCATCGACGTACTGAAGCTCCAGGCTCAGCTCCTTGCTCTCGAATCGACGAGCAAGTTCAGGAATCCCGCGTAAGCGTTCATAAATGTCGCGCTCAAAAATGTTGTCCCTGCGCTGAGAAGCCATGTCGAGACATAGCCGCGCACGATCTCGCTCAAGAAGTAAAGTCGGTACAAACGTCACAATATCGGGATGAGTCAACAATGCGGCGTCGATCGCTCCCAATTCGACGCCTCTGGTTGCGTCAGCATTCGCATCTCCGCGAGAACGGACCCGCTCCAGGCGTTGAACAGTACTCCCACACGAGCACGTTCCCGGTAATAGTCGCGCAAAATCACCTGTTCGATACCGAATGAGTGGCATGCCTTGCCGATTCAACGTCGTGACGACAATCTCGCCGACATCACCTATATCAAGCGCTCGAGCTGATACCGGATCGATAACTTCAAGATATAAATCCGCTTCACGAATGTGCAAACCATCATGCGCTGCACATTCCACGGCTCCCCCAAATCCAGTTTCGGTCATTCCGTAGTGGACATACACAGGGCAGGAAAACACGTTTTCAATTTCGTGCGTCAACCATAATGGCGCTGGTTCGCCAGAAACAAGAACACTCATAACAGGCGATTCGGAAATTTTCCCTGTAGCTATTGCCCAACGAGCAAGAGCGAGAAGTTGGCTGGGAAGGCCAACAAGGCAATTCGCTTTGTGTGCAAGAATAAATTCCCACACGTCTTGTGGATCCGTAAGAAATCCATAGCACGCGCAGTCGATTTCAATATGGGACAACGCCTTGTCAATGAGGTCACCAACCGTTGCCGGACGACTGCCTGGCATAAGCGTTACGAGTGACGTCCCGTTGCCGACTATGGGAGGTATGCCGATACGGAAAAAATCGATAATATGTTCCAAATCCGGATCAGTGAAATACAGTCGTTTTGGATCTCCTGTCGAACCCGAGGTATACAACGTAACGATACGTGAAATATCTCCCATCGACGTACAAACCATGTCCTGGCCGTATGCGCGCAATTCTTCATCGCTCAATAAAGGCTGGTCTGCCCATTGTGATAGTGCGGTCAGAGATTTCGGAGCGTTTGCGAGGTGCCGGCGATAAAACGGACTGCAATGACAGGCGTACTCCAAAACGGAGTTCAGCGCGTTCAACTGAAATCGTTCCAGAGCCTCCCGATGGAGCGTATTACCCGTCTGCTCGATCCGGCGGGCGATCCAGGCGTCGAGCGGTGTCATTTCCATTATCGGTCCTTGATTTGACGATAAAGCGGGTGTCCTTCGGCTGATGTCAGATTGTATGCGCAAAACGGAATGAGACGACCATCTGGAGCAACACAATGAATGCAGCACCCACGCAAGCGTTCCAGATCAAGAGACCACGCATCCTGAAACGCCATGGCTGAAAGGCTGAAGGTCCGTTGTCCGACATCGGCAAGAAAAGCGTCCATGTCGCCAAGTGGTTCGCCAGTTTTATCGAGCTTGGGTAACGTCCATTGTCCGGCTGTACAGCTAATGGACTTATGTGCCCCGTCCAGAGCGTCAACAGGTTGTATCTCGACTTGAGGCGAACAACAGGACTTGGTCTGCCCCATATGTTTTAGCGTTCCATCGGCTTCACGTAAGTATTTGGCATGAAAGGAACATAACGCATGTTCACAGGAAGGTGGCGAAAAATCATGTGTATGCACAAGACCATTGGTCTGTTCTTCCAGACCACGCATGATATCCGGTAATGTAATGCGCTTTTTGGAAAATTGTGCCGGAAATCGACCAAAGAGGCTGACAGGCTGAAAATGGACTCCACGGACCACCGTTCCAGTCTCTAATGCGAATTGTACGATTGCGCCAAGCTGATGCTCATTAATACCAGCTGCCACCGTCGGAACAAGGACGACGGCAAGACCAAGTTCGGCAGCCGCAGCAATCGCTTGCTTTTTCAGATCAAACAATTCACGCCCACGAAGCCCGGTATAGACAAGGTCGTCAACCCCATCGAACTGTAAAAAAACGCTCGACAAGCCGGCATCGACAAGCGCTTTTCCATACGCTGTATCCGTTGCCAGACGCAATCCATTCGTATTGAGCTGAACAAAAGCGAAACCTTTCGTTTTGGCGAGCGCAACAATCTCAGGTAAATCATCACGCGTTGTTGGCTCTCCCCCCGAAAGTTGAACATTACAGCCAGAAGATACAACAGCGAGCCTGTCCAAAAGTATCGATATGGCATCAAGCGTTGGGTCCGATGCTTTTGTTCCCGCACTTTGTGCAAAACATACCGGACATCCCAAGTTACAATTCTCGGTAACTTCAATCAACGCCGTACATGTTCGTTGTGTATGATCCTCGCACAGTCCACAATCAAAAGGACACCCTTCGTCTTTTGCCTGAGCCTGTACCGGTTTGGGTGCCGGTTTCTTGGGAAGACGCCATGAGGTAAACGCCGGAGTTCCACGCCACGCCAAGGTTTTCCACTGTCCGTGCTCACGACACGTTTTTATAAGAAAAACATCGTCGCCTTCCTGCACATACAGCGCATCAATGACAGAAAGACAATGCGGGCACAGACTTGTTGTTGTGGAAAGGACGTGCGGCAAAGATTCAGACATCCTGTTCTTCCTTGGGAAGTGAAGGATCAAATCCGTACTCTACGAGCATATCAATGATCTTCGCATACGTGTTACTGACGAGCAGGCTGCATCGGTTCATGTCCGGCTTACCACCGGTATCGCTCAAAATGGTACCACACGAGATACCACCATATTCTTTGCACGCCGATTCACGAAACCACTCGACAAGCTCAGCCACCATGACATCTTTTTGTGGATGCGGTTCTTCATCGGCTGAACCTTTTCCAGCAAACAATGTCAGTGCAGCCACTCCCCCCAAAAGGCATCCGCATGTTTCTCCACAGTGCCCCAATCCATGTCCAAGACCATCCATAGCCCGGATCAACTCGGGGTTTTCATGGTCCATACCTTCCAATATCAGTATCATGACAATCTGCGAACAGTTGAACCCCATACTGGAATATCGCAACAAGTCCATGGAAAGATCGTCACTCATTTTTCATTTCCCCCGCGTATCAAACACTTTCCGATTTTTCGGCAACAACAAGGCCATATCCCACTTTCGCATTGGTGTGTTGGCCACATTCAACCGGAAAAAATGTTGTTAGTGAAACTCCAGCAAAGATCAGGTGGGCAGCAAAATCGGCTAAGAGTCGCGAATGGTCTTCAGCAAGAAGCACACGAAATCCGACATGTTGCAATCCGTTGACGATGTGATCCAACGGCATAGCTCCGCGAATGCAACCTTTGGCTGAATCAAGCATTCGGTCACGTTCCGCTTTCAAGATAACGTCGCTCATGACCAAACGGCCCCCAGGTCGCAGAACACGAAGAATATCCGAAAGCGCACGATCACGCTGTTCAACCAACGAAAGAACACATTCAGCCAACACACCATCCAGTGTTTCATCACCAAAAGGGAGGTGCGAAGCTTGGGCTACAGCAACATACGGTTGTGCATGACTGGCGAGCCCCCCAGAAGGTTCTACTCCGAAGGCTTCAACATTCATCGTTTCTCGGAGATAGCGTAGACTGCTCCCTTTGCCGCATCCCAAATCCAGAACGATGTCATCCGCCGAAAAGCCGGCTTTTGTCGCGGCCAGTTCGGTTTGCTTCAGACCGCCTGGATGCATGACATCTTGGCAGGCGGCCTGAACATCGGCACACTCATACGGTGAGGCCATGATCATTTGTCTTCCAACAATCGCTCCACATCAAGCATCTTACCCATGGCCAATTCTTCAGGAATAATCACTTGTTTGCACTTCGGGCACACAGGTAATTCCACGTCAAAAACGCTTTCCAGATACTCAAGCTGAACCGGAGCTGGTACCATAGGTTCGTCACAAGTGACACATCGCCACCCGGCATATTTTTCAATTAATTCAGGGAATCGTTGCATACTATCTGTCCCGTTGCATCCTGAAAGGTTGCTTTTCTCTCCTGTCAGACATGGTATGCCCTATGCCTGACGGAAGAAATTACGCATCGTAGTTCTTTGTAACCAATCGCATTCTGTGGCTCCACGCTCTCAAAATAGCATATTTGTTATCTCCAAGCGGTTTATACTCAAGCCAGTATGTCACCGCAGCTGGAGAATGCGAAGCGATATGGACGCCGGTATCAGGGTTCATCACCTGCTTGTTGTTGGACTCGGCAAATTGAATAACCCGTTTGATATCACTCGCCAGAATGCGTCTGCTGTCAATAAGATCCTGAACTTCCTGAGACAGCTCCAGAGTCATAGCATCAAGAGCTTCAGTCATGGGCGATGCTCCCCAGATGGTTTCAAGACAGGTATTTTTTAAACGGGCGCGAGTTTCTTGACGGTCGGCCATGCCGGGCGTCGCCCGCATAAGAGGATAGGTGCTGGTGATTGATTCAGATGCTGCAGACTCGGGAAAGATATAATCCAATGCATAAAACACATTTTTCCCATTTCGAGACAGACTATCTCGACACATGGCACAGTAGGCTAAAAATGGAAGTTCCGATTGACCGACTCGGCGGTCCACGACCTTGGACGCCATAGCTGGGTGAGCAGAATCCATCAAACCACCGTACCCGCAACATTCAGTGTAGGCACCTGTCAATTCCGGTTCGGTGATATCGAGTTGAAGTCGTGCAAAGATCCGTCTGGCCGCTTCTTGAATGGCAGGTGCGTGACGCGTCGAACACGGGTCATGCAACATCAGTTCGCTGGGGTGCCCCGCCGGCAATGTCGAGGGCATTGATTCGGTCATGGTTTTATCAAGGATTTCCCACAGCGAAACCGTACGAGCATCGGGAAGAAGCTTGGCCAATTCTGTCAAACACGACGGACATGCGGCAATAATGGTCGGATTACCAAGCTCGCCCAGCGCCTTTTTCAGCAATTCCGCATGCTTTTCGGTGAGATCTGGACGTCCGGCCCAATATGCGGGAGTACCACAACAGGAGAGAAGCAATCCCACTCCCCCGGGAAGCACATCTTTTTGTGAACGAAGATGTTCATAGACACTCAGAACATGATCGGGCGATGATGCACTGAGCTGACAACCAGGCATAAAAACATAGGCACTCGCGTCAGTTCCAGGCTCATGTTTCGCAAGAAAAAAGGCATCCGAGGCATTGTATTCAAATTCTCGTAAAACATAGTCATGTGCGGAGGCCGGCATACGATCGGTTGCTGTCATTTCGCACCGAGACAAATAACAATACTCGGCCATGCTGAACCCGGAAGGACAAACTTCTTTGCACAGGTCACAAAAGCTACACGAATCGATCATGAGGTTGGCTTTGCGCTGTCCATACACAACCGACAAGTTATTATAAATTTCGCGAGCGTACTTTTTGGGATAGCCTTTGTAATGCTCAAGATATGCGCAAACCTTCACACACTCAAGACACTCACATTGCAGACAACGTTTGGCCTCTTGCGCAGCTTGTTCCGCTGTCAGACCAACGTTTTGGTCGAAAGGTACAGCCTCCAGCGGCTCTACATCTTCAATGGACGTAAATAAACGTGTGCTACACGGTCCCTCTTTTTCACGAGAAGCCGTCAACGACGCACCTTGCATAAGCCGTTCTACAGACAATCCCGCTTTACGGCCGTGAAAAGCCGCCGTAACAGGAGAATATGATGCAACGTCTTTAAAAAAGCCGCCGAGGAAAAATTTTGGAATTGATGTTGCCATTGATACGCTATCGAAAACCGGAGCACCGTTTTCATCAGCTTCAATACCAAATAAAGTCGCCGCATCGACAAGACTGGGCGTATCGCACCCAGCATACACGGCGCTGTATTCGGGAAGCAAGGTATCAAGCAACGCGCGGTCAAAAGAGCTAACGACTTCAATAACCACACCGCGTTTTTCGAGGCTGGCAAAGCCATTCTCAATAACGTCTTTGGGCAAAAATTTGTCGTCAAACTCTAGCAAAAAGCCCCCGCGCTCATTTTCGAGACAGTACATCGTCACGGGATAGGCTTTCGTCGAAATATCCCAAGCCATCGTCATGGAACTGAGTCCGGCACCAAGAACAGCAATGCGCTTGTCTTTTGGTGGACGCCGGAGAAATCGATCATTGGGCTCCGAGAGAGTAACACAAGCTCGTTCCACATCGCCAATGTTGACCGGATCACCGACTTCTTGCCGTTTACATTCTTTCCGACACGGTTGATCACAGATGCGTCCGAGGATATCGGGAAGCGGCATGGTTTTCGCGAGTACTTTACGCGCTGCGTCAAGCTGCCCGGCTTCCATATGAGCCATAAATGGTCGCACATCAATATGCAGCGGACAAGCGGCTTTGCAGTATGCCGGTTCATCCTGGATGCAGCGACCTTCAAATGTACGAAGTACCTGTTGTTCCATGATGTGATTTCCGTCGGCGGTACAAGCCGCCTCTGGCTTGGGGAGGGTTTTGGTGAAAAAGCCCGGTCCGGGCGTAGACCCGGACCGGGACAAAGAGCTTACAAAACGGCAGCCACTATTTTTTCAGAGCGGCAAGCACTTTTTCAGGACGTGCGGGCAGGTGCGTGATGCGGGCGCCGCAAGCCTGGTAGATAGCATTGCTGATGGAAGCATGGGGGCTGGTCAGCGGAAGTTCGCCAACACCGGCCGCACCGTGCGGACCATCTTTACGCGGGGAATCAGCGTAGATGATTTCCATTTCATCAGGAATCTGCTTGATGTAAGGAAGACCAGCGCCGGCCAGCGTGGAATGCTTCTTGATGTCTTCGTAGTCTTCGGTAAGAGCCAGCCCGATACCTTGAGCAAGGCCGCCCCAGATCTGACCATCAACAGTCAGCTTGTTAGCGAGTTCGCCGACGTCAGCAGCAAGAGTCATCTTTTCAACGGTGGTAACACCGGTGTTCACGTCAACAGCGACTTCAGCCATGAAGATGCCGTACATGTAGATGACGAAGGGTTTGCCCTGGCCGGTTTCGGGATCGCAGTGAGTACCTTCGGTGGCAGTCCAGTTACCTTCAACCTTGGTGGGTTTGCCGGCAGCGACTTGTTCGTCGTAGTTACGGAACGTGCCGTCGTCTTTCTTCAGGGCTTCCATCAGGTTTTCACAAGCAACGCGGATGGCGTTACCGACCATGACCTGCGAACGGGAACCACCAGCAGGACCAGCGACAGGCTGTTTGTCGGTGTTCGGCCAGGTGAACTTCAGAAGCTCAGGAGCAACGCCCATGGGCTTCAGAGTTTCGTGAGCCGTGCTGATTGCACCGATGTCAGCGCCCTGACCATGGTCTTCCCAAGCGGTACCGATGGTGATGGTGCCGTCAGCGTGCAGTTCAGCGTATGCGCCAGCGCCGTCAGGACCGTCAAGACCGCAGCCATACACACCAATGGAGAGGCCAACGCCTTTTTTGATCGTGTCGGTGGACTCGGCTTTGGCTTTCTTCACAGCGGCTTCGTATTTAGGACGAAGCTGATCCATCAACGGAGGCAGCGCAAAGGATTCAGGAATCTGACCGGTGGGGTTCGTGGAACCTTCACGGTAGATGTTTTTGTAGCGCAGATCGAACGGATCCATGCCGAGCTTTTCAGCCAGCATATCCATCAGAACTTCCGAGGAGAACTCGGACTGGGGCGAACCGTAACCGCGGAAAGCCGAACCCCAAGCATGGTTGGTGCAGACTGTGCGACCAACACCACGGATGTTGGGGATGTTGTAACCAGCACCGACGAACTGAACACCGCGCAGGGTCAGCAAGTCACCGAATTCGGAGTACGGACCGTGGTCACAAGACCAGTCAGCGTCCATGGCTTTAAGCGTGCCGTCTTTGTCAGCAGCCATTTTGACGTTGACGAACCAGGGCGAACGTTTACCGGTGTAGGTCTGCTGCTGGAAGTAGTTGTAGCGCAGGTGGCAGGGACGTCCAGTAGCCATGGTGGCGGCGCCGACCAGAGCTTCCATGGTGGGGCTGAACTTGTAACCGAACGTGCCACCCATGGGGTTGGCAACCAGAACGATCTGATCAGCTTCAAGACCCAGACCAGGAGCGATCATGAGCAGGTGCAGGTGAACACCGATGGATTTGGAATGAATGTAGAGCTTACCATCGTCGCCCATGTAGGCGAAACCGACGTCCGGTTCGATGGGCAGGTGAGGCTGACGGCCAACGTAGAAGTCGCCTTCCACGGTAACATCGGCGCCATCAAAGATCGGCTTGGTGTCTTCGCCTTTCTTGTTGTAGCATTCGTAGTAAACGTTCGGTGTGCCGGGGTGGATTTCAATGGCGTCTTCAGCCATGGCATCCAGGGCATTCATGTATTCGGGCAGTTCTTCCAGGTCCACTTTGACCTTGGCAGCAGCGGCACGAGCGTTGGCTTCGTTGTCGGCGCAAACGATGGCGATAGCATCACCAAATTGGAAGATCTTTTCGTCGCACAGGATAGGACGATCCCAGCCGTCACCTTTGTTGGTCGGGAAGGTGATCAGACCGGTGATGCGGTTTTTGCCTTTGATGTCTTTGTGGGTGATGACTTTAACAACACCAGGCATCTTTTCGGCTTCGGAGGTGTCGATGCCTTTAATGTTGGCGTGAGACACTTCAGCCTGAACCAAGGCGCAATGCAAGGTGTCTTCGGGCATTTTGAGACCGAGGTCTGCACCGTAGTCCAAGGTACCCGTAACTTTGGCAATCGCCGTGGGACGGGGATAGTTGCTTCCCCAGATGCTGCCGTTGGCGGGCATCTTGAAGTCGAAATCTTCCATGGACATTTCGCCACGGAGAACTTTGGCGGCGTCCATAACGGCGTCAACCAAGGGCTTGTAACCGGTGCAACGACAGGCGTTTTTGTGCTTCTGGAACCAATCGCGAACTTCTTCACGGGTAGGAGAAGGATTGGAATCAAGCAGTCCTTTGGCGGACACGATGAAACCGGGCGAGCAGAAGCCGCACTGAGCAGCACCGTGAGCCATCCATGCTTTCTGAATGGGGTGCATGTCGGCAGGTGTGCCGATGCCTTCAATAGTAGTGATGCTTGCACCGTCAGCAACACGTTTCATTTTAACGATACAGGAACGGACAACTTTGCCGTCGAGGATAACACTACAGGCACCGCACTGTCCCTGATCACAACCAACTTTAACGCCAGTCAGGCCAAGCTGATTGCGCAGCACTTTGGACAGCATGTCTTCGGCATTGACGAACAGGTTACGTTCGACGCCATTGACGGTAATAACTTTTTGAATCATTGTACAAGAACTCCTTTGGGTTGACACAAGGGGTGGCGAAACGGCCGGCTCATGCTCTCAAAAACGCGCGAACGTTGATTGCATAAGTTAGGGTTGTGCCGTTTCGTCAATTTACAACCACGCCTGCCATGACCAACGCCCGATACAAAATCGGATTTGGCCGGGGGGGGAGAAATTATTGCCTGACGATCTGTCTATTTGCCGAATCCGCATATCGGATAGCGACAGGTCTCGCAGCCGGCACACAGTCCACCGTGTCCGAGCCCGATAATATCGCGACGAGTAACGGTTTCACCTGCGACAAGCCGCGGTGCGACAAGATCGAAAATGCTTGCTTTGGAGTACATGACACAGCCGGGAAGCCCCATCACGGGGATATCTCCCAAATACGCCAACATGAACATGGCTCCAGGGAATGTCGGCGCACCGTAGGTGACAACATCTGCACCAAGAGCACGAATGGCACTTGGAGTCTGATCATCAGGATCAACGGACATGCCGCCAGTCAAGGCGATCATGTCTGCTCCTTCTTCCAGGAGGCTTCTGACAGCATCAATGGCCATGCTTGTATCGTCGGGCACAAAAGCCTGGCGAAGGATTGAGCATCCCATTTTTTCAAATTTCTTTTTGAGAATAGGTCCGAAAGCGTCTTTAATGCGTCCGTGATAAACTTCACTCCCGGTCGTGACAACACCGACCTGCAAAGGACGAAAAGGTTTAATCGTAACAATTGGACCATAATTTGCACAAATATTTTCAACACGTTCGACTTTTTCGTTCACAACGGCTAAAGGAACAACACGAGTTCCAGCAACTTGACGACCAACCGTCACAGCTTGGTTGCCATGAATAGTTGCGAAAACAATTTCTTCTTCGCTGTTGATTTCAAACAGCGCGTCAGTGTTGATTTTCAACAGGCCATCGATTTCGGCATGCAGGTTGATCCGGCCTTCACATACAGAGGATAAAGACAAATGCTCACCCTTCGCCGCTTTCGCCATGCGCTTGGCCGCATCGTCTTCATGAACAAAGCCATCGTTCAGATCGAAGACATATATATGTTCTTTTCCAAGACTCAGCAGCTTGGGAACATCCGTGTTCGAAATAATATGTCCACGTTTAAACGCTCTCCCCTTGAACTTGCCAGGAACAATCTGGGTGATGTCGTGACACAGGACTGTCCCTACAGCCTGCTCCACCGGAATCGCTTTCATACCGAATCTCCACTTGGTGCGCTTTTCGCGCCCCTTCGACCTGTCGTCGGTTGCCGTATATCAAGATACGAGGAGCTTGCCTCGGTTTCCTTTTTTCGTTAGCTCGAAAAGGTATGTCACGTTTGGCATAAAACCCGTGCTTTGAGTATCGGGTCAAGACAAGAACAACACTTTTTTTGACAATATTCGATGTAATATAACAAAAATGTTGGAGGGAAGTGTGGAACAATTTGATTCTGGTGGGACTGCCCCGTCTCCTGAGCGCTCCCATAAAAACCGATATGTTGCTCGAGCAAAGATATCGGAAGAATCATTTCGACGGATTGTCAGTTTGTTTGCGCTTGATATTGAAGCGGGAAAAATAGCCGAATCAACAGGATTTTCACGAAACACCATCAACACCTATCTGCGCCGTATTCGCGTTCGAATTGCGAGATACTGTTTGGAGCAGGCCCCAATCTTCAAAAAACTATCGCACGGAAGTGCGTTTTTCATCATCGGCCGAACACTCGGCGGTGGACGATACTATAAAAAAGGGCCGGGCTTATTATATGGAATCCTCCGAGCAGATCGAACCCTGTTTGTCGAAATCATGCCTGATTGCGAACGATCGACACTGACGGCAGTGCTCTCTGGCTCAATGTACGCTCAGGGACAGATCAATCTTGGCTATTGGAAATCGTTCGAAACACCGCTCACTCCAGGAGGTTTGGAGGATCTTTTTTTACGTCCTTCAACAAGTAATGTCCTTCAACGAATAGTATCGCCCGAAGCGACGTTGGCCGCTTTTCTTGATTTTTGTCGTGTCCGTCTTGAAAAATTCCGTGGCCTTCGAAGTGAAACCATTCGACTGCATATGAAAGAATGTGAATTTCGCTTCAATAATAATGGCAAGAATATTTATACACTCACCATGCAAATCTTAGAGAAAGATCCGTTGAATTAATGCCTGTCGAGTTCCCCCACTCCCCCTCTTTTCCACTTTTAACAATATATAGCTTAAGTACATTCTCGCCTTATCTCCTCATGAGAGTCCCCATATTGATATGAGCATGAAGCATAACCTTCAAAGCACGCTGTCAGCCTCATCCGACACATCGCTCCATTTTTTCCGATATCAGCACGAATGATGTGAAAGCACTTGTCGGAGTTTTTCCGAGGCAACCTCTCGGACTTTGTCGATCTCTTGCTCTTGGCGTGTATTTCTCTTCTTCGCCCTCTTCTATCCTACTCTGTGAAAATATTGTTACAGTTATGCTCTCTCGCAAGAAAGACTATACGCAATCGCATGGAACGATTGGTCACAATGGAAAGCGATACGAAATTTTCCACGGCAATATATCGTTTTGAAATTATAGCAAATAATTTTGTATCCTCCCAGATACCTTTCTTTGAAGAGCAAATATTTGGAAGCCTCTCTTCCTGTTTATAATCAGTTCGTAACGGAAACATAACCACCTCGGCATTTACTTCACAATGGAAGACGATACGCCGGACCATACATCTTTACACAACTTCAATGAGGTGGAAAATGAAAGTTTTGAAAAATGTTGTTGGATTTATCTTTACATTTGCACTCCTTGTCCCTTCCGTGGCCTTGGCAGATGTCAACCTGGTTGGATCCGGTGCGAGCTTTCCAGCTCCTTTATACACGACTTGGTTCAAAACCTTCAGCCGTGAAAATTCCGGTGTTCAGGTGAGTTACCAGTCCAAAGGAAGCGGCGCCGGCATTCGCGATTTCCAAAATCATGTTGTCGATTTTGGTGCCAGCGATGCGGCTATGTCTGCCGAAGAGATCTCCAAAGTTGCCGAAGGAGTTCAACTTCTTCCCATGACCGCCGGTGAAATTGTGCTTTCGTACAATCTGAAAGGCGTGAAGGAACTGAAGCTGCCTCGGGAAGCCTATTCTAAAATTTATCTTGGTGAAATCACCAAGTGGAACGACCCCATCATTGCCAAAGCCAATCCTGGCGTAAAGCTTCCTGATGAAAACATCACCGTTGTCGCTCGTGCCGACAGCTCCGGAACGACCTTTAACTTCACCCAGCATTTGGCCGCTATCAATAAAGAATTCAAAGACAAAGTTGGTTCCGGCAAAACCGTTGACTGGCCGCTTGGTGATCATCTCGTTAAATCGCCCAAAAACGACGGCGTTGCAGCCACCATCATGCAAACTCCCGGTGCAATTGGATACATTGAATTCGGCTATGCCAAAATGACGAAACTCCCCATGGCTTCCCTGGAAAACAAGGCGGGGAAATTCGTTGCTCCTGGTCTTGCCGGCGGACAAGCTGCGCTGGCCAACGTGACCTTACCCGAAAACATGATTGTATTTGTGACCGATCCGGAAGGCGCTGATTCCTACCCCATGGTGACCTACACCTGGATGCTTTTCTACAAGACCTACCAAGATAAAGAAAAACTGGAATGGATCCACAAGCTCATTGATTACTGCTTGTTCAAAGGTCAGGCTATTTCTGACAAAGCCGGATATATCCCTCTCCCTGAAACAGTTGTGAAAAAAGTATCGGAAGCGGCAAAAACCATTCAATAAATTCATTCTTTTAAAATGAATATAAGGCAGATCTGATGGATTCCCAAAAAGAACTGCCCATGAAGTGGGGCGAGAGTTATGCTACGCCCCCTTCATTTAGGGACAGGCTATTCGACAAGGCGTTTCGTGGTATGGCGTACATTTTTACGACGCTGACAATTGTGTTGCTTGCCTACATTCTGTTTGAAATCGGCGGGAAAGCCATTCCTGCGATGCAGAAATATGGTTTGAACTTACTCGTTTCTACACAATGGGATGTAAATCAAAATATCTTTGGCATTTTACCGGAAATTTGGGGAACGCTCTACAGCGCTCTGTTCGCTTTGGTTGTCGGCGGTGTTTTCGGTGTAGCTATTGCGATTTTTCTGACACAGGACTTTTTGCCACATAAGATCGAAATTGTTCTTAAAAACATTATTGAGATGCTGGCAGCTATTCCAAGTGTTGTTTATGGGCTGTGGGGAATTTTCGTGCTTATTCCTATCATCCGGCCATTTGCTAATTTTCTTCATGCGTACTTTGGGTGGGTTCCCTTCTTTGGAACCGAACTCAGTGGCCCAGGCCTTTTTCCCGGAGCGCTGGTGCTTTCCATCATGATTTTGCCTACGGTCGCTGCCGTTTCCCAAGATGCATTTCGTGCCATACCGTACAAGACCAAAGAAGCGGTATATGGAATGGGAGCGACTCGCTGGGAAGCCATTTTGCGCGTCATGCTGCCAACAGCATCCGGTGGAATTTTTGGAGCTTTGGTACTTGGGTTTGGTCGGGCACTCGGAGAAACCATGGCTTTGGCCATGCTTGTCGGGAATTCCAACCAGATATCGCTTTCATTATTTTCCCCTGCCAACACTCTTGCCGCTTTGCTTGCATTGAACTTTCCCGAGGCAGGAACAACAGAGGTCGAAGTGCTCATGTTCGCCGCCATTGTCTTGTTGGTCATTACGTTGGTGGTGAACGTGGTTGGACAATTGATCATTAATTACAGCCAACCCGGAGGAGCCAAACGATGACCTCGCACACCCTCCCGACTGACACCATTGTGAAGAAGCCAAATTTTGAGACTCAACGTTTTGAAGGTCGTGCTCTTCAATCGTACATTTTGAGTACGATTACTATCGTCATGGCTGTATCTGCATGTCTTCCTTTGTTCTCTGTTATCATTATGCTGCTCTATCGCGGCGGAAAACGCTTTTCCATGGAAGTTCTCTACGCGTTACCTCCAACAGCGTTTGAGACCGGGGGCGGCTTTGGAAATGCGATTATTGGAACGCTGTTTATGGTAGGCCTTGCAGCAGCGATTAGCGTTCCATTCGGAATTTTAGCCGCAATATTTCTTGCTGAACTTGGCCCCTACAAAAAAATATCCCAAATTTGCCGGTTTTGCGCCAAAACACTGACCGGATTGCCATCTATTCTAGCCGGTGTTTTTTCCTATGCTGCCGTTGTTTTGGTCATGGGGCATTATTCGGCCTGGGCAGGTGGTATCGCCCTTTCCCTCCTTATGATTCCCATTGTCATGCTGACAGCTGAGGAAGCCCTCAAAATGGTTCCGAAAAGCATGAAAGAAGCTGCGTATGGCATGGGATGCACTCCTGCGCAAGCTATGATGAAAGTCCTCTTGCCCGTGGCCATGCCCGGCATTCTCACCGGAGTATTTCTGGCCGTCGCTCGGGCCGCCGGTGAGACCGCCCCACTCTTGTTCACAGCGTTATTCAGCGAATATTGGCTCCAGGTCAATGATCCCACGGCCTCGCTCGCTGTTTTGATTTACAATTACTCTGGCAGCCCATTTGAAAACCAAATTGAATTGGCGTGGTGCGCATCCCTTGTACTTGTTGTCCTGGTTTTTATCCTCAACATTGCCAGCCGGGCTCTTGGACAACGTAAAAAATAAGGAACGAAAAAAAATCGTTCAACGGAGTTGTAAAGGTCATGGATAACATCAGCAATGCGGCTGGATCAGCGGTCTACGCCGTGAGCCAAGCGAACGATATCATCTTGGACTGCAAGGCGGATAAAATTTATTATGGAGAATTTTTAGCTGTTCGAGACAGCCATGTTCCAATTTGTCGAAAACAAATCACAGGCTTTATCGGTCCTTCCGGATGCGGGAAAAGTACCGTGCTACGAAGCATCAACCGAATGAACGACCTCATCCGTGGATTCCGTTTTGAGGGCAGTGTTCATTATCACGGTGTTAATATGTACGGCGCCAAGGTTGATCCCGTGATTGTTCGTCGACACATCGGAATGGTCTTTCAGCAACCGAACCCGTTTGCATTGAGCATCTTCGAAAATGTTGCCTTTGGTCTCAGACTCAACAGATACAAAGGGAATATGATGGAGAAAGTCGAAAGTGCCCTTCGCGGGGCAGCCTTGTGGGATGAAGTCAAAGACAACTTAAAACATAGTGGGCTTTCTCTTTCCGGTGGTCAACAGCAACGCCTCTGTATTGCCAGAGCCATTGCAACCGATCCCAGCGTATTGCTCATGGATGAACCATGCTCCGCGTTGGACCCCATAGCGACTCGTCAGGTCGAAGAACTCATGGTTCGTCTGAAAGAAAAATATACCCTTGTTATTGTTACGCACAATATGCAGCAAGCCCTTCGCGTTGCGGATCAAACAGCATTCTTCTCGGTTGATATCAGCCAGGGTGGGCGAACCGGGCATTTGATCGAACTTGGTGTAACAAAACAATTGTTTGAAAATCCGAAGGAGCAATTGACTCGAGATTATCTCAAAGGAGAATTCAGTTAAGGCGCAAATTTCTTAAAATATATGCAACGAGATTACCGTTCTCCTTTTGCGGAAACATTATTCTTCCAATATAATCTTTTAGCAAACGGGGCGATCATTATTATTCATAACGGATGACGCCCCTTAATATTATCCATCAACAAACATAGCACATTAGATTAATCAACAATGAAACTTCGATAATACAATTAAGCTGTCACAACACATATTTATCATGATAATATGATATTTTATATAAACGACTACAAATGAGTAAAACATACCAACTCAATCTTGCAGCAATTGAAGAATCACTGCGGCAAACACAAAAAGGATTCTCACACATCAATGATTCTCTTGCAATGCGACGAGAGCCAATAGCTGACATTATTATTGACAATATGTTGCTTGGCTATTCATATGTGAATGATTTGTTAAAAAATAAAATCAACATCGTATCGGAAAGCAATAAAGGCCAACTTCTTGAATTGAATCAAATCGTTCTTTGCGGCTGTGATGATCGTGTTCGCTATGAATTTTCAGAGCATATGCGACAAACGGCTATCCGCTTTTACAATCAAGAAGACTGCAATATTGATCATATTGTGAAATGGAACAAGAAGAATAAGTCCAAATCTCCTTGGAGGCGTGCAGCCAGTACCTATGTGTATATGATAAGTCGCCCCCAGCTCTTTTTTGAAGGGAACCATAGAACTGGCGCCTTGATGATGAGCAATGTCCTGGCATTGGAGGGATATCCACCATTTGTTCTGTCTATTAACAATGCCAAGGCCTATTTTGACCCCTCAACCCTTGCCAAGCTCACCCATAAATCGCTTTTCACGACGCTGTATAAATTGCCCAAAATAACGAAGCACTTTGCTCAATTCCTTGAAGACCAGGCTGAAAGTCGATATCTAAACAAAGTCAAGACGTGAGACTGCCCGATGTCACATCCATCCCGTCTATCAACGTTATTCCGTGCTCTCACGGGTTGTCCGCCAATATGCTTCCCTGAAGTATCGAAGGGGTCTTCATCCACGCTTCTTTTGATTTGATTTTGTTCGTTTCGAGTGCGCAAGACAGGATAAGACAAGAATGAAGGAGAAATGTATATTTCTCACAGAGCTCTTCTCGTATATTGATAAATCCCTCCCATGACGCAGGAGAACAGATCAGATGAATGAGCTGGATTTCTAAACGAAGGAGAAATGAATGCTCTACAGAACTATGCCGAAAAACGGGGATAAACTCTCCATTTTAGGATTCGGATGTATGCGCTTGCCTATGGCAAATGGAGACATTGACGAGGAACGTGCTATCACCCAAATTCGCTACGCGATTGACCATGGGGTAAACTATGTCGATACGGCGTGGCCCTACCACAATGGAGCAAGTGAGCCGTTGCTTGGCAAGGCATTGCAAGATGGCTACCGAGAGCGTGTCAAACTTGCCACCAAATTACCCTCCTGGCTCATCAAGAGTCGTGAAGATATGGATACGTTCCTCAATGCGCAATTGGAACGACTGCAAACCGACCACATCGACTACTATCTTGTCCATGCCCTTGATGGAAGACTATGGGACAATGTCACATCGCACGGTATTCAAGATTTTCTCGATCAGGCCCAACGCGATGGTCGCATTATAAATCCTGGATTTTCTTTCCACGGCGTTCTTGATGACTTCAAACGCATTATTGATGCCTACCCTTGGACATTTTGCCAAATCCAATACAATTTTATGGATCAGCAGTTCCAAGCTGGGACCGAAGGACTCAAATACGCCGCGGCAAAAGATATCGGTATCATCATTATGGAGCCGCTCCGTGGGGGGACTCTCGCCCTCCCCAGCCCTCCTCCGGCTGTGGCTGCATTATGGAAAGAGGCGGCAACACAACGCAGTCCGGCAGAATGGGCGCTTCGGTGGGTCTGGAACCATCCGGAAGTCAGCGTGGTTTTGTCAGGTATGAATGAAGAAGACCATATCGAGCAAAACCTCAACATAGCAAAAGAAGCTCATGCGAATTCTCTCAGCCAAGAAGAACTCGACTTGGTTGATCGTGTCAGAGACATGTATAATAAGGTCATGAAGGTAGGATGTACGGGATGTGGGTATTGCCTCCCTTGCCCCATGGGGGTGAAAATTCCAACCTGCTTTGATTGTTATAACAGACTGCATATGTTTGGAAAGACGGAGGAAGCCCGACTCTTTTATATTGTTTTTACCAGTGGTGTCGCACGCGGTGAAGAGCCTGGCATGGCATCGCAATGTATTGCTTGTGGCGAATGCCTGGAGAAATGTCCCCAACATATCGCTATCCCAGATATCCTTGAAAAGGCTGCGGCAGAACTAGAAGGTCCGGAGTTTGCCGAGCAGCTCGAAGCGGTCAAAAAAAGAATGGGTGTTGCATAGTCATACAACGTCAAGAGTGGCGTTCCGACCTCGACGCCGCTCTTTATGCCCCATTTTTTCTTTGATGCACGGCAACTCGTTACGTAAAAAAATACTTGCCCTTAGGCACGACGCTATGAACATCCTGTACTACGATTGTTTTGCTGGCATAAGCGGCGATATGAACTTGGCCGCCATGATCGATCTTGGAGTAGACCCCGACTTTTTACGATCGGAACTCTCGAAACTTGGCTTAGATCATGAATTTGAACTCAATGTGTCGCGAGATTCCCGACATGGTATTTATGGGACACGCGTCGACGTCATATTGAAAAATCAAGGTGAAGCATCTACGCACAAGGATAAACATCATCACAGTAATCGACCGCTTCGTAACCTTATCGACATCGAATCTATCGTAGAGCGCAGTGCATTGCCTCAAGAGGTCAAAACAAGAAGTTTGACCATGTTTCATAAGGTTGCGAAAGCTGAAGCCCATATTTATGAAACATCGATTCACGAGGTCTATTTTCATGAAGTCGGGGCAACCGATTCGCTTGTCGATATGGTTGGTGCGGCCATCTGCCATCATCATCTTCATATTGACGAAGTATGGTCAAGTCCCGTTGAGCTTGGCGGAGGATTCAGACGTAGCGGCCACAGACTCGTTCCGATACCAGCTCCCGCGACTGTTGAAATACTCCACGGACTCCCAACGACACGCGGAGCAGTGAAGCAGGAAACCACCACCCCCACGGGGGCAGCGATACTGGCCACGTTGGTCGATCATTTTGTTGAGAAACCAACCATGGTAGTCGACAAAACCGCCTATGGTATTGGGCATCGAAAATCGGAGATCCCCAACCTGCTCCGTGTCCACCTCGCTCGAACATCCACGACGCGCAGCGACAACGCAGTTCAAGATACACGCCTCTTACAATGTAATATTGATGACATGACGGCTGAAATGCTCGGTGTCGCTATGGATATTTTGATGGAAAAGGGTGCAATGGATGTCCACTTTACGCCGATTTTGATGAAAAAAAACCGACCTGCAACCTGTGTCTCATTGCTCTGTCACGCAACGGATGAAGAACGTTTCATCGCATTATTGTTTCAGCACACAACGACCTTGGGTGTGAAGAGTTTCGAGCTTAAAAAAACGATTCTCGATGTTGCATTCGAACGTCAGGAAACACCATTAGGCACAGTCTCGATAAAGCACGCCGTCCAACACGGAAAGGCCATTCGTTCCAAACCAGAACTGGAAGATTGTCGAAAAATTGCTGTGGACCACAATATTCCTTTGGCTGAAGTCTACGCCATGATCAACTCTATCCGCAACAATTCAAAATAATGACTCCCCCACCCAATTCACCGAAAAATACGTATGAACGGTTACTCCAGGAACTCCGCGCCATGGGACGTGTTCTCATTGCATTTTCCGGAGGACTCGATAGCACATTCCTTCTCTACGCGGCTAAACAGGCACTAGGAGACAATGTGCTGGCAGTAACGCTCGTCACACCATATATGTCGACAACAGAAGTCCGCGATGCACAAACAACAGCGCACACATTGGCGATCCAGCATCAACTCATCGACATTCCGTTTCCCGAAGAAATACGACACAACCCTCCAGATCGCTGTTATCGTTGCAAGCGAGAATTATTTCAGCATGTGAAAACGCTGGCAGCAGAGGAACATATTGAACACGTTCTGGATGGAACCAACCATGATGACCTTGACGATTATCGCCCAGGGATGCGGGCTTTATCTGAATTACAGATAGAAACCCCTCTCCTCACTGTAGGGTTCACGAAACAGCACATCCGTGAACTTGCGCACGAGTTCAACCTGACGGTGTGGGACAAACCGGCCTCGGCGTGCCTGTTGTCCCGAATTCCACACGACACATACATTGAGGAGGATGAGCTACGGCGCATTGATCGCGCAGAATGCATCCTGAAATCGATGGGATTCGCTGCAGTCCGATTGCGAAGCCATGGAAATCTTGCTCGCATCGAAGTGCCCGTTGAAAGAATCAATGACCTTGTTGAAACAGCTCTGCGAATGGAAATACATGAACAGCTCAAAGCCTTAGGCTACCGATATGTCACCATGGATATGGGAGGTTACCGTATGGGGAGTCTGAACGAACCTGATGTTTCCTCAGCAGACAGTGACACCTCATACCCTAAATCGTGAAGAGCTGCTCTGGCCCCCCACAACGCTTCGCGAATAGAGAAGAATGTGATGCAAACCCTTGAAAATAAAAAAGGGACTACGATGATTGCATCGTAATCCCTTGAAATTTGGTACCGGGAGCGAGAGTCGAACTCGCACGATGTTGCCACCGCTGGATTTTGAGTCCAGTGCGTCTACCAATTCCGCCATCCCGGCGCGTGAGCAGTGAGAACTACGGACATTGTTTAACTTGGTCAAGTCTTTTTTTCTTTTTTTCTTGTTTGCCAAGAAAAGTCTTGATAGCACGCCTGAAGCGAATTTGCGCTTCTGCTTTCTTCTTAGCAAAGGATATCCCCGTGCACCTTCCACTTGGTTCTTTGGTCAATGCAGCGGCTATCATTATCGGTAGCCTCATTGGACTGCTTTTCCATGGCAAATTCCCGGATCGATACAAACTAATCGTCTTTCAGGGGCTTGGACTATGTGTTTTCGTTATCGGCGCACAAATGGCATTTACGATGACCGCCCCACTCGTGGCCATATTCAGCATTGTTCTTGGCGGCATTCTTGGCGAAGCCATTCGTCTTGATCTTCGCCTGGAATCACTGGCCCAAACTATGAAACGATTGACCCGGTCCACTGACTCGCGCTTTGCCGAAGGACTGGTTACAGCATCATTGATTTATTGTGTGGGCTCTATGGCCATTCTCGGCTCTTTTGATGAAGGTTTACGTGGTGACGCCACCCTGCTTTATACCAAATCCATGCTTGACGGCTTTGCATCCATTGTATTGGCATCGACGCATGGCGCTGGCGTGTTGTTCTCGTTTGTACCGGTTTTTATTTATCAGGTGTCTTTGACCATTTTGGCCGTCTTTCTCCAAAGCATGTTCACTCCTGCCCTTATTACGCAACTCACGTCTGTTGGCGGCATTCTCATCATCGGCATCGGCATCAATCTGCTCGACTTCATGGAAGTAAAAGTCTCGAATTTACTTCCATCTCTCGTGGTCGTGGTCGTGCTCAGTCTTATTTTTCTGTAGCACTATGCGTTTTCGTCCCATGCGGTGTTTCCCTCTTTACGTGCGGGATTGAATTCTTTATCACCTACGCCATGCATGAAATGTCCATTGCCCAAAATCTTCTGGAAATCATCAGCCAGGAGATGGCCAAAAACGGTATGACGACGTTGCACACGGTGAAAATCAAATATGGTCGTATGGCCTCAGTCGTTCCAGAGGCCCTGGAGACCGCGTTTATGGCCGTGACAATCAAAACCGACCTTGAAGGTGCGGTACTTGAACTTGAAGAAATTCCGGTTACGCTCGAATGCAGTGACTGCGGCCATGAGTTTACACCGGACGAAGATGAGATTCTTTTGCATCCTTGTCCGCAATGCGGACAAGATTTCGGCCACACCGTCAAAACTGGCCGTGAACTCTATATTGAATACATCGAAGCTGAATAACCCCCACGGAGTCGCCTATGCAAATCCCTATCGTGCGGAATATCCTTGAAGCAAATGATCGCATTTCCGAAGAACTCAAGGAGCTTTTCGCCAAGAAAAAGATTTTGGCTCTCAATCTCATGAGTTCACCCGGAGCAGGTAAAACATCCACCTTGGAAAAAACGCTGACCGCTCTCAAAGACGAGTTCAAAATGGCCGTCATTGAAGGCGACTTACAAACCGACAACGACGCCCAACGTGTTGCTGCGACTGGTGCCCAAGCGGTGCAAATCAACACCGAAGGGGGATGCCACTTAAGCAGTGCCATGGTGGCTGAAGCACTCAAATCCCTTGATTTGGAGAAGCTTGATATTCTCTTTATCGAAAATGTCGGCAATCTGGTCTGCCCGGCCGAGTTCGATGTTGGTGAAGATCACAAGATCACACTGTTGAGTGTGACGGAAGGCGATGACAAGCCGGAAAAATATCCGCTCATGTTCAATATTTCCTCGGTCCTTATCCTCAATAAGACCGACCTGCTTCCCTATGTTGATTTCGATTTGGATCGCGCTGCCGGATTTGCTCGAGCGCTCAACAAAGACATAGAAGTCTTTCCGCTTTCCTGTCGCACTGGGGAAGGACTTGAACAGTGGTATGCCTGGTTACGTAAACACGTTGCCGCCAAAAAAGCCTAATTTAGGGGCCGGCCGATGTGATGGCCGGCCCTTTTCATCTGCTCTGCACTGCTCTAGCGCTCTATCGATACCTTCCGGAGGCTGCAATGCTACTGCGCCGCTTCAGGCATCAGACAGGAAAAAAAACTGGTACAAACACCACGTTCGGCCAACCGACCCATTCCACCGTCGAGACCGACTTTATTCCCTCTGTCTGCGCTTACGCCTACAAAACGCACGAAGTCAGCCGCATCGAGTGCGATGGAGACCAAAACCTTCCCTCATTGCCACAAGCTGGGACAATCAACTGGATCAAAGTCAATGGTGTTCACGATCAGGCGCTTATAACGAAGATTGCCAACCATTTTCATCTCCATCCACTCATCCAGGAAGATATTGTCACACTTGGGGAACGCCCAAAGACAGAATCGTTTGGAGATCATGTCTTCATCATTCTTCGCGTTCTCAGCTATGATGAAAAAGCAGAACTCATTCGAGCAGAACAAGTCAGCATTATCCTCAATCACGACTTCATCCTGACATTTCAAGAAAGCAGCCACAATATTTGGGATACGATGGTGGAGCGTCACCTTGCGGGCACAGGGCGCCTCAAGACCTTCGGCATGAATCAACTGATTTACGCCCTGCTTGACACCATTATTGACGAATATTTTGTCACTATTGGACGACTGACGGAAGACATCGAGAAGATCGAAGAGCACCTCCTCGGAAAACAGGATGAACAAACGCTCTTCGCCATTTACAAACTGAAACGTGAAGTTCTCTTTCTCCACAAGTCCTTGTGGCCTTTACGCGAGGTTGTCGGACGATTACTCAAAGAAAACTTGGAAAATCGTAACGAGGAATCCTATTTTTTTATGGGCAATATTCAACAAGACGTTCTCCAGATCATCGAAGCCGTGGATACGCTTCGGGAAATGCTTGGGGAAATGCTCGGCGTCTACATGACGCGAACAGATCTCCATATGGGACAGATAGGACAAGTATTGACGGTGGTCGCAACCATCTTTATTCCGCTGACATTCATCACTGGTTTTTACGGGATGAACTTCGACAATCTGCCTTTGATCAAATGGAAATATGGTTACCTTCTCGTAGTTGCCCTTATGGGCTCCATTACGATCGGTCTGTTTCTTTTTTTTCAGGGTAAGCGCTGGCTTGCCCCGAAAATCGAGAATGACGACTCGTGAGCAATGCCCTTCTACTCTGCGTAAACCCGTGGGTTCAACCCCAAAAGACACATGACTTCATAGGAAATCGTCCCCCACCAACTTGCGAGTTCATCGGCGCTGATAGCGGCCTTTCCGCCGCCGCCAAGAAGCATAATTTTTTGACCAGGAGAGACACCATCAAGTCCTGTCACATCAACGGCCGATAATTGCATACACACACGACCAAGCACAGGTACCCGCTTGCCGTTCCAGACCATCCAGGCTTTACCGGATACACTCCGGGGATAAGCGTCGGCATATCCAGCGGCCACAATCGCAACGGTCATGTCCGTTTTGGCGGTAAAAGTGTAGCCATAGTTGATCGATTCACCAGCACGCAAGGGATGTACCGATGCAATGCGCGTTGCGACTTCCATGGCGCATTCTAAATCCTGGCCGAGCGTCTCGTGCGAGGTACGCCAAAACGGATTCCCTCCGTATAAGGCAATGCCGACCCGGCGGTGATCAAAAGCAAATTCAGGATACGCCAATGCGGCAGCAGAATTGGCCAAATTTCCCACCACTGGAAATCCTGCATGGCGTAATGCATGCAATGCGACGGTAAATGCTGCAGCTTGCTCTTTAACCGTCTCAGCAGCATTTGGATCATCAGCGCATGCCAAGTGCGAGGAAACCATGACCGGTTGCAATCCGGCCTCGCGTACCGCATTGATAACCGCAGGAGCCTCAGAAGGTCGAAAACCGAGGCGGTTCATGCCGGTATTCCACTTGAGCGCAACATCCACGGGACGTTTCCGCTCCTTGGCACGTGCGGCTTCCCCCAATTTGGCTATTTGCTCGAAATGGTGAATAAAACAAAGAATGTCATGTTGGCAGACAAGATCATAATCACTCGCAAGAATTGGTCCCAACAACGAAAGAATGCGCTTTTGTGGATAAACATCGCGTAAGCTGACGGCCTCTTCCACGGAGCCGACAGCAAAAATCTCGGCTCCGGCTGCATCAAGCACAGCCGCAACCTGAAAGAGGCCATGCCCATACGCATCAGCTTTAATGACAGGAATCACGGGGCCATTTTGTGCGAACCGGTTGTAATTGCGAATAATTCTGTCAAGATGGACGCTTACCGTCACATAGTTGTAAGGAATAGTCACACTGTGTCGCCTTTTTTTGGGGGAAGCTCCCAGGTTTCTTCTTTGCAAACACTCAGGCCATGGCCGAATAAATTAACGTACACGATATTGCCCTAGCCAATCTTGTGTATTCCAACTGACCAAGATTACGCAAGATACAATTGGAGGAAATATGCCGCAACCCCCGGCAAAAATTCATGTTCTCCCGAAACACTTACAGAACCAGATCGCGGCTGGCGAAGTCGTTGAACGACCTGCAAGTGTTATTAAAGAACTTATGGAAAATAGTCTGGATGCCGGAGCTGATCGTATCGACGTGACCATTGATGATGGAGGACGATCGCTTATTCGCATTCAAGACAATGGGTCAGGCATCACCGCCGATGACATGCCGTTGGCTGTAACACGTCATGCGACAAGTAAAATTGCACATATTGACGATTTGTTCACGATAACGAGCTTCGGATTTCGCGGCGAAGCCTTACCGAGTATCGCCTCGGTATCCCGATTCCGTATGGTTTCCTTGGCGGACGGCCAAGAGGACGCGACATTTTACGCATCAGAACATGGGACAGATACCGAAACCGGACCAGCAGCACACCCACGCGGAACAACCATTGAAGTCCGTGACCTCTTTGGCGCCATGCCAGCCCGCCTCAAATTTCTGAAAAGCCCCGCTACAGAAAACAGACGTTGCCAGGACGCCTTTACACGTCTCGCACTCACGCGCTTGGATGTCGCGTTTTCCTTGAACATCGGTGGACGACAAGCATTGTTTTTTCCGAAAACCGATTCTCTCAAGGCCCGACTGACGGAAATATGGCCTCCCAGTGTTGTCGAAGGCCTTGTTCCAGTCGATTTCACAGATGATGATCTGGGATTACACGGTGTTGTTGGACGTCCGGAAAATGCGCAGGCACGCGGGGATAGAATACTTTTTTACGTCAATGGACGAAGTGTGGCCGACAAAGTGCTCCTGCGTGCACTTCGGGATGCATTCAAGGGACGTTTATTGAGCCGAGAATATCCGCAAGCCACGCTCTTTCTTACCATCGACCCGAAGGAGGTCGACGTCAACGTTCATCCAGCCAAAACGGAGGTGCGTTTTCGTGATGAGTCGCGTTTGTTCCGTTTTATGCATCATGCCATCTCGCGAGCCTTGGAACAGGGAACATCGGGTGCCTTGGCGTTTTCTCAACCGCCCCAATCACCACCAGTGTCTCATCACCAGTCCCTGTCTGGGAACACGACTCCTCAACGTCCGACACCCCGGAATCCCTTTGCAAAATTCGCAACGTTTGCCGAATATGAGCAGCTGACCCGGACGAATTCTGGAAGAGAGACAACACCGCCATATCGAGACGAGAAAGAAACGCAGGACTTTTTGTCCCCTTCGACACCGCCTCAGACGTACGCCTCATCGCCCGTACCGCCACAGAGCAGCGATGCAGTTCACGAGACATACACTCCGCAACAAACCTGGCAAAACATCGTGGAAGACGACGCTCCTGTCCAGCAAGCCCACGACGCAGCTTCACCACAACCTGTTCAGGAAGATGGCCCAGCACCATCATCACAACACGCACTGACCGGGTATACGTATCTTGGACAAATCAGTGATACGTACCTTGTTTTGCGAGCACCGGACAACAGCTTGGCTCTCATTGATCAACATGCTGCGCACGAACGCATTCTTTTTGAATCCATGAAACAACGCCGTCAAAAAGGCGATTCACGACCACTGGCCATTCCTTTGGAGATACCACTCCATCAAACCGAAACACAGGCTCTTGAACGATTGTGGCCGACGCTGACGGAAATCGGATTTGGACTGGATTTATCACGTCCAGGTACAGTTGTCCTCTCATCAATCCCGACGACACTTGAACCAGCCGAAGCCAGAGCTGTGTTGAAAGACATGGCTGCAGAGAAAATCGAAGGGCTGGAAGAAGTATGGAAAATGTTGTCCTGCCGAGCGGCCCTCAAAGCTGGTTCATCGTTGGCCAAAGACGAAGCTCAAGCACTCTTGGAGGCGTTGGGGCAGTGCGCCAATGCGCGCTACTGCCCACATGGTCGTCCGGTCATGGTCGGGATGTCTGCTCTTGATCTCGAAAAGATGTTCAAGCGTAAGCCCTAAGAGTCAACCAAGATAGGGATCTCCAGAGTTCAAATACATCTGAACATAATCCGCCACGGCCTCATGGAGTGGCGTCGGTGTATATTTACCCAATGCCGATGCCAATCGCTCCATGTTGGCCTTGGTATAATACTGGTAACTGGCCTGCAGTGATTCGGGCATTTCAATGTAGACGATATGAGGATCCAAATCCATGGCGGAAAATACAGCTGCAGCGAGTTCATTCCACGTTGAGGCGCGCCCCGAACCAACATTAAATATACCATTGATATCAGGATGTTCCATGAGCTTCCACATGACATCGACACAGTCCTTCACATAGACGAAATCACGCATTTGCCCACCGTCGGAATAATCCTCACGATAGGACTTGAACAACCGCAAAGCACCGGTTTCTTTAATTTGGTGATAGGCCTTGCACACAACGCTTTTCATGTCTCCCTTGTGGTATTCGTTGGGGCCGAACACATTGAAAAACTTCAGGCTGGCCAATCGGCCGAGAACACCACTGCGTTGCGCCCAAAGATCAAAGAGTTGTTTGGAGTATCCATACATGTTGAGCGGTCGAAGTTGATCGAGCGCATCCGGATCATCATCGAACCCCATAGCCCCATCGCCATATGTCGCAGCCGAAGAAGCATTGATCAATCGAATATCATTTTTCAAGCAATACTGAGCAACAGCTTTCGTGTACTTGAAATTGTTGTTCATCAAATATTCAGCATTGGTCTCCGTTGTTGACGAACATGCTCCCATATGAATCACAGCCGTTGCGGCAAAGGCATCATTGTTTGTCTCAAGACGTCGAAGGAACTCAGCTTTATGTATATAATCTGCATATCGCAGATTCACGAGGTTTTTCCACTTCCCTTGCGGGCCAGCTTCGCCCAGATTATCGACAACAAGAATGTCCTCAATTCCTTCCTGGGCCAGCTTCCAAACGACGGCACTGCCGATAAAGCCGGCTCCGCCGGTTACAATAATCATTGACGCTCCCCTATTTTCCGTTTTTATGTGATCGCGAATAAGTATATCTCGTGAAGAAACTTGCCTTGCTTGAAAATATTTACTACTTGCGCCAGCTGTAAGGAGGATATAATGCTCGCGATTCTCGATTACAAGGCCGGCAACCAGACGAGTGTCAAACGTGCCTTGGATTACCTGGAAATTCCCTGCGCCATCACGGCCTCTTTAAACGATGTGGAAAACGCCCACGGGATCGTTTTTCCCGGTGTCGGGGCGGCGGGCCAAGCCATGGACGAATTAGAGCGTACCGGGCTTGACTCCATTTTGAAAAAACAAATTGAAGCCGGCAAACCCCTGCTCGGTATCTGTGTTGGCTGTCAGATACTTCTTGATTACAGCCCTGAGAACGATACCGAAACTCTCGGCATTATTCCCGGTGAATGTGCCATGTTCAACCGTGCTCTCAAGGACGAAGAAGGCGACCCCATCCGCGTACCCCACATGGGATGGAACCGCGTCGAGCTCCAAAAGAAATGCGAACTTTTTGACGACGTAGACCCGGAATCGGAATTTTATTTCGTCCATAGTTACTACCCCGTTCCCAAACCGGAATATGTTCTCGCCACGACGTTTTATGGTGCTCGATTCTGCTCGGTTCATGGTCGGCGTGGTTTGTGGGCTGTTCAGTTCCACCCGGAAAAAAGTGGCCGCCCTGGACTCAAACTCCTTTCCAATTTCTACAAATACTGCCTGGAGACGACCGATGCTCAGTAAGCGCGTCATTCCCTGTCTGGACGTTCGCAACGGCAGATTAACGAAGGGGATTAAATTTAAAGGTAACGTCGACATCGGCGACCCTGTAGAAACGGCTCGGATGTACTACGAACAGGGCGCTGATGAAATCGTATTCTATGACATCACAGCGTCGGCCGAAGGGCGTGGCATCATGATCGATGTCGTAGAGCGCGTCGCCAAAACTATTTTTATTCCGTTCTCTGTTGGCGGTGGTATCTCGACGGTGGAAGAAATGCGTGCCGTTCTTCTCGCCGGTGCGGAAAAGATTTCTGTCAACTCGGCTGCTGTCAAAAACCCCGACTGCATCAGTCAGGGGGCGGCCGCATTCGGTTCCCAATGCATCGTGGTCGGCATGGACGTCAAAGCCGTTCCTGTGACTGAAACCATTCCCTCCGGCTACGAAATCGTCATTCACGGCGGCCGCAAAGCCATGGGAATGGATGCGCTGGAATGGGCCAAAACCGTTGAAGCCCTTGGAGCCGGCGAAATTTGCCTGAATTCCATTGACGCCGACGGCACAAAAGATGGGTATGAACTCAATCTGACGCGGCTCATCTCCGAGAATGTGGGTATTCCCGTTATCGCTTCGGGTGGTGCCGGTTCGCCGCAGCATATGGTGGATGCCGTCACCGAAGGCAAAGCCTCGGCAGCTCTTATTGCCTCCATTGTCCACTACGGGGAATACACCATTCCTCAGATCAAAGATTATATGGCTGATAAAGGCGTTAAAGTTCGACGCATCTGGTAAAAAGCACGGAGCCGGCATCATACCGGCTCCGTTTTACAGACACACTTTCGTCTTGCTCAGACGAGAATTATCTATTTCGCGGTAAACACTCCGCTCTTTCCACCGCTTTTGTACAGCAGTCGAATATTTTGAATAACAATATCCTTCTGCACAGCCTTACACATGTCATATAAGGTCAACGCAGCAGCCGTGGCCGCGTGCATGGCTTCCATTTCAACACCTGTTTTGCCTTCTGTGCGCGCCTCGGCTTCGATATCAATGCGACAGGCTGTCTCATCAAGGGAAAACCGCACATCGACAAAATTCAGTGCTAACGGATGACACATCGGAATAAGATCTGCTGTCCGTTTCGCAGCCAGAATCCCGGCGATTTTCGCCGTTGTCAGTGCGTCTCCCTTCGGAAGAGCTTGCTCTTTCAGAAGCGTAAATGTCTCTTTCGATACAACAACTTGTGCGCCGGCGATAGCTACCCGGCGTGTAATCGTTTTCTCGCCGACATCAACCATTTGCGCTCGGCCATCTTCGTCGATATGAGAAAAGTGCGGCATACTCGCCTCCTTCATGAACTCATGTGATAATACTCATCCAACAACACAGCAGGACACGTTGTAACGACCACGCCGTGAAGTCTCTCACCTTTGCAAGGAGCCTCAAATTCTACACCATGGCTCCCGGCATTCCCTCTTATAATGAATACAAAATATTCCCACACCTCAAGAGGACGGATAGTAAACTGCATAAAAAAGCCTCGCAAGGTTTTTCCCTTGCGAGGCCAATATCGTACGAGGGGCAGGGTTAATTGCCCATGACTTTTTCTTTTGCTTTCTTGAAGAACTTTTTGACTTTCTTTGAAGTTTTTTCTTCTTCAAGGGCTTCAAATTCTCGCAACAGTTCTTCTTGCTTTTTGCTGACACCACGTGGAGTCTTCACGATAACTTCAACAAGCAAATCTCCACTGTGTGACAGTCCCGGGTGAGGCATACCATATCCACGAAGCGAAAAGACTTCACCACTCTGGGTTCCTTTCGGAATATCCATGGTTTCCGTACCATCCAACGTGGGGACTTCAATCTTGTCGCCCAGTATCGCTTGGACAAACGAAATCTCTGTCGTCAAAATCAAGTTCTGACCCTGGCGACGGAATGTCTTGTCTTCCTCGACGTGAATAACAACGTACAAGTCGCCGGCAGGTCCACCGAATTGACCGGGCTCCCCTTCTCCGCGCAATCGCAAGCGATTGCCATTATCGACCCCGGCCGGAATGCGGACACTTAAATTACGCGTTTCTCGCGTGACCCCATTTCCCTTGCAGTTGGGACACGGGTCCGTAATGACAGTACCCCGGCCATTGCATATGGGGCAGGTGATGGCAATACGGAAGAACCCCTGGCTCTGTTGAACCTGCCCTGCGCCGCCGCAGTGCCGGCAGGTTTCAGGAGACGATCCAGGTTTCGCACCAGTGCCATCACATTCTGTGCAGGAAACGTTTTTGGGAATGTTGAGCTCGACTTCTTTTCCAGTCGCCGCTTCTTTCAGCGTCACGGTGAGGTCATAGCGCAAATCAGAACCGGCCTGAGGTCGTGGTCCTCCACGACGTCCACCCTGCTGGCCGAAGCCAAAAAATTCACCGAAAATATCGCCGAATGCGCCAAAAATATCATCTGCAGAATGGAAGCCATCAAACCCAGAACCGTTCATCCCCTCATGGCCAAAACGGTCATATCGGGCCCGCTTTTGCGGGTCGCGCAAGATTTCATAGGCTTCCGCCGCATCCTTAAACTTGGCCTCAGCATCAGGATCGTCGGGATTTCTATCGGGATGATATTTAAAAGCCATTTGCCGATAGGCTTTTTTGATTTCATCGTCCGATGCTTCCCGGGCAACACCAAGAATTTCGTAATAATCGCTCTTAGACATACGCTATTTACTGGATGTCGTTCCGGTTTCCTCGAAATACTCCGTCGGAAGAACCTTCCCGGAAGCAATTTCGCGCAAGGACGTAACGATTTCCTTGTTCTTGCAGTCAACCAGCGGGGAATACCCGTCACGGTATTGCTTCACGCGTTTAATGGCCATTTGGACGATGAGGAAACGATTGTTGATTTGTTGCAGGCAATCTTCCACCGTAATACGAGCCATGCGGCCTCCTGATATACGTAAAATCTCAATGTAAAAAAAAGAAACGCCGCCAGGGCTCTTCACTTCTCACAACGTGTTTTGGATAATGCGTAAAGTCGATCAGTCAAGTCCCCAAGGGGAATTTTTGAGCCAATCACGTTGTCCCTGACGAGCCGTGCGGAATGCAAAAACTGCCAAACAGGCTAGACAAACCTTTTATATACACACAGGTCAAATGTTTTGTCAAATGCAAGATCTCCCTCAAATCGATTCGCTCAAGCATACGTGCGCACAATTCAATATGCCAGTCGCCCCAACGACTTGAGAATCAGCGTCGCTCCCATGGCAAACATCCCCGTGAGACCGATACCGCATGAAAAGCCGGCTAATAATACGGGAGCGTATTGCCGCCACATTTTTCCATACTTTTTGAGGAAATAATATCGTCCAAGCAAGGCGCCCACGACTTCCAGAATAAGACCATGCGGAATGCTTTGGCCCAAACCACGGACTACGCCATAAACAAGCAAAACGGGAAGGCCAAAAATCATAAGAATAAGATACGTGATAAGCCCAAACCCGAGCCCAGCACTAATATAATATCCATTGAGCGCTTGAAAGAATGGAGAATTTCCTTCCAGAGTGGACGTTTGCATAAGCAGTGTATTCAACGCCTGCAAATGCCACAATTCTTGAGCATAGGGATAGTTAGCAGAAGGAATGGGTGCAAGTTGCCAAATGAACTGTGAAAACAATAAACTGGCGACCATAACAACAGGAAAGACAACAATCTCCGATTTGATGACACCACGGAGACTCGTTCCGGTGAGTTCTATTTCCCGAAAATCAACCGCGGTTTTTCCATAGTTGTGAATGGGAATCGGCGCATACCAAATCTCTATCCCTGAATACCCAAAGAACTTGGCTCCCGCGATAAAGCTTGCCTCTCGCACCAGAGGAAGGCTGACGAATTGCCCGGCGATCCCTTCCATACGGGCTGTGATATAGGAAATAATTGGCGTGTATAGAAAACCGTACACGACAAAGAATATCCAAGGAAAATTCGGTACAAGCCAGAGGCAAAGCAAAATATAGCCGATAGTGGATAAGACATAGATGCCTATTGAAACCCAAAAATTAATATCACCACGCTTTTTGTTGTCCGTAAAAAGCGCTTTGTATGCATTAACTCCACTCCCCTTTCCAAAGGATCGGGCCACATGCCACACGCCGATCACCCCGATCGCGAGACCAAGGCCAATCCCAAAGCTCATGTAGAAATCGAAATTATTGGCAAAGAGGGTTTCAACGGTGCCCATTCCCGGATGCCAACGATGCAATATACCGTGCTTGTATAAAATGGGGTTAGCCACGACCGTTATAAGGAACCCGGCCAAACCACCGATGACCGCCCAAAACGGCAGCACCATCCCAATAAAAACAAGACCGAGATCAAGCTGAATACCGGTAGCCACCGCGGGAAGCCAATCCTCGGTATTCAACGTAAAATCAGCCCAAGGAAGCGGAATGAGTTGTACCGGCGAGGTGAAGATAAGTCCTGAAATAACGGGGAACAGGACGTAAATCGCCCCAAAGACAAGGCCAATCATCCCTCCGACAGAAAAAACGCGCCACTTCCAGCCGGTTTTCTTGTCTTCGGTCGATTCCGCCAGTGCCATTGTCCCGAGAGCCCCAACCGGAGCCATAGGAAATGGTAAGCGCTCGACATCGGATGTAATGCGGTACAGTGCATAGCCCAAGCCGAAATGATCCACCCGTTGAATGATCTGAGAACCAACCAATAACAGAATAGGGATCATCCAATCGCTATGAAAAAACGTCCGATCAACCAGCGATTCCGAACCGGGCTGTGGCGCGATCCAGAGGGGGATATACTCGACAAGGCCGAGCATTTTGGCAGCATCAGACTGAACGAGGTACTGATTCCATAATAATCCTTGAAACGGTGAAGCAAGCGCTGCTCCAGCCATATAATACAACAGAAATATTTCTTGTTGTTTGAGTTCGGTATAGGCTCGTTTGGCGACTTCGGCGAAGAGAATGATCGTCACCCAACGCGCTGCCGGTCCGATACCGGAACCGATAACGAGCTGGAGATACATGCTCCCCGGCATCATGAGAAAGCCGATGAAAACGGCTCCGACGATAGTCTTCCAGTCGAAGCCCTCTTCGAAATGGTCTGGCGCCGGTAGAAGATCCCGATACTCTTTGAGTTCCTTATCGTCGTACATTGCCTATCCGTTGCCTTGGGGGAGATGCCGCATTATAGAACTGGCTCCCCGTTAGTTGGGCAGAACCTGATAACTTTGGTCCATGAAAAGGCCGATCACGGCGAACGTGCCGCCCATGAGAAAATCCCCGAGCACAAGTCCTATAAAGAAAAGCCGGAGTCGGCGAAACAACGTCACGCCTCCATACCGTAGCGTCAGGTGATTACACATCCACCCTACGACGAAGCTAAACCACAGAATACGCATGGCGGAACTGTACATTGTCAAATAGCCGATGGGATGAATGGGCCACCAATAAAACCGCTGATAACAAATGAGTAGAAGCAGCATAACGATGGCCCCGACAATGGCAAATCCAACAACCCATTCATTGGGTCCGGCCGGCGTTTCAATGAGGCGCTGCACATTGTCGTAGACATGCTGTACGGTGCCAATCTCCCAATCAAGCTGCAGATCGCGAAATCCGTATTTATACCCGATAAACAAGAAGGCGCCGAACGAGGCTGTCACTCCAAGAACAAGCGCAACCGCAATACCGACAAACATCATGCGCTTGTTTTTGACCGGTTCACTCACTTTAGATGCATGAAGTAGCGATGGCATAAGGGATTCACGGAGATCGACAAAAAGCACTTTCTGCATAACAGCGGCCATGGCCAACCCTACGCCTGAAAAGAAACCGGAGCCGGTACCGGCCAAAATCCCGTCGATCGGCGCAGCAGTCAGTGTGAAATAGGCGATCCCCCCTTGGCAAATGACACGCGTCGCAACGAGGGTGAAGATAAAAAACATGAGCATCAGGCACACAGCCGCCACAAGCGACATCCCGAACCAGACCGACCACGCCACCAGACCGGCCCCACCAAGAATAACGCCCCAAAACGACAATCTCGACGAGAACCATTCTGTCTCAAGAGCTTGTGCTCGTCCCATGCCAATGGATCGGCGCGCCACATCAAGCAAATGGAAGCGTGCCAACCAGACAAGGAACAGAAAAAATACAATATATCCACCAATCATCTGTGTTTCTTCCGGACGTTGTAACGTCGGGCCAAACGTCACGCCTAACGCAGACGCCGGAACCTGGTAGCCAACGACAGACAACAATCCGAACAACAGGCCTCCGGCCAGATAAAACAGCCAAAAACTGAATGAAATCTGACGAGCTGTCATATAGGCGAAACCAATAAACGCTGGATAAATATAAATTTTGAGTTTGGAAAATCCTGAAAAAAGACCGGTCCCAGGAAAATACGGACCAGCGAGAATCAACGTTGGCACGGTTGGAACTGAAGGATCATAAAATCCCCAACCATTGATTGTGTGCAGCACAACAGGAACAAGAATGCCGGTCAGGAGGTATTTATCCGATAAAAAATGGAAAAATTGCTTTTCATCAAGCGCTTCTTCCATCACCCGAGGCAACGTCAACAAAGGAAAATTCATGCGTTCATTGGAAATCCACTGTCGCGAGAACAGATTGACCAAACACACCATGACAAAATAGCATAAGAGAATAAAAATAGCCCAGGTACCAAGGACCGGAAGCCATGCATCCCATGGAATTTTGGAAATGACCTCCGTCCACGGCATGGAATACCCGCCTTTGAGGCCATTGTAGAGAGACTCCACCGCCTCCTGACTATTGGGATACCATGCTTTGGGTAAAAGAGGTCCTAACGCTTCAGTCCAACGGTTCCCAAGCGTGGCGAAATGCGTTGGCGCAGTCAGATTGACAAAAAAAGTTCTCGCCAACCCAGTATAAGGAATCCCCGACACCACCACCATAAGTACCCAGGAAACAAGTAATTCCAATCCGGTAAAAAGAGACCAACCGCGAAAAAACTTGGTCAACAGCGCCATGATGATGGTCAACCAAACCAAAATAAAAAAAGGAGCCAAGGGGAAATGGCCCCCGGCCAAAAGCGTGGCCGTAAGGTACGAGTTGTTGTAAGGCGTTGCTAAACAAATCAAAACGCCTAATACAACGCCAAGAAGCAATGCGCGCAGCCGGATCACGGTATGCATGGTCTCACATTCCAGATCCCGTCAGGGATGCTTGCCCGTCAGGTTGAGCTTCGGACGGGAGGATTTTTCTCCAAAATCTGTTCATAATGTTCACGAGCCTCTTCTGTAATGGAACGCCAAACGAGAAGCTGCTTCCGCAAATTATGCAAAAAGCCTTTGGACAGTCGCAACCACATGGTGGACTCCCCAGCCAACCGGGTCAATTCCACATCAATTTCCATAAAACCAGGGTTCCACTCTGCCGGGGTAAAGATAATTGTTACTTGATGTTTGATACCAAAATCAAACGGCGCTAACCACACGGTACCAGTCACGCGAAGACAATGCTCCAGCTCCTGAAATTCGGAATGCCGTTCCTTAGGATGTGCCTCTGCTCCCGCTCCTTCCCACGGGCATACCATGTCGTATGCAATGTTATCCGTCGAAAAAAGACCATGTGAAATATCGTGATGTGCCTTGTAATATTCATAAAGAAAGCCGGCTGCACAGGCCTGCTCTCGAATACGCATAAGAAACGGCAACTTTGTTTGTATGGTATCATTGACCGGTTCGGGCAGTGTCCACGACCGATTCACGTCGGGAATGGCGATGTCAGCAGCCACTTTGGAGGGGTAGATGACCGACACCAGCACGACAAGGATGACCAATACCATGGCCGCGACACCGGCCAACGAAGAATAGTTGGCTGTCATGCCGCTCCACATAGAGGTACCAGCAAGTAATCCCGCCGAAATCTGAGCAATTAAATACCCGAGAACCACACTCATGACGGCAAATGCAAGTGACTCGGCAATAAAAAGAAAAGCGACATGGCTCGGTGCCAATCCAACGGCCGTATAGACCCCGATTTCGCGTTTGCGTTCATACACACTTCCGATCATCGTGTTCAACACGATCAACATGGAAATAATAAGCGGAATGATGATGTTCGGTACGCCGGAATAATTCAGTGCGTCAGCCGTATAATAGACATAGGCTCCATCGCTTTCGCCACTAAACACGGTCAAGCCGAAGCGATCGGCTAAACGCGTCGCCAAGGCCGTTTCCTCTGCGCGATTTAGCCCATGCGATGAAATCGCAATGGATTTAAGCTGTCCACCCAATGTCGACAACGTCTCAAAGGGAATGACGACGGTTTGCGCAGCGTCGAGATGTTGATACCGGCTTTGGAACGAACGGACGTCCTCACCTGACTCGATAGCGTCCTGCTCGACTTCGGTTACCTCTAAAGCGCTTTCGCTTGGGAATACAACCGACGTGAGCGGCTCTCCATCAAGATCAAGCAAATCATTGAACTGTGTCCCGGAGAATGTGCCAACGACCTGAAACGACATTCCCCACAAGGAGATGGTATCTGCACCAGGAACACCAGGACGAATACCAAGACGCTCTGCCATAGTATCCGGCAACAGCGCGACGTTGCGTTCAGCTTCCGTGAACCATCGGCCGGCTGTCAAAGCTTTGCCGATGCCACTGACATTGGGTTCCGCAGCACCAAGACCAATGACACTTTGAGCGGTCTCATCTCCAGTGTGCCCAAGGACACGAACCAAAGCCGGATCGGTACGGCTCTTCAGCTCCATCCATCCTCTTGGCGATACACGGGAATTATCGGAAAACATGTCAAAAACCGCCGACTTGGCCTCGGGAGGCAATGTTTTCCAGGAAACGTCTTTGATGAGAATGCCTCGATATGGCGCTTCACTTTTAAATTGCACAGCGCCTTCTTCGCGCACGCTTTTTACGGCCGTAAAGCTCATGATGGTGAAGGTCAAAATAACAAGCGTTGTGCACGTCAACGCGGTTCGCACCTTCCGCCGACGGAGGTTACTCACCCCAATAGCGAATGCGGCCATAAAGGCTTTGAGTTTGCTGATTTCCGACGTGGTGACGTGTTTGGCCCGATTCTGCAAATTGATCATTTCTTGCTCAAAACGCATGAAAATAATCAGTGACACCATGACCGACAGGCCAATAATGAAAAAGGCCAGAATGACAACAAGCGGACTGTATGTCAGTTCGAACGCCGGATGCACTTGATAGATAACGGCAATAACAGCGGCGAGGATGCCAGAAAATGCCAGAATGCGCTTGTGAATGTCGGCATAACTGAACAGCACTCGCTCCAGGCAGTAGGCAAAGGGAACAAACAACGCAATATAGAACAACACCCCCATAAGGACGTCATGCTGCGTCTTTTCCACATCGGTATAAACGCGAGTCCCAACGGCCCATGCCTGACGTGCCGAAGCAACGAAGTCATCATATCGTTTCGCCATCCAGGCATCGTGTGCCAGGGAAAGCAGACGTTCCCCTTCAGCCTTCATATCACTGACGCGTTGATTGAAAATGCCCTTGTCTTCAAGATTTTTGATACGCGGCGCTAAAAGATTCCACATATCTTTCGCCGCCATGTACTCGGTCTTGGTCAATATGGGCCAATCGTCCACATTGTATCCTCTGCCTTGCGGGTTTTGTGGAGTTGTACCGAGCAACAACATTTTTTTCGTCAGCACCGTATCGGATAAAATGAGTTTGTATGCCGTCGACGGTTCCAGAAACACACTCAAAATGGTGGAATCGCGGGTATCAAGCCGGCTAAACCAGGAACGAAGCGGCGGCGCTTCCCGCCGTGCATCAAGGAGGTTTATCTTTGTAAAATAACGAAAGGTGCGCGGATCGAATGTTGAAAACAGCGTGCTTTGTCGGCAACCAAACATAATAAGATCGGTTTCCATGTTTGTTCGCGACATTTTAATGCGATAATTTGCCTTGCCTGTCTGCTTTTTATCGATAGCCCAGATGGTTTTCCCTGTATCGTCGCTGAAACGATATCCCTCAATAATCAGCTTATGCACGGTGAGCTTTTTACTTGAAACACCAGTTAACCGGAACGTTCCATCGCTCTCAACCATGGTATAAAATCGAGTTTTGTCTTGAAAAATAAGGAGCAACGTTCCCGGGGCGGGTTTATCGGGAAAAAGTTCCCCCTGACGGATGAACATGGCTCGACCGGTCAGTGTCGAATACACATTGCGCGGTCGTCGGTCACCGAGGTCCAGTGGGTCATTGGCAAGACTTGAAACGAGTTGGCGAACCAACAAAATTTGATTTGCCAATACAGCGTAATTGACGCGGTCGGGCGTATCGGACGGCGTTCCCCACAATGGCCTGGCATCGTTTACCGTCGCCAGGGTAAACCCCATTATCCCCGACAACGCACTAATTTCTCCGCCCATCATGGGATTGTCGACAAAATATGTCTGCCATGGACGAATTCGGCTCTGACGCAACCCATCACGATACAGTCCGGCGAGTTCTGCCTGTTTGCCGCCTTGATCATGCATCGCATTCACAACCATATTCAGATGACGTGACATCCCGCCATAGATCTGTGGACGACTGGCGCGTGGCAACAAATCAAAAGCCCAACCATCGTTGAAAGCGCCTACACCATTTCCGTGGCTGGATAAATACAACGACGTACTGGCCACAATATCTTTGAGAGCGATACCACGACGAATACCTTTTGCCGACCTGACACACTTGAGTTGAACTTTCGCATCCTTCAATGCCTGTTTATAACGCAAACGTGTTTCCGGTAAGAGCGCCTTCAAAACGGCAAGTCCCTTCGCATCGACACGGGATAAATCTTCGCTCCAACTCAAACTCCGTAACAACCGACGCTTCAAACCAAGTGCTTCAATCTGTTCGGCGTGAGTCTCGTGCTGCACGAGACGTAAACGCATAAGTTCGGAGGTAATGGAATCGACCTGATCTTTTATCGAAACATCGAATGCATCCTTGATCGCCGGGTCGCCCAATAAAGAAGCGGGATTATCCGACTTCGACAACGCTTCAAGAGCCTCCAGCGTCGCCTTGTATTGATTCACCGTACGACGCAAGGAACGTTCTTCCTCACGGAGTTCTTTTCCTTTGATACGAATAGCCGAAATAAATTCCCGTAATCCGGCCATGGATTGCCACTGTCCTGACGCAGCAACAAGGAGAACAGAGCGTTTTGGTGGGGATACTTTCAGTTGAACGGCGAGATCAAGAAGTGCGGTCAATGATGCCGACTGGTCAGCCCCGGGAGCCTGCCCCGGAACATACGCCGAGGTGTCATAAAAGGCATCGACAATAACGGCCTGCTCACCCAGAGTCTTATCGGTTCCTTCGATAAAGAGAAAAACGTTCTCGGCGGCAACATCACGCCAGTTGGCCGCAGCCGTAAGTGTCGCGTCTACGGTATCAGCAAGCTGATGATAATCTCCGAACAGTTCGCGAGCACGTTCCTGTGTCATCCAAAAACGAGGAAAACGAATGGGAGTCAGTTCGAATTTATCGTCGAAATATCCCTTGGATGTTGGTTTACCATCAACGCCGGCATCAACATACACGACGGCAAGAGCACCGAGTTGTGCAGCATTGATCCAGTTTTTTCCTGAATCGATATCCAAAAGTACGATGGCGTCTTTGACAGCTTTGCCATTGAACTCTGCATAGGCACCACTCCCCGCATATATGACATGCCCACGAATGCCGCTGGCATCGGTTGCGTTCGGGGTGACAGCATTGAGATTTGTGGGAGCGATGGGTAATGCCGGCCCTCCGTTGACGGAGATGGTGGCAGAGGCATGACTCGTGACCGGAACACGATAGAGTTGACGTCCAACGTCTCCCATATCGAGTTCTTGAAAAAATTCGGAGATGATATCGGCAGTTTTTTCACAGCCAGGCGTTCCCGTTACCCGAGGCCCGAGAGCCGCCAGCCGCTCAATAACACCATGCTCAAATTGTACGAGCTTTTCAACGGAATTTCCGCTTCCGGAAGCCAGGGATGCAAGAGACGAAGCAGCCCACGAAGGCGCACTCAACACCACGCACAACATCAGCACAAACACTGCACACATACAACGACGTATACCGAGTGAGTCCCGCCAGCGGGATGTCCCCTCCTGATGGAATGGGGCGCTCATCAGGTCATTGGGGACTGGCTGCATCAGATTTGTCCTTGGCGCTTATGGTGCCGACGGAAATGTCGAGTTGTTCACGACCTTCTATCTTGTCAACAAGACCATCGCGAATCCAAACGACACGATCCGAGACGTTGAGCATCTTGTAATCATGGGTGGCCGAAATAACGGTAACATCTCGTTCCGTGGATAACCGTTTGAGCAGCGTGATAATTTCCTCACCCGTACTCAGGTCAAGGTTTCCGGTGGGTTCATCAGCCAAAACAATGGACGGATCATTGGCTAATGACCGGGCAATGGCTACGCGTTGTTGTTGTCCTCCGGACAATTCCTGCGGCTTATGGGAATGACGCTCGCGAAGACCGACAAGTTCGAGGAGCGCTAACCCTTTATCCGTGGCCGCATCGACCGGCATGCCGGCAAATGTCATGGGTAACGTGACATTTTCCAATGCCGTCATGACCTGGATGAGATTGAACGTTTGAAAAATGTAGCCGATCTTCCGGTTACGCAACCATGCAAGTTCATATGCATCGAGTTGCGCAATATCGACTTCGTCAATAAAGACTTTTCCGGTCGTCGGTTTGTCCAATCCTCCGATCATATTGAACAATGTACTTTTTCCCGAACCGGACGGCCCCATGATGGAAAGATACTCACCGGATCGAATGGTGAGATCGACACCTTTAAGCGCTTGGACCTCAAGTTTTCCCATCGTAAAGGATTTCGTCACCTTGGAAACGCGCACAATGTTATGCTGGCTTTGATTCATGAAGGCATCCTTGGACAGTAAAACCAGATTGGCGACTGCATGTGACGAATTACCCCTCTGTACGCATGGCTTCGACAGGTCGCATTCTGGCGGCAACAACGGCCGGATAAAATACCCCGATTAAACTCAAAACAGCTCCAATGACAATAGAGAGACCGAGTGACATAAGAATCGCCATAGTTGATACATGTGATGTGGCAGTAAAACCAAAACGTATCAGCGCGACAAGTAAAGCGAAAACAAGCCCAATGAACGCGCCCGCAACTGAACCAACCACGCCCTGCATACCTGCTTCGAGCAAAAACAAGCGGAGAACAAAACTATCGAGAGCCCCGAGGCATTTCATTGTGCCGATCTCGCGAAATCGTTCTGTCACTGCCATGAGCTGGGCGTTGATAATACCGACGGTACACACAAGAAGAGAAAGAAAAACAATCCAGCGTTCTTTGGACGTGGTTGCGGCGAGAGGTATATCCCCAGCCAGACGAGCAGCCTGAGAAGAAATGTCATAGCCAGCATCATGCAGCATCCGTATAAAATCAGGATTACCGGACGCAGCAATACCGGTGACAATATTGGCTCCGACAAGAATGAAGGCGAGAAAAGCAACGGCCAGCACTAAACTGGCGACAGTGATCAATGATCGAAAGAAACGGACCTTGAGGCTTTTGATGCTAATTTCAAGGGATTTTTGAAATGGCAAGACAACCTGTCGAGCTACATCAGTCGATTCAGCCTCAAAAATCCTCTTCCGAACCGGTTTTGCCATGTCATCGCCTCATCAAGCCAGACTGTTGGGATGCATACAGTGTCCAGAAACCCGCCTTTCCATTGAACTCCATAATGCTCTCTGCACACCATCTCCAAATCGAGTCCGACGCAATGCACACAACACTGCATACTCATGTCTGCGCAGAGGCTATCGCTCTGTGCAGTTTATGGAGTTTCTACCCTTATAATACCATATATCATAATTTTGGGGCCGATGAAATGATCAATTTTGTGACACTGACCACGCAGGTCAGTTACTATTGTCTTTATTTCACAGCGAAGATTGCTTTCTCTAAAAGATGAGGTCGAATGATATTTTTCATGGTAATACGCTGGCCGCCTGACGAATTGAGAATTACTTTCCCATACCCGAGAATGCCACCCAAAAGGCCTGGTTCGGAACGCACACTTTCTATTTTCGTTAGGTCGACGGACATGGATCCCCACAATATGTCGTTGTGGATAAGACGCTTCCCTGTCAGAGCAATTCTGATGGTAAAAAAAGTCAGGAGCAAAGAAAATGCCCATATGATGCAGACCACCCCTACACCATAGCATAAGACACGAACCGCCCACAGAATGACTTTCGGCAAAATATCTTTGAATTCTTCAGGAGGTGTAAAGCTGAGATGGGCCAAGAGAAACGATTGGCTATCGATGGCATAATACGCAATAATAACGAAGATAATCGCCTTGAAAAAAACAGCCCAATGCTTTCCAGTTTTATATTCAACCGTTTCGCTGCCGAACAACAGCCGTTTCAGGCTTGCCATAGTTTTTCACCTCTTGCATGCAAATATAAAATCCCACTCTACTCCATGCCCATACGCTCATTGCGTCGACTCAGGTCTTTATCGTATATGAAATCAAATTTCAAAGCATTCTCATCGTATATCGCGAAATCCATGGAAACAGCTTATCGATGTCGTCTGCCCCCCCATTGCCTTACACCACAGACGGACATATGTTTCTTGTTAGCGGCAACATAAATGCCGGCAAAGGAGTGTGTATGACGGAGGTTTTATCATTTCTCATCGTTCTCGGGGTTGTATTCCTCGCCTTCAATTTGCTCTTTCCCAAAATTGGAGCAAACGGTTGAAGTCCTATTAAACGGGAGTGCAGTTTGCAGTCCCACAAGCCCCGAAAAGATGACAACAAGCAGGAATAATTCAGCCCAACACGGCGGCGGTCCATGCCGCCGTCGTGATTCCCAAAGCCAATATCCCGAGAATCATATCCATTGAAAAGCTCGTTCGACCGAATCGACGCTGACGCATTCCTTCTGCCAATCCCAGTATGATGCCTGCGGCAAATCCCAACGCATGCCCTGCCAGATCAATTCCAGCCGACTCTTCTCCTCCAGAGCCGAGAAACGCCAGCAATGTCAATGCAGCACCAAGTGGAATCAGGCTTTTGCGTGAGAACCGAACCGGTGTCGCCATGGCAAAAAGTCCGCCGAGTAATCCTACCATACCGAAAACGGCTGTTGATGCGCCAATGAAATGCTGTCCAGGGCCTTGAAGAATCGCTTTCATGACATTGCCGGCCACCCCTGTGGCCAAACTGAGAAAAAATCCCGTCCCAATTCCGACATGACGACAAAGTATTGTCAAAAAAACCGCACCAGTAGCCACATTGGAAAAGAGGTGAGCAACGTCGGCATGCAGAAATAAAGGGGTTACAGCACGATACCATGCACCGAGAAGGAACGCGGCCGTATCGCCGGATCCTATGGATTTCCAATCAATGTCATACCCCAAGACATGGCTTGGTGCCCCGGTAATAATAAAAAAAGCTGTCACCGCGGCCCAAAGCCCGAGCACACTCTGAGTATTGGAGACCGTCTTCGGCATGGCGAGAAGTGTATCTTCTCGTGCTTTCGCGGCATTTTCATGTCGATACAGACGAATTTCGCGCACAGCAGCCTTCACTAGCCATGAAGGGACAAAGATGCCATAGCCGTCAGCAGCATCCTCGATTTCGTGTTCGAGATGTCTGGCTGTGAGAACCAAGGACCACTCTTTCACCGTTTGAGCGTCAAGGCCTTGGGTTTCCGGATTGGCAAAAACAAGAGGAACAATATCGACGCGACGAGGCCGAAACAGCGAAAAACGAAAGCGTTTTCGCTCGGACGCGTTGCCGTCAATATTTTTTTCATTATCGTTGGAAGCAAAGGCGATGATTTTTCTCACAGGCATTTACGTTTCGTATGTCAAAAGGTAAGAAGATATATAATCCATGATGTCGAACGACACGGTGCGTTCTTCGTTTTCAACCTCAGCCGGTAGCCCCGGCATCGAAAAAGTACAACCCCATGAATACACGCAACGAACGGCTTTATTCTTTTTTTCTCGTCGCCATGCTTTTGGCTTCGTTGTATATGGCTTTGCTTGTTCTCAAGCCTTTTCTCAATATCATTATCATTGGAGTTGTGCTGGCATCATTGTGTTACCCACTCTTCACCACATTACGTCAACGATTTAACGGGCATGAATCACTGGCCGCCCTCGCCACCGTTTCCATTATCGTGCTTTGTTTTATCATACCGTTATTTTTCTTTTTCAGTGCGCTTGTTAGCCAGGCGGCGAAATCCATCGTATCCTTCCAGGCATGGCTCTCGACCTTTGATCTTAATCAGCTTCAACATGAAGAGTTTATCAAAGTTCCTCTGGACTTTCTTAAAGAACGTCTTCCATTCATTGATTTTAGCCAATTCAATATTCAGTCAGAACTTCTTGAATTAACACGTAAATATGGTCAAACACTTCTTGATTCCGGCACCGTTGTTCTTGGAAATATGGCTAATATCGTCATGAAGTCGGCCATTCTCGTGTTTACCTTATTCTTTTTATTTAAAGATGGCGAAAAGATGCTTGCACGGCTTCGCCACCTCACTCCATTGCATGCGAGTCAAGAAGACCGGATTATCGCCAAACTGAACAACGTCGCCCGTTCTGTCGTTTTGGGAAGTTTCATCATTGCGTTGTTGCAGGGAATTGCAGGGGGCATCGGCTTGGCTCTCGTCGGCGTTCCGGCACTCTTTTGGGGAAGCATTATGGGGTTTGCTTCTTTTATTCCCGTCGTCGGCACCGCTATTGTATGGGGTCCATGTGCGCTGTATCTCTTACTTACCGGAGACTGGAAATCCGGTATATTTCTCATCATCTGGGGTATGCTTGTCATATCAAGCATCGATTCATTCTTTCGCCCCTATTTTATGAAAGGTCAGTCCCAGATGTCAGTCTTTTACGTCTTTTTAGCCATCATCGGCGGACTTCAACTTTTTGGCGCATTGGGTTTGCTCTATGGCCCGCTTATTCTCAGCCTAGCGATGGTTATGCTGTCTATTTACAGCGAAGAGTATGGAGATTTTCTCAACGAAAAGAGATAAGATACAAGAAAAGAACAGCGCGGACAAAAAGACGATATCGCCTTTTCGTCCGCGTTGCCAAATGAGAATAAACTAGATTGATGCAATGGTATCGATAAGAACAGACGTTACCTTTTCTGCATTTTCCTTGAAAATACGAAGAATATCGTCCCATGTTACGGGAGCTTCGTCGAGCTTCCAACAGTCGTAATCCGTCGACATGGCCACAGCCGCATATGGCAAGCCGGCCTCATTGGCCAGTGCCGCTTCAGTGGCAATGCTCATATTGATCACATCCGCTCCAAACAACCGAAACATATTTGACTCGGCTCGCGTCGAAAATCGAGGCCCCTCGATGGTGACAACGGTTCCTCGCTCGTGATGAGTGATATCGAGTTTTTTGCACGAGCCAATAAGGCGTTGACGCAATCCCTCGTCAAACGGCTCAGCCATTGGGGTATGCACAGGATTATGCGGCGGAAAACGATCGTGGAATGTGCTGATGCGATGTTTGGTGAAGTCGATAAATTGATCTAAAATAACAAGGTGGCCCCGGTCAATCTCTTCTCGCAATGATCCCACGGCCGTTGTCGCAAGAATCGCCGTGCACCCTACCTCTTTCAACGCGGCAATGTTTGCCCTATAATTCACCTGTGTCGGCGGACAGGTGTGGCATCGGCCGTGCCGAGCTAAAAGAACAACATTTTTTCCGGAAATGGTGCCCTTACGTAAGGTGGAATTGGGAACCCCGAACGGGGTATCCACTTCCACGTCATGCGCATTTTCGAGAATATCAGGATTATCAAGGCCGCTACCGCCAATAATGCCGATTTGCGCCATGGTCTGTCTCCGGGGGGGTCGGGCCTCAGACATCATGGAACGATACAACGATCGATACCACATTGATGCCTGGGCAATGGATGGAAAGATATCGCGTCAGGAGTCGATCTCCTGGTGCAGGAATACAGGAATTGCCAATGAAACTTTAATCGATGGTCAACACGCTGGAACACGCATAGCCGTTAAGACGTCCTTGTCCCTTAAGAAATCCAAGCTCAACAAGAACACCAACACCGACAATATCCGATTGAAACGGGTCAATCAGTTGCAAAACCCCTTGCAAGGTTCCGCCTGTCGCCAAAAGATCATCAATAACAAGTACTCGATCATCTTTTTTTAGAGCATCTTCATGAATACACAATGTGTCCGTGCCATACTCGAGATCATAGGTAACGGAACGCGTTTTATACGGTAATTTTCCCGGCTTGCGTACCGGAACAATACCAATCCCCATGGTGTACGCCAATGCCGACCCGAAGATGAAACCACGTGCTTCCGCACACACAATCTTTGTCGGACTTTGGGCCTCGAATTGTTCAGCCATTTTATCAATAGCATGGCGAAACGCCGGACCATCACCAAGCAACGGGGTGATGTCAAAAAATACGATCCCTTCTTTGGGATAATCGGGAATGTCGCGAATGTACGCGCGCAGATCCATAATGTGACTCCTTCACGATGCGCTTGTCAAAAAGAAAAAAATTGATAAATTTTTTCAGCACTTTCGTCAAGACAGACAAAGACGACAAAAAGCAGTATAATACATTGAAAATAAAGCTCTTTACCATCTTCATGCAGAGCAACAATGCATAGTGAGCGCTTTACACCGTGCATTTTTGCACAACAATACTAACAGCCCGTTTCTTTACACGCCCGGGCTCCTCTATTTCTGGAGATTCTTTTGTCAACACTCTGCACTACGCTCGTTACGGCTTCGTGTCTGTTGCCTTCGGCTGGCGCATCCCCGATGTATGAGGCCAGTATAGCCATTGCCGACGGAACGATCCTCGATATCGGTCCATCCTCACGTATTATGCAGGAATATCATACAGAGAACCACATTGACCTTGGACAAGCACTTCTGCTTCCTGGTCTCGTCAACACCCATACCCATGCGGCCATGACTTTATTTCGCGGTTTGGCTGATGACTTACCGCTTATGCAATGGCTTTCCGAGCATATTTGGCCCAAAGAAGCCAAGCTCACCGCCCATGCCGCTGAAGTTGGAGCAATGTTGGCGTTTGCCGAAATGATCGCAGGCGGAATAACGCAATTCTGTGACATGTATCTTTTTGAAGAGAGAGTGGCACGAGCTGCCGATACAGTAGGAATACGGGCCGTTCTCGGGGAGGGATTGTTTCTTGCTCCCAACCCGTCCTACACCGCCATAGAAGAGGGACTTGCGAAAGCTGAAGCGCTCCTTTCACAATACGCAAATAATGATCGCGTCACCGGTGCGGTCATGCCGCACGCTATCTACACGACAAGTCCCGAGCTTCTGGAATCATGCCGCGACATGGCAGCACAATATCATACCAATATTTATATCCATGCAGCCGAAACCGCCCAGGAAACGGCGATGTGCCTCGAAACACATGGAAAGCGCCCCATTGCGTACCTCAACGATTTGGGCTTGCTGACGCCTCATACCGTTCTTGTCCACTGCGTCGATGTCACCAGCGAAGAAATCGAATTGCTGGCAGAACGCGGAGTCTGTGTGTCACATAACCCCAAAAGCAACCTCAAGCTCGCTTCTGGAGTTGCACCGATTCCGGCCATGCTCGAATCGGGAATACCCGTTGGCCTCGGCACAGACGGCGCTGCGAGCAACAATAAACTTGATCTCTTTTCGGAAATGAACGTCTGTGCCTTGCTCCACAAAGGTGTTGGTGCAGACCCGACCGTGACACGCGCCACACAGGTTCTCGATATGGCGACACGCGCAGGGGCCGCCTGTCTTGGTCAGTCTACGAGTGGATGTCTCGAAAAAGGGAACGCTGCCGACATCATCGCGCTTGATTTGAGCCAGCCGAACCTCGTCCCCATGACCAACCCGACATCACACGCCGTATATGCTGCAGACGCAGGCAATGTCCGCTTTACGATGATCAATGGAAAGGTTTTATATTTCGACGGAAGCTTTACGACAATGGATTATCCGTTGCTCCTTCGCGAGGTGGAAGAACTCCAGGCATCAATGTGACGACAATTTCAAAACAACACTTTTTCTCTTGACATCACCTGGAGCAATACTACAGAAGTATCGGTTTCGGGATTCATCAAAAAAAGAAACAATCCATCCAGCACAGCGTAATCCGGAGGAAATAATATGTCCGTGCAAACCCACACCGTCAATGGCGTCGAATGCTTTCCCATTATCGATAAATGTGAAGGCTGCGAACGCACTCGTGAACACGAAGGAATCAAATTCTGCACCAGTTACCCCATCCCTGAACGCAAATGGGCACAGAAAGTCTGCAACTTCGCGACGCACGTCAAAGCGGAAATCGACAAAACCGGTAAGGTTAAAGTCAACCCCCTCAAGGCGTCCAAGCGCGCTGCCCGCGGTCGCTAGGTCATTACGACACCGTTCTTTTCAGGGATTCGGGGGCTCTTCCGAATCCCTTTTTTTATTTCACATAAAAGGTTTCGCACAGAAAAGAACAAAGGTGAGACAGGGAAATCACGGTTGCCATGAAGAGATTGAAAGGCTAGTCTTCTCCAAGGTCCGTTGTATTCCCTCTTTACCTCAAACCCCGTGGTTCAAACACCACTCATACCATTATGCTCGACGCGCTTTTCGATCATATCGATGCATCACGTGATACTGTCATCGATCTCCAACGTTCCTTAGTGTCGATCCCAGCGCTCCATGCTGACGCCGGAGGCCAGGGAGAAGAAAACAAAGCCGAATTCATGCGGAATTACCTGCGTGATATGGGCATTGAACCTGTTACATATAAATGCCCGGATACCAGTGTGGAATGCGGGTTTCGCCCCAATGTGGCCGGAGTTATTCCGGGAAAGGATACGTCGAGAACCTTTTGGGTCATCACCCATCTCGATGTCGTTCCTCCCGGCGATTTAACGTTATGGGACACCGATCCCTATGAACTACAGGTTGCGGATGACGGCGATACCATTATCGGACGCGGTGTCGAAGATAATCACCAGGGATTGGTCTCATCCATTCTCGTTGCCAAAGCGCTCAACGATAAAAATATCACCCCGCCTATAAACTATGGATTGCTTTTCGTCGCAGACGAAGAAACGGGCAGCCATTACGGGTTGGGATATATGCTTCGTGAAAACGAACACCTTTTCTCCAAAAACGACCTTTTTCTTATCCCCGACTTTGGTGATTCCACGAGTGAACATGTGGAAGTTGCAGAAAAGAGCATGTTGTGGGTCAAGTTTGTGGTGAAGGGCAAGCAGTGCCATGCTTCCAGACCCCAAGATGGTGTCAACAGCTTGGTTGCATCGGCTGCATACATCATGAAGCTGCTGAAGTTGCATGAAATTTTTGACAAAAAAAATGTTCTTTTCAAACCGGCAAATTCCACGTTCGAAGCAACGAAAAAAGAAGCCAACGTGGAAAACGTCAACACGATTCCCGGTCGAGATGTATTTTACATTGATTGCCGCATTCTACCGGAGTATGATCTGGACAATGTTCTCAGTAAAATCAAAGAAATGGGACACGAAATTGAAAAGGCGTTCGGTGTGACGATCACAAGCGAAGTCACCCAACGCGAGGTTGCGGCCCCTCCCACGCCTGTCACAAGCGAGATCGTCACCCGGATGATTGATTCCATAAAGAACGTGTACGCCTGCGATCCGGAGCCAGTCGGCATCGGTGGCGGCACCGTTGCTGCTGTTTTACGACGTAAAGGCTATGACGCCGTGGTCTGGTCTACCCTGATCCAAAATGCTCACCAACCCAACGAACGCTCAAGCATCCGCTATACGATAGGCGACGCCAAAGTCATGGCCGGAGTGCTTTTCAAGGAAGACTAAACGTGTCCGACGACTTGCCTCCTCCTGGGCATAAACCCCAGTTTCCCAATACATTTGATCTTATTGTCGTAGGTGCCGGCCATGCCGGATGCGAGGCCGCCATGGCGGCCTCGCGCCTTGGACTTGCGACATTGTTGTTGACCATCAATGTCGATCGTATCGGCCACTTGTCCTGCAACCCTGCCATTGGCGGACTGGCCAAGGGACACATGGTCCGTGAAATCGACGCTCTAGGCGGCGTTATGGGATTATGGGCCGATGCCGCCGGTATCCAATTTCGTACGCTCAATACCCGCAAAGGCCCTGCGGTACGCGCGACACGCGCTCAAATCGATCGTGATGCCTACCTTAGCGTTGTCAAGAAATCCATCTTCAGCCAACCTATGTTGTGGGTCGTACAGGACACGGCCGAAGAGATTCTGGTTGAGAACGGTCAAGCATGCGGTGTTCGTACCCTATTTGGACAGACGTTTCCGGCCCGTGCCGTTCTCTTGACGACCGGAACGTTTTTGATGGGACTCATTCACATCGGGCTCGACAATATCCGTGGGGGCCGACTGGGAGACCCTCCATCAAATGGTCTTTCGGCCAGTCTCACCGAGCTCGGTATTGAACTCGGTCGATTAAAGACAGGCACAACTCCCCGCCTATTGTCGGCAAGCATTGATTATGATCGGATGATCGTACAACCAGGAGACAATCCGCCTCCGGGGTTCAGTTTTCACGGTCCAGGTCCGCACTTGCCTCAGTTGCCGTGTTACATGACCTATACGAATGAGAAGACGCATGCCGCCATCCGTGAAGGATTTGAACGCTCACCGCTTTTTACGGGAGTCATTCAAGGCACTGGTGCGCGATATTGTCCCTCTATTGAAGATAAAGTCGCTCGATTTCCGGAAAAAGAACGTCATCAAATCTTTGTCGAGCCGGAAGGACTCAACAGTCCCGAAGTCTATCCTAATGGCATTCCGACCAGCCTGCCGCTGGATATTCAGAAACGCATGATCGCCACAGTAGAAGGCCTGGAAAACGCACAAATCGTTCGACCGGGCTATGCTATCGAATACGACTTTGCCATGCCTACGCAATTGCGGGCAACGCTGGAGAGCAAAAAGGTTCCCGGCCTCTATCTGGCAGGTCAGATAAACGGCACGTCAGGCTATGAAGAAGCTGCAGCACAAGGTCTCTGGGCCGCGTTCAATGTTTTTTGTGCCCAAACCGGCAGACCTCCATTTATCTTACGTCGAAATCAAGCCTATATGGGTGTCCTCATTGACGACCTTGTGACCAAAGGAACCAATGAGCCCTATCGTATGTTCACCTCGCGAGCCGAATACCGTTTATTGTTGCGTGAAAACAATGCCGACACCCGACTGACAGCAATAGGCCGGGAACTCGGTCTGGTCAGTGATGACCAATATGTTCGATATTGCGCTAAAGAACATGCACTCACCAAATTGTTGGAACATTTCGACAATACCGTCATCAAACCGGACGGAGCGACTCGGGACCAACTCGAGTCCATACAAGCCGCCATCCCGGCCAAACCAGTGACATTGAGTACCATTTTGCGACAGCCGGAAATGCAGATTGAAAAACTCGTTCCATTTTGCCCGGATATTGCATCAATGAGTCGGGAAGTTCTGACGGAAGCCGAAACCCGGATTAAGTACGAAGGATATCTCCGGCGTCAACAAGAACTCGTCGACCGTTTCGAGCGGTTGGAAGATACAGAACTTCCATCTGACATCGACTATTCCGAGATAAGCGGGCTGTCACGGGAAGTCGTGGAAAAATTGACTCGTGTGGCACCGTTCACGCTAGGACAGGCCGGACGCATTTCCGGAGTCACACCGGCGGCACTCTCCTGCCTTGAGATTCATCTCAAGAAACTGGGACGCCTGTAGCGACACCACCCCTGAGATGTTCTCTTAGCTTACAACACCAACGAGAAAAACAAACAGCGGGTTTCCCGGCGTCTCCCCATAACTCTTTATCTGGAGGAATAACTTTGGAAGAAGGCTCAGAGGGAAAATTCTGGTCGGCAATCAGAAGTTTCTTTCACAACAAAAATGATCTCGCCATCGAGGACCTTATTGTCGCGGCAAAGGAAGAAGGTGAAATCATTACCGATGAAGCATCCATGCTTCTCAATGTCCTTGAACTCGAAGAAAAGACCGCGCATGACATCATGGCTCCACGCACTGACATCGTGTGTGTAGAACTTGAAGAAGGCATTGCCGCCGTTGGTCAACAGATTGTTGAAAGTGGACACTCTCGCATTCCCATTTACCGAGAGAACAAAGATCACATTGTCGGCATTGTCTATGCAAAAGATATCCTCCCCTGCCTTCTTGATCCAGACTGCACGACAAAAGACATCGAGCCCATTATGCGAGCTCCACTTTTTGTCCCGGCGTCCCTGAACCTAAAAGATCTTCTTTTTGAATTCCGGAGTAAAAAGAAGCATATTGTCATTATTTTGGATGAATACGGGGGAACTGCCGGCCTCGTGACGCTGGAAGATGTTCTTGAAGAAATTGTCGGTGAAATTGAGGACGAACATGACCCGGATAAGCCGACGGAATTCAAATCGCTCGGTAACGGGAAATATCTTATTTCTGGACGACTGATGTTGGACGAGTTGGAGGAAAATACCGGCATTGCGCTTGTTTCCGACCAAGTGGAAACAGTTGGTGGATATTTAAGCGAACTTGCGGGACGCGTTCCACAACAGGGAGAAATGTTCACGGTTGAACACTATACGTTTCGCATCAAAGAAGCTGACAAGCGACAAGTTCGTTGGATTCTTATCGAACAGGAAGAACAACCCCTTTCGGCCATTGAGCTCCCCAAACCGGGTTCTGGTTGACAATTCGTTGTGAATTGACGAGGCTTTTCATCTCTGTCTGTTGCAATACCCAACCCGAATCGGCAAGAGTGAGGCACTTCTGAAAATCATGTATATCCACCCCCTTATCCCCACATTCAGCTTGTGACATTTGCCATCATCATAAGCGCTCTTGGCGCCTTTTTGGGGTTTGCGAACCCGGTATTGCATATCCCTGGAATGGTATTGCTCTTTCCTGCCGGGCTTATCTGGATAGGAACGCGCGCAGCCACTCCCAAAAAAGCCTTTTATGCGGGATTATACGCAGGTTGGCTCGGTGCTATCGGGGTGTTGTATTGGACTGTTGTCCCTGTCCATTATTACGGTAACGTTCCCTGGATTCTCGCTTTACCCTGCCCGGTTGTGCTCGGATTTGTCATGGGGTTGTACAGTGCGTTCTTCGCATGGTTTTTACGCTTAACTGCCGATCGCCATGGACCGTTTGCCCAGGCCGTGTATGCTGGTTGCTTATGGGCTACTATCGAATGGGCGCGCGGCATTTTGTTAACCGGATTTCCGTGGATGTCCATGGCTTCCGGTCTGGCGGCCTGGCCTGTTGCCATCCAAGCAGTTTCCATTGTCGGTGCATTTGGTTTAGCCGGCATACTTTCGACATTAATAGCCTTGCTCTTAGGCAGACCATTTCGCATACGCTATGGCATGCTCTCAATCGCTGGGTTTGCTGCGCTCATCACATTCGGATTCATGTCTCTGAAAAATCCGCCCAATGCCAAGCCACTTTCATCGGTTGGGATTATTCAAGGAAATATCGATCAAAGCCTGAAGTGGGATCCCGATTATCAGGAAAAAACAGTCAAGACCTACATCTCACTGAGCGAGAAGCTGGTCGAGGCTCACCATACCGATGTGCTCATCTGGCCGGAAACAGCCTTACCGCTATTTTTTCAAGATAGATCTCCACTTACGCATCAAGTCATGCAGTTTGTTAAGCAGTCGAATACCCCGCTGTTAACGGGAGCCCCGGCCTATGAACGGGCACCGAACGGAGATGCGAACCTCTTCAATCGTGCCTATCTTATTGTCCCCAATAGCGCTTCAACAGCTTCATACGATAAACAGCACCTTGTCCCATTTGGAGAATACGTTCCTCTCAAAGAGTACCTCACGTTTATTTCCAAACTTGCACATGGTATCGGGGACTTTGCACCAGGGACCAGCTCAACACCATTACGTGCCGGCCACCTTGCCATGGGCATGCTCATTTGCTACGAAGCAATCTTCCCGGAGCTTGCACAGCAGCGCGTTGAAAACGGTGCCAATGTCCTTGTCAACATCTCGAATGACGCGTGGTTCGGATACACTTCAGCACCGCGCCAACACCTTGATTTAGCCATACTGCGCGCCGTGGAGCAAGGCCGGTATATTTTACGAGCGACCAATACAGGAATCTCAACCGTCATCGATGCCAACGGACGACTTCGTTCTTCAACACCACTTTTCGAACGTACAAGTATGTATTACGAGCAAGTCCCACCGTTGACGGAACAAACCGTGTACCATCGCTTTTATACTGTCTTCTATTTCGGTACTCCGGTTCTTGCATTGCTCCTCCTGTTGACAGGACTTATGCGCCCACAGCGAAAAGTATTTTCCTAGGTCATCTCGGTACAACATTTTTTTTGGAACCATTTATGTTACAATACCCAGACCTCAAGGCTCAAAGCAAAGACGTTTTGGAACAATTCGACAGTCTCTGGAGGCGTCTTTGACCTGAATGAGCAAAAAGGCCGACTGGAGGCAATTGAAAAACAATTGCTTGATCCCAGTGTATGGTCTGACCAGGAAAAAATGACCCCACTTCTCCGAGAGAAAAGCGCTCTCGCGCAAACAATCGAGCAGTGGGAGTCTCTGCTTCAATCACGTGAAGATCTCGATGAATGGTTGATCATGGCACAAGAAGACGGCAGCCAAGAAGTACTCGCCGCAGCCTTTGATCAATTGGAGCAAGTTTCCGTCAAACTCCATCAAGCCGAACTCGCAACGCTTTTAGCCGCGCCGGAAGACGAGTCCGATGCTATTTTGGAAATTCATCCTGGAGCTGGTGGAACCGAAGCCCAAGACTGGGCTGAAATGCTCCTGCGTCTCTATAAACGATGGACTGAACGGCATGAATTCTCGCTGAAAGTCCTTGATCTTTTGCCTGGAGACGAAGCAGGTGTGAAAAGCGTGACGCTCCAAATATCGGGACAACATGCCTACGGATTACTGAAATCGGAAAAAGGTATCCATCGCCTTATCCGTATTTCACCGTTTGATTCGTCGGGCAGACGACACACCTCGTTTGCTTCCGTGGACGTCTATCCCGATGCCGGCCGTAATATTGATATTGATATTAAAGAAGACGACCTGCGTATTGACGTGTTCAGAGCCAGCGGCCCAGGCGGACAGCATGTCAATAAAACGAGTTCGGCAATTCGTATCACTCACTTGCCGACTAATATCGTTGTTCAATGTCAAAATGACAAGTCGCAGCGTCGTAACAAGGAAACGGCCCTCAAAGTTCTTAAAGCCAGGTTATATAATCTTGAATTGCAGAAAATCGAAGACGAACGAAAAGCCGAATACGCGACCAAAGAAGCGATCGGTTTTGGCAGCCAGATTCGTACTTATACCATGCAGCCTTATCGTCTCGTCAAAGATCATCGCACATTGACGGAAGTTGGTGATGTCGAAGCTGTCTTAGACGGTGAAATCGATGAATTCATTCGCGGCTACCTGCTGCATGTTCATGCCACAGCACAGGGTTGACATGGATCAGGACAAGGACATTTTGCGGCTTGCCGATGAATTGTCCCAATTGCGGACAATTCTACGCGATGTGTGTACGCATGAATCCTCTGATGATAATGAAGATACGGGGATTCTTCTCGTGCGCCCATGTGCAGGATTGACCATGGAAGAATGGAAGCGCATAACGACGAGTATGCATCTCCATCAATGGCTTGCCCTTCCCTTGTCTGAGAACCCACTGCCATCGCTGACATCTATTCAAAAAACCCTTGAAGAACTTGCCTACCAAACGGAACATGACCCGTTGACTGGCGTGCATAATCGTCGCGCCTTTGATACATTCTTCGCCATGGAACTCGAACGTGCCCAGCGACTGGAAAACTCGCTCACCTTGGCATTGATTGACCTTGACGACTTCAAGCGCATCAATGACACGTACGGCCACGCTGTCGGGGACAAAGTTCTCATGGGGGTCGCCGATGTTTTTAGCCAATCCAAACGGAGTTACGATATTTTTGCTCGCATCGGAGGAGAAGAGTTTGTTCTCATTCTTCCAGGTGTCGGTATGCTCCAAGCCGAAACAATCATGGAACGCATGCTCGAAACATTACGCACCACCTCTTTTAACTGCTCAGCGCAAGTAGATCCTATTCAAATGACTGTATCGATAGGATTGGCAACCACCAAAGGCAATCAACCTATTTCTGCCGCCATGCTTCTGGAATTAGCAGATAAGGCGTTGTACCAAGCCAAAACATCGGGCAAGAATCAAATACGCAAAGCGCCGATTCCAGATTTAAATCGGACGGCGAAAAGATCTGTTGTACGTTCAAATGAAAAACAGTTCCTGTTTACTGGAACCTCAAAAGGATAAAGCTCCATGCTCAATCCCAATTCCACCCTCAGCCTCTCCATTTTAAGCGGAAAGGGAGGCGTCGGCAAAACGAACATGACCCTCAATCTCGGGTATGCGCTCTACAAAGCGAAAAGCCGACTGCTTATTATGGACTTTGATGTCGGATTGGCCAACATTGATGTGCTGCTTGGCATCTCTCCGGAGCAAAACATACAGGATCTGCTTCTCCCCGATGTCTTACCTGAAGATGTTGTCATTTCTATTGAGGAGAACGGATTCGATTTTCTGCCGGCTGCAAGCGGCGTCCCGGAACTGCTCGATATGGACGACGATATGCGTGAAGCCGTTTTCGAGAAACTCAATCATGTCCTTCGTGACTATGATTATCTCTTTTTCGATTTGGGAGCAGGCATCGGCCGAACTGTCCTTTCATTGACGGCAATGACGCAAATGCGTGTCATCATAGTGACCCCCGAACCGACATCATTGACCGACAGTTACGCCGTTATCAAAGTACTCAAAAATCAGTACGACATCACGGATTTCCATGTTGTGGTCAATATGGCGGAATCCTCAGCCGAAGCAAAGCTGACGTTTGATCGCTTACATGCAGCCTGCTTGCGATATCTTGATGTGGACATCAAATTCTTGGGCGGAGTCCAAATGGACCAGAATGTTCCAGAGGCTATCCGCCGTCAGATTCCATTATTCAAATATGCGCCCACATGCCAAGCGGCGCAGGATATTCTTAAGCTGGCCATCAAGATCCAACGTTTGCGGAAGGAATCCTTGGCAAGCATTCAAGGAAAGCCTATTATTAAAAAAATTCCGAACCTTAACGTGTAAACGCCACTTGACGAAAACCGTTTTCTTTCGGCAAGAAGGAGAAGAATGAAACGGGTTAGACTTCTGAGTCGCCGTAAAGCCATCGACTTCATCACGACCCATTAGCCGGGGAGGACGCTATGAATAAGAGTGAACTGATTAAGACGTTAGCCGAGAAAGAAGAGATTCATGTGGATGAAGCTGCCGAAATCGTCAACGCGTTTTTCGATTCCATAAAAGATGCCCTCGTTGATGGGGATCGCGTGGAAATTCGTGGATTTGGAAGCTTCAAAATCAAAGAATACAAAGGCTATCAAGGCCGCAATCCTAAGTCGGGAACGGTTGTTGACGTTTCCCCAAAACGCCTGCCGTTCTTTCGGCCAGGCAAAGAGCTCAAAGAGTTCATCAATAAATAAAGGATTTTTTGTTCATGAAACGCTTGAGCTACGCACTGGCGCTCTTGACGCTTGTGCTGTTGCCGGCTGTTGCACACTGCGCTGAGCCACTTGTTTCCATTATCTTTTCTGGAAACAATTACGGAGAGATTGCCCCCTGCCCGTCTTGAGGGGGCAAAACCCTTGGAGGGGTGGCCCGGAGGGCCACAGCGCTTTCTCTTTTGACTCAGGACCCAGCGTTGCACGGTAAGATTCTTTCACTTGCCGGTGCATATGAATTTATCAAGGAAAATGCATCCCCGACGACATCTGCCAAGTCCCTTGCCGGGCTAGCCAAGGCTTTTTCACTGATGTCGTATTCGGCGGGGTTTGTTGCGCCCAATGAAGCCCAAGCCTTGCAGAACGCAAATGCTACGCTCCCGCAGGGATTTGTTGTTGCCTCAGAGAACGCGCAAACTAAGATTGTAACAACCAAAGATTTTACAACCGGTATTGTGTTTTTTCCCATGCTGTCGCCGCGGACAACGAAGGCATCCTCCGATGCAATCCAGTCCGTTGCAAAAGCCGCTAGAGAATTGCGCGCCCAAAATGTCGACCTTATCGTCGGCCTCTCTCCATGGGGCGCGCAAATCGAACGGGAATATCTCGATGCCGGAAATCGAGATGTCGATGTGTTGCTTGGCAGCGGTCAGGGTTTTGGCTTCAATGCTCGCCCGATGTCCGGCAGTCACGTTCTCTGGGCCAGAGGATTTTCCAAAGGCAAAGTTATGGACAGCATCGAAATTTTACAGGTTCCGTCAAACAAAGAAACCTGGAAGCCGAGAAAAAATTTTAATGCCCAGGCCATCCGTTTGGAAGATTCTATCCCCGGAGACCCCAAAATATCAAAATTGTTTTAAATAGAGCCTTTTCTTTTTATTCACTTTTAGGCATTCTTCCCTCTTGGACGCATGTGTATTAACCCGTTTATGCTGACCCAAAGGAGGAACTCATGGAGTTCGTTGGCGCTTTTACCGCCTTGGTGACTCCGTTTCGCAACGGAGAAGTCGATGAAGAGGCCTTTCGACAATTTATCGAATGGCAGATCGAAAAAGGAATCAATGGTCTTGTACCCTGTGGCACGACCGGAGAATCCGCGACGCTCTCACATGCTGAACATAAACGGGTCATAAAAATCTGTGTTGACCAGGTTGCCAAACGCGTCCCTGTCCTGGCCGGAGCAGGCTCTAACAATACGCGGGAAGCTATTGAACTGGCCAAGGAAGCCAAAGAGTTGAACGCCGATGGCGCGCTGCTCATTACACCGTACTACAACAAACCGACTCAACGCGGTCTCATTGAACATTTCGCTGCGATTGCTGGTGAAGTATCGATGCCGATTGTGGTGTACAATGTTCCGGGGCGGACGTCGGTGAATCTATTGCCCAAAACACTGGCTGAAATCAGCAAACGCTGCCCCAATATTATTGGTGTAAAAGAAGCTACGGCAAATTTGGCACAAATTTCGGACGTGCTTGAATATTGTGGACGCGACTTCACCGTGTTGTCCGGTGACGACTTCACCATTCTTCCCACCCTTGCCATTGGTGGAAAAGGTGTCATTTCTGTCATCTCGAATGTTGCTCCTGATAAAGTGGCCACAATGATCAGTGCATACGTGAAGGGCGACATGACAACGGCGCAAAACATCCATTACGAACTGGCCCCGCTTTGCCGGGCGATGTTCCTGGAGACCAACCCCGTACCGGCCAAAACCGCTCTCGCCAAAATGGAAACGATTCCTTCGGCCGAAGTGCGTCTCCCGCTTGTCCCGCTCACAGCGGAATCCGAAGCTACACTGGATACGTATCTTCGTAATGGCGGCTTCATTTAGACCCCGACTTCCAATAGTATACCAAGGGAGCCCGTTGGCTCCCTTTTTTTTGGCAAATTCCTCAAACGTAACGCACCTCATCCCCCCCCAAAAAAAACGGACTCCCCTTGTGGAGAGTCCGCGGCATTCAGATCTCGACGTGATTGTACAATCTACGGCGTCACAGCGGTGACGGTCAATCCATCTTCACTCGCATCGACTGTAATTTCATCGCCGTCACGAACGTCACCGGCAATAAGTTGCTTGGCCAAGGTCGTTTCCACATGGCTTTGCAGGTAGCGCCGTAAAGGCCGTGCACCATACACCGGATCGTACGCGGCATTGGTAATGAACGTCTTGGCGTTATCGGTCAATTCCAAAAGAATCTTTCTTTCGGCCAGACGTTCACGCAGCCCTGTCAACATCAGTTCGATAATCTGCCCAATCTGCTCTTTGAGCAATGGTTTGAACAGGACGATTTCATCGACACGGTTCAAAAACTCAGGTCGAAAGTGCATGCGCAAGGTGTCCATGACTTTGTCAGTGACACCTTCCCGGAAACTCCCGGTTTGTTCAATGCCATCAAGCATATATTGCGACCCGAGGTTGGACGTCATAATGACGATGGTGTTTTTGAAATCCACAGTCTTCCCGTGGCTATCGGTCAGACGACCATCATCAAGAATCTGCAGAAGGACGTTGAAGACATCGTGATGTGCTTTTTCGATTTCATCGAATAACACCACACTATACGGTTTACGCCGAACCGCCTCTGTTAACTGTCCTCCTTCATCATATCCAATATATCCTGGAGGCGCCCCAATCAAACGGGCAACCGTATGCTTTTCCATATATTCGGACATATCAAGTCGAACGATATTGTCTTCGGTATCAAACAATGACTGTGCCAGCGTCTTGCACAATTCCGTTTTTCCGACACCGGTCGGACCAAGGAAAATAAACGATCCAATGGGCCGACGAGGATCTTTAAGCCCTGCTCGGGCGCGCAATACGGCATCCGCGACCGCGTCAACGCCTTCATCCTGACCGACAACACGTTCATGTAATTCCTCGGGCAAACGCAATAATTTTTCCCGTTCGCCTTCAAGTAAGCGCGCAACAGGAATACCGGTCCAGCGTGCAATAATTTGCGCGATATCATCCGGTCCGACTTCCTCACGTAGCAGACGAGAACCACCGGCTTCTTCGGTGATAATTTCTTCACTCCGCGCCAGTTCCTTTTCCAGTTCGGCCAACTTTGAATACCGTAACTCAGCCGCCCGGTTCAGATCATAATCGCGCTCAGCCTGTTCGATCTCAAGGCGTGTTTGTTCAATTCGCGCCTTCAGGCTGCGTACGCCCTCAATGGCACCCTTTTCTTTCTCCCACTGGGCAAACAGCACGGCTTGTCGGTCTCGCAAATTCGCCAGCTCTTCTTCAAGTCGAGCAAGACGTTCTTTTGATGCGGCATCAGTCTCTCTTCGCAGGGCTTCACGCTCTATTTCAAGTTGCATGATCTTACGATTTGCCTGGTCGAGTTCCGTGGGTTGAGAGTCAATTTCTGTTCGGATCATGGCCGCGGCTTCGTCAATGAGGTCGATCGCTTTATCCGGCAATTGTCTGTCGGAAATATAGCGATGCGATAAGACCGCTGCCTCAACCAACGCGCTGTCAGCAATACGCACCCCATGGTGCACCTCAAACCGTTCGCTAAGGCCGCGCAAAATAGAAATTGCATCTTCCACGCTCGGCTCTTCCACGAGAACGGGTTGAAAGCGTCGCTCAAGAGCAGGATCTTTCTCAATATACTTTCGATACTCATCAATCGTGGTTGCGCCGATGCAGTGCAATTCACCGCGAGCCAACATTGGCTTGAGCAAATTGCTTGCATCCATCGCACCGTCAGTCTTTCCTGCTCCGACAATGGTATGCAGTTCGTCGATAAACAGAATGATACGGCCTTCAGATTGCTGAATTTCTTTGAGGACAGCTTTCAGTCGCTCTTCAAATTCACCACGATATTTTGCCCCGGCAATAAGCGCTCCCATATCGAGCGCAAATACCGATTTATCCTTCAGGCCTTCGGGAACATCTTTTTTGACAATACGTTGGGCCAGCCCTTCAACAATGGCAGTCTTCCCAACACCGGCTTCCCCGATAAGCACAGGATTGTTCTTCGTTCGACGCGATAAAATCCGAATGCAACGGCGAATTTCTTCATCACGGCCGATAACAGGATCGAGTTTCCCCTTCTCCGCTTCTTCCACCAAGTCGCGCCCGTACTTTTTCAAGGCTTCGTAGGTTTCTTCAGGATTGGCCGACGTCACACGTTGCTTCCCACGAACTTCCGTTAAAACGGACAGAATCTTTTCTTTCGTCAAACCAAACTGTTTGTTGATATTGGACACGCTCGACTTGCCGAGATCATCAAACATGGACAAAAATAAATGTTCCACGCTGACGTACTCGTCTTTCATATTCTTCGCGAGGTCTTGTGCCTTGACGAGCACTTCATTCAAGCGCTGTGTGACAAAAATCTGGCCGGGAGAGGCCCCTGGACCAGAAACACTCGGTAATCGCGAGAGCTCCGCTTCCAAGGCTTTCGTATAGGCTGCCAAATCAATGCCAGCGCGCTCGATCAAGCGCGGCACAAGCCCATCTTTCTGTGCGATAAGCGCAGACAACAGGTGCTCGATATCGACTTGCTGGTGCCCGTGCTTGACAGCGACAGACTGCGCTTCGGTAATAGCTTCCTGTGATTTTTGTGTAAATTTATTGAGATCCATAGGTTCTCCTATATTCAGAGCATATGAATTGAGACTATCCGAATTGACTACAAAAGGCGTTGCAGATCACGCACCTTGTTTTCCAGATGCTCAATGCGCTCGATCAAATCGACAATGATGCTGGCCCCCTCGACGGAAATATCGAGGTCGCGCGAAATGCGATCCAGCTTACGTAAGCGATACACATCTTTTGCACGGAAGAGATATTGTTCTTCCCCCGCACGTACCGGTGAAATCCATCCCAACTCGATCAAATGCCCCAAAACGGACGGATGAATACCGGTCTGGTCCAAAAACTGAGACCATGCAATAAGTTCCGATTTTGTTGGTAACCCCGAATTCACGATGAGCTTGACATCCATGACGTATCCTTGCGGGCTTGGGTCTTAGAAATTTCGCGGTTCGAAATGCGACAACTCAGACAGCTTTGTCCACAACTCGCGTTCCTCATCCGTCAAATCCTTAGGAGTCTGAATCATGATGCGCACGTATTGATCTGCAGGATTGGATTTCGGTCCAAGACCTTTACCGCGGATTCGGAGTTTTTTTCCCGATCCCAGCCCCGCCGGAATATTCATCTCAATCCGTCCATCCAGTGTCGGGATCTCAACTTTTGCGCCAAGTGCAGCTTCCCATGGAGCAAGAGGCAAATCCAAAATGACATTGCCCTCTTCCAATTTAAACAAATGATGGGGCAGTATACGTATTTTGAGATACAAATCCCCAGAAGTTCCACCGCTCATGCCAGGATTCCCCTGACCGGACAATCGAATCTTGGCACCGTCTTTGATGCCAGGAGGAATGTTGACATTCAACGTCTTTGTTGACATTTGGGGACGCCCATCCGGCCCGGTAACCTGCTCCTGCAGCGTAATCGCTTTGGAGCCTCCGCGATACGCTTCTTCCAATGTCAACTCCAGACCGGCATTGGCATCGGTTCCACGACGAGGACGTTGCGAAAATCCACCGGCTCCGCCAAATCCACCAAATCCGGCATCGCCATAACCACCGAATTCATTCGATGAACGGAACTTGGCTCCACGAGGTCCACCAGCTCCGCCAAACCCACCACCGAAAATCGTTTCGAAAAAATCACTGAACGCGCCGGCATCAAATCCTTGTCCGCCAGCTCCACCAAAATGGAAGTGCGATTTGTCAAACCCCGGAGGCGGCTGAAAATTCTGGCCATCTTTCCAATTGGGGCCAAGAGAATCGTACAGCTTTCTCTTCTCAGGATCTTTGAGCACTTCGTAGGCTTCATTGATGTCCTTAAATTTCGATTCCGCCTGAGGGTCATTCGGGTTCAAGTCCGGATGGTATTTCCGTGCCAACTTCTTGAACGCCTTGGAAATCTCCTCAGTCGTGGACGATTTGGTAACACCAAGCAACTTGTAATAATCTTTGTATTCCACGCTTCTTCCTCATTGCGATTTCGAATTTTGCGCGACTGGAAACGCGGCAAGTTTACATAATAAGCCACCGTTCGATTCCGTCAAGCATCCCGGATCGTTATTACAACGAACCCGGTCATCATTTTCTTTGTATACCAGCCATTCTTCAAGTTCCAGATGTTTACTGGAAAAAGTTCTCGAGAAAAATTCTCCGACTATGCCGGTATCTGTTAGGCAAAGTCGGAGATCGCAAATGCTCCGGGACAAAAAGTAAAGACACATGAAAATTAAAAATTCCCTCCACAACGTCACGAAATGCTCAACAAACTTTCTTTCATGACGACCCTTTGCGATAGACACTGATACCGGCGTATTTACTCTCTGATGGGGTTCAGGCTATGGTCTTTGCGGAGGTTGTCATGTCGAAAAAGAACAAGAATGCATTCACCAATAACCCCTTCCACGAACTCAAAGGGATCAAAGTCAAAAAAAAGGCCAAAAAGCCGGTTGTCCAAGCTCCTCCTGAACCAGAAAAGGCGGCCGTCCCACACGATGAAGACCATCTTTTTTTCCGAGCAATGACCGGCGTTGATCCCATGGATACAAACAAAAAAGGACGTCAGGTCGCGGGTCTTGATGCCGCGCCACCTGTACCGCCATCATTAGCGAAAGCCGATGAAGACGCCCAGGTACGAGAAAGCTTGGCCGACCTTATCAATGGAAAGGTGGAGTTCGAACTCGCTTTCACCGACGAGTTTGTTCAAGGATACATCAAGGGAATTGATTCGAAAATTGTGCGTCAACTTCGAGCCGGACGTTTTTCTCCGGAAGCACACCTAGACTTGCATGGACTCAACGCCGACCAAGCAAAAGCGGCCATATTGCACTTTCTGAGAGAGCATTACATGTTGGGTCGACGCTGCCTCTTGCTCATTCCAGGTCGAGGCGTCAATTCACCAGGTGGAATTTCTATTCTTAAAGAAGAAGTCAAATCGTGGTTAACACGGGATCCTCTCAGAAGAATTGTGCTCGCGTTTTGCACGGCATTGCCCAAGCATGGGGGAGCTGGAGCGTTGTATGTGCTCTTACGCAAACAGAAAAAAGTTGGTGGTAAAGTTGTTTGGGAAAAACATTGGGACTCATTTTCATAAATAAGGGGGAGTGACAGTCGAGTCTGCGTGATCGGCGTCCACGCATGTGACAATGCTGTCTTATCAACACCGTTTCAACGATGTGCCTGGCTTAAGCGAGGGCGCGAAGGTGTTGAAGAATTTTGCGTCGGAGAAAAATGCCCAGTCACAATGTCCTCTTTTGAAGCGTCATACGAGCGGCATGGAAAGGGGAAAATTTCCATGGCTTGTTGCAGCGCAAAGCGTTCCACGCTCTCCGACCATTGACGATACGCCGAGGACAACAATTCACCAAAAATCGTCAATCGCAACCGTCGGCTTGTTCCTGGTTTGTCACCACCAACGCGTTCAATTAACTTGAAACCAAACATTTGTTCGGTTTGATGAATTTTTTCCAGTGCGGCTTCATGAGTGATGCCGAGACTGCGGGCCGCTTTTTGCAGGGAGCCACATTGTGCGAGCCGTTCCAGAATCAGTGTTCTTCCCAGCCCGAAAAATGTCACTCCCTCCACTTCAAGCCACATGTGCATTCGCAAAACAGGATCATCCATTGGAACGTACCTTGAATACCCTTTCATTCTGATTGTTTTCTGTTTCATCACCAGGGTGCGGGTCTGGATATGGCGTCGTTTGACGTCGTTCCAACTCGCCTCTCGGTGTCCAATTGCCATCCAGGGGTTTGCCGACGTCCATACGGGAGATAGATTATCCGATGCCCGCCGGATAACGCATTCTCCCTACGCCTGCTCATCGCTTGCGTCCAGAGCTGAAAAGGGAAAAGGAGCAATTTGCCCGGAAAGACATTAGCGGCGGAAAAGATAGAAAAGGAAACTCAGCACCGCGCTGACGACAAGACAACTGACCCAGGGGAAATAGATAGAGAACCCATCACGTTTGATCGATACATCGCCGGGAAGTCGGCCAAGGGGAATTTTTTCAAGTATTTTGGCCAATGGTCCCAACCGATCCCGATACATCATAAATAGACCGGCAACGATCAGACAGAGCCCCAAAACACAAAGCCATTTTCCTGCTGTCTGCATGTCTCTCATAACCCTCGTGCCGAATAGTCCTCTTCCAAATGAAAATCAATCCAATGTCTGACGGTATCGCTTTAAAGCAATGAACATAATGACCACGACAAACGTCGCGATAGGCCATAGATGCGGAACGATCTCCGTCAATGTATTGCCCTTGAGAACAATCCCCCGAACGATGCGTAAGTAGTGTGTCAAGGGTAATACCGACCCAAGATATTGCGCCCATTGCGGCATACCGCGAAACGGAAACATGAATCCGGAAAGAAGGATGGATGGGAGGAAGAAAAAAAACGACATTTGCATGGCCTGTAATTGATTCTGGGCCACCGTAGAAAATGTAATTCCTACGGCCAAATTCGCAGCAATAAAAAGTGATGAGACAACAAGCAGCAAAAGCAAACTTCCGTATATCGGAACGTTGAAAATGAGAACTGCAGCACAAATAATCAGCCCCATCTGAATGTACCCAACAACGATATATGGAATGATTTTACCAACCATCACCTCAAGAGGTCGCACAGGGGTGGTCAAAAGATTTTCCATCGTTCCGCGTTCACGTTCTCTGGTAATGGCCAAAGCTGTAATAATGACCAAAGTCATGGTCAACACGACACCCATAAGCCCAGGAACAATATTGTATTGTGTATTGGCTTCGGGATTGTACTTAGCGTGAATTCGGAGGTCTACGGGGCCAGGCCGGGATTGCAGACTCGCCAACGGCCCTTTCAGGTCGCGGTCAAACGTTGATTGCACCAATGTACGAAGTGCTGTGACTGCATTACTCGTGGCAGCTGGGTCGGTGGCATCAGCCTCAAGCAATAATACGGGACGCTCACCACGAACAAGTTGCCGGGAGAAATCAACAGGAATCGTCAGAACGAACTGAACGTCCCCCAAAGCCAACGCTTCATGTGCCTGTTCTTCAGAGCTGATGATGCGTGTAATCTTGAAGTAGAGACTATTTTGCATCGCCGCGATGAGCGTGCGGGAAAAAACACTCGGGTCGGCATCAAGAACGGCAGTGGGCAAATATTTCGGATCGGAATTAATGGCAAATCCAAACAAAATCAGCTGCATAAAAGGAATGGCGATCATCATGGCAAAAGTCAGACGATCACGCCGCATTTGAACGAACTCTTTGGACACCATGGCAATAAGCCGTCGAAAGGAAAATATGTCGCTCACATTCCACCTCACGACGTTCCGGAACGAGCCCGATTCATAAGACTGATAAAGACCTCTTCCAGACTTGGTTCAATTTGACGCCATTGATATTGCGAATCGACTTCGGTTTGTAGGGCCGATTGCATGGCGTCTCTGTCTTTCCCACTCAAGTGAAGTGTGTTTCCAAACGGAACGACTTGCTCAATGCCCGGACATGATTTCAACCGTTCTCCAAGCTTATACAACTCAGGTCCAACGATTTCAAACGAGGTCAACCCTTCTTGGTCAATGACATCCTGTACCGTACCGGATGCGAGCAGATTGCCGTATGCGATATACGCCAAACGATGGCAGCGTTCTGCCTCATCCATATAATGTGTTGTAATGAGCGCCGTCATGCCCTGACTTGTCAGTTTATGCACTTGATTCCAAAAGTCACGGCGTGCTTTGGGATCAACTCCCGCAGTCGGTTCGTCCAATAAAAGAAGATCGGGATTGTGCAGCATACAAGCTGCCAATGCCAGACGTTGCTTCCAGCCACCGGACAACGCCCCGGCGAGCTGATGCGTAAAGGGGTCGAGCTCCATACGCGTAATCATATCGCGCACGGTTGCTCTTCGCCTCTTCACTCCATATATCCGAGCCATAAAAAGCAGATTTTCATGAACAGATAAGTCGGTGTATAGGCTGAATTTTTGTGCCATATACCCAACACGGGGCTTAATCCGGCGCGATTCAGTGAGAATATCGAACCCAAGACAGGTTCCTTGACCAGCATCAGGGATCAGCAACCCGCACAACATACGTAAAAATGTTGTTTTTCCTGATCCATTCGGCCCAAGAAATCCGTAGATTTCCCCTTGATGTACCTGCATATCGATCCCATTGACCACTGTTTTTTCTCCAAAAACCTTGGTCACGCCGGTCACATCAATGACAGGTCGATCCGTATCAAGAGGCATTTGGATTGTGCTCATGGAGATACACATCGATAGGTTGTCCAGGATGCAGTTTCGCGGCGACCTCTGGAGGAAATACAGCCTCTACCATAAAGACAAGCTTTGTACGAAACACCTGACTGAAAATAACAGGCGGCGAATATTCCGCCTCTGCCGAAATATATGAAATCGTACCCTTATATTCTTCACCGCAGCCATCACAGTGCACAAAAACAGTCTGCCCTGATTCGAGTGTCGCGACCTGATTTTCCGGAATAAAAAACCGTGCTTTGACATTTTCCGGTGGCAGAAGCGAAATCACGGGTTGCCCAGCACCAACCCACTCTCCTTCTCTATAAAGAGTATCGAAAACAAGTCCTGCTTGTGGGGCAGCCTGGTGTTTTTCATCAAAATTCCACTGAGCTTGAGCCAATGCCGCTTTTTTAACATCCACATCACTTTGTGCAGCTTTAATGCGATCAATCCGAGACGCTAACTTCGCCGTATCCAAAGTCGCCCGAAGTCGTTGCAGGTTGGCTTGTGTCTGTTGATACTCCGAGGTGGTGATATCAAGCGTTTCTTGGGCAATACTTTTGTCACGATAGAGCCGCGTTCGGCGAGAATATTCCAACTTCAACAACTTCAATCGCGCTTCAATTTCTTTAATTTCTGCCCGAATTTGATCCAACTCTTCTGGACGACTTCCTTTTTCCATATCGTGAAGTGTATGGACTGCTTCTTGTACTGATGCTTTTGCCTGGTTGACAGCTTGTCGCTCAAATTCCCGTTCCAGCGTAAACAATGGTACCCCGGAGTCAATCCGCGCGCCTTTTGTAACGGATAAGACATTCAATTGTCCGGATAATTTCGATGCGACACGGACAAACTCTCCTTCAATATACCCAGGTAGTGCGTCGGATTCGGTGGGACTACACCCTGTAATAAGAACAACTGCGATTACAAGGCAGACAAAAATGCAACAAAACCGCGCCATCACACGGTAGATCCGCTTTCTCTTGACGCTATGAATCACAGCAAAAACACTCCAATATCTATTTTAGAGTTGCGATTTCAATTCAGTGAACCATTGTTTCTGAAGAGATAACATTTTTATTCTATGGAGTTGTAGCATCTAATTCATTAAGCATACGCGCTTCTTCTTCGGGAGTTATCGCTCGCTCAAGCCCTTTGATCGGTGGCGCCGAATGTTTGGAACGCGTGGAATCCGGCGCAACAGTTTGTATCGCATCTTTTGCATCAAGTTTTTGGAGAACAGCCGCCATCTGTTCACCTAATCGATTCAAAAGAAAATCTCGCTCCGTCTTCAGGGCTTCTCGCTCCTTCACGACATCGCCAAGTTTTGTTTCAAGTTCTGAAACAACGCGTTCATGATCAAGTTCAGCCTGATGAAGATCCTTTTCGAGCATTTCGATTTTATGAGACAATTGATTGATTTGAGCCCGAGATGTCTCGACGTGCGCTTGCATCTCCATATACCGTATATTTGCAGCATATCCAAAATACCCGAGACCAGCCGCCACTGCGCACATCAAGAATACGGCAAATGCTCGCATAGCATCTCCTTCAAAATTGTCGAGGAATCAAAAGTCTGCTCAACTTTATCCTTCCAGACACAATCAAGCAACACCAACCTCAGATCCATACCGTCAACCGAATGAAAATTGGTGTCGAAGTGGTCAAACAGAGTGATCGGACTTGATTCCGCGTGTTTTTTATGTATTTCTCTTGGTCAGACAAAGGCATGTGGTCACCTACAACCTTCTTCAAAACAGCATGCTCGCATTACGGTTACATCACTGAAATCCCAAGTATGGAATCACAACCTTCACAATTCTTTCTTCACCCGGCTGTGGTCGGACGGCGAACGCTTGCGCTCATTGGCGAATTTGGCGCATTCGCCTGTTTTCTCGGGTTTGGCATCCGTTCAATCTTTACTTTGCCATTCCAATTTTCAAAAATCATCCAACAAATGTACTTCATTGGTGTTAAATCCATCTTTGTCATTGCACTGATTGGATTATTCACCGGTATGGTCCTCGGCCTGCAAGGCTATTACACTCTCGTTAAATTCGGCTCGGAAGGACTTTTAGGAGCTGCTGTCGCGCTCTCTATTATACGCGAACTCGGCCCGGTGTTGACAGCCATCATGGTGACAGGTCGCGCCGGTTCAGCGATGGCTGCAGAAATCGGTATTATGCGTATATCCGAACAAATCGATGCTCTCGATACAATGGATATCGATCCTATTCGCTTTCTCATAGGCCCGCGCATCGTTGCGGCGCTCATCTGCTTCCCGCTTCTTACCGCCATATTTGATGTCATTGGCATCCTCGGAGGGTACGTCAGCGGAGTAGCACTGCTTGGAATCAACAAAGGGATCTATTTTTATCGGATCAATTCAAGCGTTGAATTGACCGATATTATGGGGGGCTTCACGAAAGCGATTGTTTTTGGACTGCTTGTCGTGACTATCTGTTGTTTCGAAGGATATTTCACGCACACACGAGCTGGTGGTTTCGGGGCCAAGGGTGTCAGCTTGGCGACAACATCGGCCGTGGTATTATCCTGTATCTTCATTCTTGTTTCCGACTATGTCCTAACGTCATTTTTACTATAACAGGCATAATGCTTGCTATAACTTCTCAACACTCTATACCTGACGAAAATATGACTAAATATCGAATAGAAACAGCCGTCGGCATCTTCGTCCTCGCGGGCTTGGCGTGTGTGGCATACCTGACAATTCACTTAGGAAAAGTCGAATTGTTCGGAGGAAACACCTATACGATCAATGCTCGATTCAACGATGTAACGGGACTTGTCGCAGGTGCCGAAGTTCAAATGGCCGGCGTGACCATAGGCCATGTCGACAGCATTCACCTCCGTCCTGAAGATAAAACTGCTCTTGTTTCCATGCAGATTCAAAAGGATGTCCCGCTTGACGAGGATGCTATCGCATCCATCAAAACAAGCGGACTCATCGGAGACAAGTATATCAAAATATCTCCGGGTGGTTCTGATGTCCCCCTCGCACCGGGGGCACTGCTCACGGATACGGAATCCAGCGTGGATTTAACAGACCTTATTGGTAAATACATTTTTGGTGGCGTAAAATAAGACTGACAGGGATTACAGTATGAAAAAGCATCTTTCATTTTTTTTGTCTTTGGCTGTGTTGCTCATGTTGGTATATACTCCTGCCCAAGCTGCTAATTCAGCGACAACGACGTTGAAAACATCTGTCGACACCGTCATTAGTTTGTTGAAAAAGCAAAAGGAAACGGGCCAATCGCAACGAGACCAGATTAAGCACGTCATGGCCGACATTTTCGATAAAACGGAATTATCTCGGCGTGCACTTGGTATAGCGTGGAAAAATTTTACCCCAGACCAACAAGCACGTTTTGTCACTGCATTTGTAACCTTGCTCGACAAAACCTATGTCGATAAGCTTGATGGCTTTTCTGGTGAAACCGTTATTTTTGAACACGAGGTCTCCCTTGGTCCGGATAAAGCGGAAGTCGCGACAAAAATTGTCCGGAATTCAGGCGCAGATATTCCCATTGTTTACCGCATGATACTCAATGATGGTGTATGGCGAATCTATGATGTTGTTATCGAAGGTGTCAGTTTGGTTCGCAATTACCGAAAGCAGTTCAACTCGTTGCTGCAAAATACAACACCCGATAAACTCATCGAAAAAATCAATTCCATGGCGTAACCCCAAAAATCCGAGACCTTATATGAAGACGAGAACGTTCGCCTGCGACACCCGTTTCATAGTGCTGAGCCTGCTGCTTTTGGCACTCAGCCTTGCCGGTTGTGCAAAAAAAAACCACCAGTCTGTCGATCCGGCCAGTGCCGACATGATGACAACAACAACCAGCGAGAAATCTACAACGTCCGGTGTTCCCAAACTCATTGGACAGAGTGACACCACCTTTGACGATACCTCTAACGCAGAAGTACTGGATATCGATGGAAGTATTAAAGATCCCTTTGAACGATGGAACCGTTTCTGGTTTTCGTTCAATGATACAGTCTATACAGCCATCCAACCAATTGCCGATGGGTATGCCTACGTTGTGCCCTCGTTTCTGCGTACGGGAATCAAAAATGTGTATAATAACATTTTGTTTCCCATGCGATTTCTTAACTGTTTACTCCAACTCGATTTCACCAAGGCACAACGAGAATTCGGTCGTTTTCTCATCAACTCCACTTTCGGTTTTGGTGGACTCGTCGATGTTGCCAAGACGGACCCCAATCTCTACCCCCAAGATGAAGATTTTGGACAAACACTTGGACGTTGGGGTATGGGATACGGGTTCTATATGGTCATTCCATTTCTTGGTCCATCGTCAGCCCGTGATGGCTTCGGCATGATTGTCGACCTCGGCACAAGTCCTACCACCTACATTCTTGAGCCATGGTATCTTTCCTATATTATTAAGGGTGCTGATCGGTTTAACATGCTTCCGGAATTGCTGGCCGATTACAATACGATGAAGCAAGGAGCCATAGAGCCATATGTTGCACTGCGTGATTTCTATGTGCAGTATCGCAACAAAAAAGTGAGAGAATAAACGTCGTCACTTTCAACGCGACGCCTGAACAACTTTACATAAACTCCAGCGCCGCACGTCTTCCAGACGTGCGGCGCTGCTTCGTTTGCATCCACCAAAATGTACACACCGTATTGCGAAGAGATATAGCAGATGAATCTTGTAGCCTTTGCTTCTGCAAATAAACGATCAACACACGAAAAGAGCCGGCGCAATATTTTTTGCGTCGGCTCTTTTCGTGTGTTGAATATGAGTACTCTATTTTCCTGTCTGTTGTTCTTGTCGATTTCCTCGACGAGGCAGGATAATCACGCGTTTCAAAGGACCATCGCCCTTGCTCCGCGTTTGAATGGATGCATCTTCTTGTAATGCAAGGTGAACAACACGGCGATGATAGGAACTCAACGGTTTTGTACTTTGCGGACGTCCCTGTGTTTTGGCTTTATCCGCTAGGTATATCGCCATCTTACGCAGGTTATCATCTTGTTTCTCTCGATATTCACCCGTATTGACTTGAATGCGTACGGGTTCTTCCCATTTTCTCGCTACAATGCGATTGACGAGATACTGCAGAGACGACAAGGTTTGTCCTTCGCGACCAATAATCAGACCAGAATTTTCATCATCATCGATAGTGACATTGATCCGATCACCATGCGCTTCAAACTCCATTGGTGGAGTTTGCTCAAGCATGGCCTCTAAAATCGTCGTCATGACACCTTGAATGAGTTCTTTCAATTCATTGGTGAGGACGAGCGGCTGACGTTCTTGAGGCGCGATCTTCACGTCCTCCTGATCCGCTTTTTCGACAGCAGGTGGCACTTCAGTAACCTGCTCATGCTTCTGCGGAACTTCTTGTGGTTGCTGTGCAGCCTGGGGTGGTTGATTTTTTGTTTCGAGAGAGTCAGGCTTCGCAGGTTTCGCATGTTGCCGCTCTTCACGCTCTGCCGATTCTGCTTTTGCCTGTTTTTCAGGACGACGCGGCCGCTCCTGGCGCTTATTCTCTCCTTGGCGACCTTTCCGGTCACGATCTCCAGACTGTTTCGCGGATTTCTTTCCGCTAGAGGCTTGTTCATTTGTGCGGGGCGATTTGTCGGTATTCGCTCCGGCATCTCGTGACGAAGGTTCAAGATCAAGGTGGGCTTCGCCTCGTACTTTTGCTCTGATTTCAGCCTTTTTTTTGCCGACCAAACCAAAGATTCCAGTAGAGCCACCTGAAAAAATCTCTATCTCCAACTTGTCTCTGTCTTCTCGAAAAAAACGGCACGCCTCTTCAATGGCATCATCGACAGTTTTCCCACTGAAACTTTTCCAATCCGTCATATGTTCTCCTTGTCGCGCCAATCCCAAGCGTGATCGCCGCTGGCTTGCGCTATCGAAGAGCTCACGATTCTATGCCTTCCGGATCATCAACCATTGCTGCGCGATGGACAGAACATTGTTAACCATCCAGTACACAACGAGGCCCGAAGGAAAGTTAAGAAAGAGGAACGTGAACACGATAGGCATCAGCAGCATGATCTTGGCCTGTGTCGGATCTCCGGGGGACGGCGTCATCTTTTGCTGCAAGAACATGGTCGCGCCCATAATAAGCGGCGTAATATAATACGGGTCCTTGGCCGAGAGGTCCGCCAGCCAGATCATGTCCGTAAACGGCAAATGCGCAATAAATGGAGCATGACGCAATTCAATAGCGTTGAGCAAGCCTTGGTACAACCCGATAAAGACAGGAATTTGAATAAGCATCGGAAAACATCCGCCTGCCGGATTGACCTTGTACGTTTTGTAGAGCTGCATCAACTCTTCGTTCATCTTCTGGCGGTCATCTTTGTACTTTTCGCGCAAATCGGCCATCAAAGGCTGGAGCTTTTTCATTTTCTCCATGGACTTGTAGCTCTTTTGCGACAGAGGCCAGAATATGGCCTTAATGAGAATCGTCAAAATAATAATGGCCACACCATAGTTGTGGACATATCCATAAAAGAAATGAAGGAGTTTGATAAGAGGCTTGGCGATGAAGTCAAACCAGCCATAATTGACAATGGCTGCCAGGTTGTTGGGGGCTGTAGCCAAATACGATGTGACTTTGGGACCAAGATAGTATGCGGTCGCAATTTCTCGGCCGACTCCGCTGTTCAGGCTGATAGATGAAACTTCTGTTGCAATACGGAAAATATCGTCCGTAATTTTTCCCTTCAGCACCGCGTTTTGTTCAATGGGTAAAAGCGTCAGGGCAAAATAATTGCTCTCGATAGCCCCCCATTCCAGCCCGTCGGACAACAAAATGCCCTTTTCCAGATCATCTTTGTCTTGTTCCTCGTTCAACCCACTTGCGTTGTAATACGCAATACGAGTTGTGTTATACCGATCGCCCTCACGGGTCAGCGTGGAGGACGCCAAAGTATGAGCAAGGCGAACCGTTGCCGATGTATCGGACGACAACAAATCACTTTCTGAAATAAGATACGAATCGGCATCGAACGACAATGTTCGTGTTACGGTAATACCGTCGATAGTCGCTTTAAATGTCAATTCAGCATTTTCACCAGCAGCCAATGTCACATCATCGCCGGCAAACGTCCAACTTCCATTTGTCCACGATGGTTTACCGTCAACAAGCAATCCCATGGGTGCCTTGTTTAAAGACGCTTCCGTCACGAGATCGACCGGCGGAGAATCTGGTTCGATCGTCTTTTTGTATTTTTTCAGATCAAACCGCTGCAACACAGCGCCATTGGAATCAAAGATAGCCCGATAGAGCGGGGTATCAACAGTGACACTGCGTCCTTTTGAAGCCGTAAACGATGCGTCTTCCAAAGGTGCTGCAGGAGTTGAATCCGCAGTCTGGGCCGACGACGTTGTCGGAGTCTGCGCATCTGCAGATGCGGTAGCTGTAGGTTTGGCCGTTTCGACCGGAGGTTTGGCTGGAGGAAAGAAATAGTTCCAGCTTAACAAGACAATAAATGACAAGGCGACTGCCATTATAACACGTTTATTATCCATTGTGATGCATTCCCGAAGATTCCTAGGAGTTTTTTCCCAAGGTTTTTGGCAACAAGGTCCTCAAGTGAAAAGGGCGTGGTAACGACCGGGGGACCGGATCATAGCCGCCTTTGCAAAACGGATGACATCGCAGCAGGCGATATGCGGCTAAAACCGATCCGGCCAAGGCTCCGTGGCGTACAACCGCTTCGTACGCATAATGTGAACAGGTTGGTTGAAATCGACAACTCGGCGGAAAATACGGCGAGATAGTGTACTGATACACCCGGATAAAAAAAAGAATGAGGGGACGCATAGTGATATGGCGAATTCCCGGTCGGAAAGCGACTCCTGGACGGGACGGTGGAACAAGACCAGGGCGTCTGGTTGCAGATGCACGGAGGCAGGGTTCCAAAGTCGGCCTACACGTTTTCGCTTTGTGGTCGAAAGTCTCTGCCAAGGCGTCGAAAAATCGGAATGAGTTCATCGCGAGCGACGAAGACATCAAGCGACGGTACGTCAATTTTGCGCTTGGCGACAACAACCACATCAAGATCCGAAGTAATAAGGGACCGGTTTTGTCGAAACACTTCGCGGACAAGCCGTTTTACTCGGTTGCGCACAACGGCTGAACCGATTTTTTTACTAACGGCAATACCAAGACGTGCGCCCGTCGCCGCTTCATCGCGGCGACGAACGAACACCAAAAATTGCCGAGTGTGATAACGACGACCATGATCGTAACAGGCCGTGAATTCGGCCCGCTTCCGCAGTCGGCAGGACTTGGGAAACCCTAGGCGCCCAATCGTTTGCGCCCCTTGGCACGGCGACGGCGAATAATGGCCCGACCGTTTTTGGTTTTGCAACGGACGAGAAATCCGTGAGTGCGTTTTCTTCTGGTCTTGTGCGGTTGGTATGTTCTCTTGCTCATACATATCTCCAAGTAATTGAAATGAACTTGACTTCATAGCCATAAATCAAAAGGGCGTCAAGGATCAGATCGCTTTGCGACCTCTCCTAAACCGAGCGACGCGACCCGTTTCACACCATTGTGTAGTATTTGTATCTCGCCCGTTCCCGCCCGTAGAATTTCAACGGCCCGGTATCTTGAAAAAACAGAAAGAAACGGTCTAAAATGGTTTTTTAACCGAGTCAATAAGGAAGACACCATGAATGATCCCTTGAACACGTATTATCGAGGCCGATTAGAACAAACCGCAAAGGCCTTGCAGAAGAATCAATTTGATGCTCATGTTTTTGACACCGTGCAAGACGCACAGGACTTTCTCCTTAATACCATTATCCCTACATCCAAACCGAAGAGCATTGCGTTTGGCGGCTCGACGACACTTGTTTCAACCGGCATGTTCGATGCTATAAAAAAGGTTGAAGGTACCGAAATCCTCGACACATACGACCCTTCAGTCCCACGCGACGAATTCATTGAGCGTCGGCGCCAAGCCCTGCTCTCGGACCTCTTTGTGACGAGTACGAACGCTGTGAGTGAAGACGGTGCACTGATCAATCTCGATGGAACAGGCAATCGTGTTGCGGCCATCGCCTTTGGTCCCAAGCAGGTCGTCATTGTGGCGGGAAGAAACAAACTCGTTTCGGACACTCACGCCGGACTTGACCGCGTTACGGAAATTGCCGCTCCAGTCAACGCCATGCGCCTGGACCGTAAAACACCATGCACGAAAACTCTACACTGTGAAGACTGCTCCAGCCCTGAGCGCATTTGCAATGTCTGGACGATCTCGGTCAAGTCGTCCCCACCGAAACGTATTATTGTGTTGCTTGTCAACGAAGATATCGGCTTCTAAACGATTTTTCTCCGTTCAGTTTGACTACGCATTTTTCCAGAGCATAATCATCCCAAACAGGCAGGCTGATACGCCAAGAATGGGATGACGCATCATCACTGCGGCGGCGACGAGACAACAGCATCCTCCTATCGTCACCGCCGCATATATTCTCCATGGCAAGTGGTGCTTCCACCCTCCTCCAACACATGCCACAAGCAGCATGGTCGTGCCTCCCCAGAGAAAAATATCCCGTATCATGCTTCGTCCCGAATCAGCTCTCCAAATTCGCCTTAAGCCGATTCATAATCGTCGCAGCATTATAACTACTGCGCACTCTGGGTCCACTGAACACATACGGAATACCAGCCGCGTGTCCAAACTCCGCATACGCATCAAACGTTTCAGGAAAAACATAGCGATCCGGTTCACGATGTTTACGACTTGGAGAAAGATACTGGCCAATCGTCACGATGTCACAGTCGATACCGGCCAGTTGAACCAGTGTTTGTCTGACTTGCTCATCGTCTTCACCAAGGCCGACCATAAGACCGCTTTTCGTCAAGAGCCCCGGCGAGAGCTTTTTAACCAGAGAAAGAACGCCTAAACTCCGTTCAAAATTCGCCTGAGGACGGATAAGGGGCTGCAATTCAACAACAGTTTCCACATTATGATTAATGATATCAGGCTCTGCTGCAATGACACACTCCAAAGCATCGCTATCCGCCTTGAAATCCGGAATAAGCACTTCCACACTGGCTCCAGGCAACGCCTTGTGCACAGCTCGGATGGTTGCGGCAAAATGCGCAGCTCCTCCATCAACAAGGTCATCACGAGTCACCGATGTAATAACGACATGCTTCGCCCCAAGCTCAACAGCGGCTTCAGCAACCCGATTCGGCTCACCGGGATCAAGCGGTTGCGGAGTGACTGGACGCGCTCCTGCAATATTACAAAATGTACAGAACCGGGTACAGATTTCGCCCATGATGAGAAATGTTGCGGATTTTTTTTCATAGCATTCAAATATATTGGGGCATCTGGCGTTTTCACACACAGTATGAAGCCCTTTTTTTGCGACAAGCCCTTTTGTCTCGGCAAAATCAGAACTTCCGGGCAGGCGCACCCGCAGCCAGGGGGGAAGGCGTTTACGTTTCAAGGAAGTATTCGAAGAAGATGCGGACACAATCACGTTTCACCTTTTGTATATCAACGACCTGTTCAAGCCCCAAACGCAGCCGTTCAAGTTCAGTCGTCGAGCTTCCTCATCGGAAATCCGTAGACTCTCACGACCGCCATTGCGGCCAAACGTGATAACGGGTTCGTGCTCCAACACAAATATGGTCTCTTTTTCATTGAAGCACACCGCAGCATGAGTGACAAGCTGGCGGTCCAATGCTGTCTCATAATCAATGAGTCCTCAATCAATGACGTTTGGGGTATGGACGTTTTGCTGAATCATTGTCTCGCGTGGATCGAGGTTGTTGAATCTGGGCTCCTACCAAAGGAAGACCGCTTTTTTCATCTTTCCCCAGGGTCTCAAGCCCATCCAGGCGAATCACATCGCCTTGTTTCCAGGATTGGACAATGTCACCCATGGCGACGACAAGCCCCCCCTCGGCGCAAACATAACGCCCCATGGCCCCCGTCCCACCAAGGCGCAATGGGAACGCATCGGAGAGAACGCGTCCCAAACGGAGCCCGGAATTTTCTGTATCATGCTCAACCGTTTCCCGATTTCCAATATCGAGATATGATAGTCCAGCCCGTTCCTTGTGCAGTCCCGCTCGTTTGGACAAATCACGTAACCATGACGGAGCCTGTTTAGCCGGCATGATAAAATGGCACCACCCTTTCGACATGCGATTACCATAAGGGCAAGAGCCGGTATGAGTGCATGGTCCTTTTATTGGGGCCCCTAATTCAATGAAGGCGTCACGCAAGCGAGCGAGGTTGCCCGAAGCCATACGCGTACCCGGTTCGACAAAAAGTATGCGACCAGGTTGGGCCGGACCAAACAGAAATTTTTCAGCAACGGCATAGAGTTCACTTTCATTCCCGCCCTGCCGGGAAAATCCGACAAACTCGTTAACGACATTGACAGCAACAACGAGATCGGCCCGTTTTGTTAACCCCGCTTGCAGTGGAGCTTGTTCGATCTCAATATGCCAAGCCGATTTGGCCTCTGGCCCCTCCGTGCGTTTCACAAGCTCAAAAAAAAGATCCTTTCCCATTTTCAGAGCTGCACCGGCTGTATCGTAGCAGTGAAACACAAGCTTTTGTCGCCGTAAATCTGGTCGGGCGAGATACAACGCTTGCACAAATGTCAACGGACCGGAACCAAGATCGACGATAACCGATTTTTCTGGAAGCTGGAGGTCCAGGCCTGGTAAAATCGAAACGAGTCGGAACAGATTCCATGGCAAAAAATAGGAAACGTATGCTGATAATATCCGAGGATCAGCCATGTAGTTCGACCGAAGCCCCTCACCGCGACGACTCGTTAGAGCATCGGACAACGACTTGATATTGTCGGGTAACGCCGCTGCATGTTTCCGCTTGAGCCCAAGAACAGCATCGATAACCGTTATATAGTGGTCGAGAGCAGTCGCTCGATCGGTATGAACCCCCGCAAAGAGTCTGCTGTGCAGCACGCTTGCTCCTGGTTTGGGAGCGGACGCGGGACGAGAAGGACGAGAAGGACGAGAAGGCCTAGGAGACTTGGGAAAGCGTTGCCCGGACATAATCAAACACCATGGATTCCACAAAAAGGTTTTGGAAGGAAGGGTTGTCGGTTAAGGAAACGACATCGACGTGCAGGTTGCCGAGCCACTCCCGTACAGATTCACGCATAAGGGCTAATCCGGTTCCGTCAAGAGACGCATTGCCTATGGCCCGTGTTTTATCACGCAATTGCTGAGGTAAAAAACCTAAGGTCACAAGATCATCGATACGAATGTGCTTTCCCATTGCTCCAGCAATACAACACGCTGAGAGCATATGCGGTTCCATACCAGCCGCCTGGGTTAATCCACATAACGCGAGGTTGAAGGCAGCCTTCACTTTCAGAATTTCTTCGACATCCGACGCCATCAACCGGTACGCATCCCACACAAAACACGGTTCGCCATGATCTCGCGTCATATGAGTTGCAAGAGCGCGTGCTAATGGGAGCATGACGCGGCTGTCGTCAGCCTCTCGAAATCGGCCGTCGTGCCCGAGCACACCTAAACGGACGAGAATCGCAACAAGAGAGAGATACGCAGCCCCGGTCATTTTGGGTTCGTCTCCATGCCTGGGACGAACAGAAGTGTCAACATATTCGGGAATAAGTCCTTTCGGACCAAGATGAAAAACACTGACGGCTCCAGGAAGCGCCATGCTTCCTTGGGATAGTCCTATGCCTTCCAGTGCCGGCCCCATGGGAACACTCGTGCCAATGACATTCCCGTTCTCGCGAACAAGAACAAATTCTCCATTTGTTCCCAGGTCGGCCAAGAGGAATGGTGCAGCAGGAGGGGCGTCCCCCAAAACCAACGACGCGAGTCCTGCCGCAAGGTCTCCACCAATAAACGGCGCTAACAGCGGTGCCACATACATGTTGGGCAAGCCATCCGCCGCATTGATCCATGTTCCACCATGGTATGCCACACGGTACGGAGCCCGAGCGAGTTCATCGACGCGTTTTCCCAAAAAAATACTGGTCATGGCCGTATTCCCGGCAATGGCCATGGATTCTACCGGCTGCCCAGCAGAAGCGATGACATCGCGAAAAAATTCCATGAGAACGTTCTGGAGTGATTTTGCCCCTGAGGAGTCCAAAGCATAGGCGATGCGCGACATCACATCGGCACCAGCTCCCAGTTGCGGATTGGGAGCTGTTTGCATCGGTCCTGGACCCGAGGCATCAATAAAACGCCACGCAATGCCGGTTGTTCCTAAATCGACGGCCAATCGAACCGGTGGTGTCAGTGGCTCCATATCTTTCTGAAGACGATCCGAAAGAACGCCTCCCCATGGACTCTCGATGATAAGACAATCGCCAGGGCGCACGGTATGAAGGCAGGCAAATCGATACCCATCTTCACGTGCCTGAAAAGAAAGGCGTGTTGTTTCCTCGACCGTTGATTCAGGAATATTGTGACGATATCGAACGCGACATTGTCCGCATTTTCCTAAACCCGAGCACAATGGTCTTCCGAGGAAGGCACCATGACGGAACAGCGCACGGGCCAGATTTTCACCGGCTTCAACAATAATGCTACGAGATTCATTACGGCTATCGATAACCTGAATTTCAAAAGACACGTCTCCCTCCATATCACACTGAACCCGGCCTATCCCAAAGATGACGCGTCGACAAGCCCATGAAGAAAAAAGGACGCCCGACTCCCCTTTTCAAGGAGCCGGGCGGAACATCTCACCATACTGTATTGTTCATCAGGTTGATAATGCCTGCATCGGAGATCGGTATTCTCTCAGAAAATCAGGAGCCTGGCATTCGTCATGATGCATACCCATAATAAGATTTTTCAGTTCTTCGGCCTGTTGGGTGAGATCGCCAATGGCCAAAGAAGACGTCTCCATGCCTTCGACTGTATCTTCTGCAACCTGTTTAACTTCAGCCACTGCCGCGCTGATCAATTCATGGGTTGCGGTCTGTTCTTCCGTTGAAGCAGCAATCTGCTGTACCTCTTCTGCGGCTTCTTGCGAAAACGATACGATGAGTTTCAATGTCTCACCGGATTTGACCACAAGCTCATTCGCGTCTTGAATAGCCTGAAAGGCGGTCTCCGTATTTGCGACATTCAGATACGCCATTTTTTGTATATTCCCGATACTGTCCGAAACTTGTTGTGTGGCACCAACAGTTTTTTCGGCAAGTTTCCGAACCTCATCGGCAACGACAGCAAAGCCACGGCCGGCTTCTCCCGCTCGTGCCGCTTCGATGGCTGCATTCAGTGCCAACAAATTCGTCTGATCGGCGATTTCATTAATAACATTGATAATATCACCAATAGCACGCGCGTTATCACCGAGCATGTGGATATTCGTTTTCAGGTCCGATGATAACGTAAAAACTTTCTCCAAAGCTTGAATGGACTGTTCCACCACTCGCGACCCCTCATGGGCCTTTTCCATGGCCGCTCCTGCATTCTCCGCAGTTGTACTGGCACTTTGCGCAATACTGATCAAAGAATTGCTCATCTCATCCATGGACATCGAAGTCTCAATAATTCGTTCAGTCTGCAGTCTTGCGCCTGACTGTACCATGTCCACTTTACGGGAAAGTTCCTCGGCACTGCTGAATACATGGCGAGAAATCTGATCAGCTTCCTCCGCCACCGTTTTCATTTTGTCATTCTGGCAACGTATCTCTGCTTCTTGCCGTTTAATTGCTGTCAGATCGGTAAAGAGCGCAAAAGCACCTATAGGGTTGGAATCAAGATCATACAATGGAGCCGCATCAAGTCGAATGAAATATTCCGTCCCTCGTCGCCCTTGACCTTGAATTTCGATATCACGAAATGTACGTCGCTCTTTGAAACAGTTACGCGTAATGCCTTGACCACCCTTTTCTCCGTAAAAAAATTCTGCCACATCCATTCCCAAATAGTGGTCATACTCTCCATCAAGTTCCAGGAGATCAAGCAACGGTTGATTGACAAAAGACAATCGATTTTCAGGATCAGCAACAAGGCACGGGGTTGTCATCGCACGTAAAATCCCTTCGGAAAACCCAAGCTTGTTTTTTAACTCTCCGACCATTTGCAACAACCCACGCCGGAGTTGCCCCAATTCCGCCTTGAATCGACCATGCAATTCGGCAGCAAAATTTCCTCGGGTGATTTCTTCCAGAAATACTTGCAAAGAGGAAAACGGCTGTGTCAATTCCCGTTTGAGAAACCACATGGATGCAAGTACGACAAGAACAGCCGTTACAAGACCAAGGATAAGCGCGACCTGAGTCAGTCGACTCACCGCTGCAAACGCTTCGTCGCGATCCATCTCGACCAAAAGAGCCCAATTCTCATTGCCAACGGGAAGGGGTGCGAATGCGGTCAATACCTCGACATTGCGAAAATCCGTCGCCAATTCAGTGCCAGATTTACCAGCAATCGCCTTCTGAAATGGATCCGTCGCTATTTTCCCGGTTTCAGGATGGGCAAATGAAGCCTGAACGGAATGCGTATCCGGAGCGCGGAACGAATCTGAACGCATCTTCCCGTCCGGACCAACAAGAAAACTCTCTCCAGTTTCTCCCATCCCAGAACGCAATTTCATAATCGTGGAAATATCCCCTCGTGGGATACGTAAAATCGCGACGCCTTCAACGTCATTCGTATGATTATAAACCGGAGCAGCAACAAACGCAGCCGGTCGTCCATCTAAAGGGGGATATGCTTGGTAATCGACAAAGGTGACTTGGCCCTTCAATCCTTCCCGCCAAGCCTCCGCCAAGTTTGTATCCTTGAGCTTTCCTTTGTCCAAATCTTCACCCATATCCAGGCCCTTATTGACGGAATACAAAACGCGTCCGTAGTCATCGACCAACAAGGCGTCTTCATACCCCAGGACCGAGACAAACGGCTCAAAGGCTCCCTCGACATAAGGAAAAAGACTCACATAGTCAGGGTCATTGATGTCCATGCGTTCTCCGGCCTCGACCGTACCGTAAGTATAGTCGCGTAACAGGCCGACCGCATTGAACACTTCTTTAACGCTGGCAAAAATTCGTACTTCCTGCGACCATTTTTCAAAAAGCTGCTCCATCGCAGCTTTTTTAGCATCACGTAATGACTCAAGTTGGCCAAATGCTTGGTGAGACAAGCTCATCGATGCCTGCCTCACACTGTAAAGTCCCATAATAACAATGGGAACAATGCCGATCATCAGACAAAACGCTATCATCTTCGCTTTCAATGAAATCTTCATAATATAAAGGCCCTTCATCCTCTTGGGGGGGAAGCATGGAATCGCAAAGGAGGTGATATTGTCAGACAACAACGCGGCGGATATCCATTTTTGAAAACGATTCGCAAAGATATGGACAATCCAGATTTCGTTTTAAAATTTTATATTTTCTACTGTACAGACTGTGTACTTTTCCTTCCAAATCGGTGTCATTTCCATGACATCACAACTCTATCTCTTGTCGTAACCCATTGTTCTGGAAAGTGCTGCACGACAATAAAAATATTTTTTAGATAAAAACGACAATGACAAACAAATATAAAAATAAAATCAAATTTATATATAAATATAGACACAAATAACTACGATGACACTCACAACAATGATACCGTTACAATGAACGGCCACGAATTCCAGCGACTTGAGAAGTGTTGTTCGACAATGCAACACGCCATTTTTTCAATACACTATAATACTACAATAAATGGGGCGAAAGAGAATTACAGGAGGAACACTATCAGCGGAACAAGGAAGGCAAAGCCTCCCTTGTTCAGAATGGACTATCTTGCTTTTTCGAGTTGCTCTTGTAAGAAAGCAAGGCAAATTTCTGTTGCAGCGTCGAAATCGATACCGCCAGTTAGTTCAAGCACAGGACAATCATCCAGTAACGCCAAGTACGCTTGCTCCGAAAAATCAAGTGTTTCTGCCGGATCATCCATCTCAAAGAATAAACCAACATCTTTCATGAAAGCCGGCATCAAGTCTCGACGTTCTTTCAAATTGACTCGAGTGGCAACAACAGGATCATCTGTTCGCTTCCAGTGCAAAAGAATAAGTCCTGCCATTTGAGCCCGCAATTTAAATTTATTCGGACCAAAGCAGGTATCGACCATGGCATCATATTTGTGTTCAAGATCCCACAACTCACTGGTGGGCATCCGAGAAAACCGGTCGAATTCCTCTTTACTCATCACGGAACTCAAACTCGGGTTATTGACAACCGTGCCAGGGTTAACGCGTGGCATTTTGGGGACACCGATCATCTCCAATCCACTCTCCCTGCGACGCACCATCAACCGGTCGTTACTGATGAAATCCGTACCGCGACGCATAATATGCAACGCCAGAGTCGATTTGCCCGCACCGGAGAACCCGGCCAACGACAAACCAAGCCCATCGACAGCAACTCCTGCAGCATGGAACAACAACGAGCCGCGTTTAATCACAATTTCGATAAAGCGGTTATTGAGAAAATTGATAATCTGCGCCTGGTTCTCAATGCAGGAACCAAAGGCATAGTGATCACCATCGCCGAACATAAAGATCATTCCGGTTTTGATCTTCCGCACGATACGGCCATCGGGAAAATCAACATATTGTTCTTTGAGTGATGTTTTTCCAGGGTCTCGCTCTTTTGTCACAAACGGAAGATTCAAATCCAGATTCGGCATTTCAATCGCCGTCACCACAACGGAGGCTTCTTCTCCTTCGGCCAGAAACTCATGGTAGTACTCTCTTAAATCGTCGACGAGCTTGAGCGAATTGGTCTTGAGATCAATACGAAGATCATCAAACTGCAATAGGAGATGATGCGGCGTCTGGTGAAGATCAAGATACGGAGCGGCAACTTCATGATACGAATGAGGACGATTCATGCAATTTTCTCCAGCACGTGGTCGACATACATGGACGCCACGTCAATATTATCGGATTCAAGGAGTCCACGAAAGCCACCAAAAGCCGAGACTTCAAAAACTTGCGCGCCTTGAGACGTTTCAACAACGTCAACGCAAGTAAATGCCATATCGAAGAGACTCTGGGCTTTGTCGGCCAGCGCAAGGATCTCATCGGACGGCTTATAGCTGACGTATTTTCCACCAGTGCGTGTCGTCGTATCCCAGCTATCGCCACTTCCCTGCCGCGCATACGTGCCGAGATATTCCCCCCCCATATACGAGACCCCTAAATCGATAAGCTTGCCCGCATGGGAGACCATTTGCTGGATGTACATCACCCGGTTGCCATTATTTTTGAAGTCCTCAATAGCCTCGACCATCTCCGACCCAGGCTCGATAACCATCATTCCGCGCGCCTTGGAGCTATACAAGGGTTTAAAGATGGCTTTTCCAAAGCGTTCTACCGTGGCCGCCGCTTCTTGAATACTCTCCGTGATGACCGTAGCAGGCATGGGAATTCCGGCGGAACGCAACGCAGCGGTGCAGCTCAAGCGATCAATTAACCGAAACATGCTGTGCGGATTGGAGAAAACCGGAAGGCCAAGATCATATAAAAACCGCAAGATCTCCATTCTGTCCAAGGCATCGGGGGAATATGTCGGGGCGATCTTTTTGACGATAATGGCATCAAGAGCAGTCAATTCGACATCTTTGCAAAACGCCTTATTCGTATCCAAGTCCAAACGGACATCGGCCATATCGATGAGACAGCGAAAGCCGGTCTTGGCTTCTACAGCATCGAGCAATCGTTCCGTCGACCATCCGCCAGGGATGCCGACAACACCAACTTTTTTCATAAACACTCCTTTTCAGACCGCCGTGAATCCATCGTACAAGCGCACAATCAGTCAAGAATTCCTTCAAGCGGCAAGTTAAATGCGTCGAAATCGCCCTGATGCGCCAAAAATGTCTTGAGATAGAACACTCCGCGCATAAACATATGCTTGGCAAATTTGGAATTAAGCTCAAAACGCGTCGACGTCATGAGCGACCGAGCAAGCCCCAGGCACATCCTGGCTTCGTAGGTTGTATCTCCATGTTTTTGGGCATACTGATGGCCAAAATTATACATTTCCAGAGCAGCAGCTCGCAAGCGAGAACGTTGATTCTGCCGGAACAGCGGCAGGCGGAAGTTGGAGACCATAAACACGGAAACATCTTGTACATAATCGTTATCTGCAGATCGATGCAGGTCGATATAATGAATACGATCTTCCGTGTCGTTATAAATGATGTTGTTACTGTTGAAATCCCCATGAATAAACACTGAGAATGGAGCTACAAGGCCATGACTCTTTTCTTTTGCAGCTTCTACAATCGACGCAAGCGAAGGTTCAACATAGCCTCCGATGCAATATTGGGGATAGTTGTAATGAGGATGTGTACGAAACACTCCACCCAATCGAGCTTGTAATTGACCAAGAACATGAGCATCGACGGGTTTATCCTTGCGCGTAATGTCCCACAAGTGTTCAACCGTCACTTTCAGCGTGGCCATGGCTTTGGCTAAATGCTCTGCGGTTGCTCCAAGCACAATGTCTTGGAAGGTCTCGCCTTTTAAAAATTCGACCAACATCGACGTTGATTCGTCATGTTCCCGGAGGGCAATCACTCGTGGAGCCAACCCCGGAGCAATCTCTTGCCAACGGGCGATTGTGTCGCGCTCCTCGACAAGTTTCTCACGCTCCCCGTCCTTGAAAATGACATCCGTCACCGCACCATTGCCGTCGGAAGCATCTTCAACTTTGCCGATACGACACCCGGATCGGCTTCCCCAAATGGACTTAAATTCTACATCGGTCAAGGGAACGTCTTTTCCGGTCTGCGCCAATACATCACGGAGACCATCAATTTGATGAATCTTGAATCGGTCTCCTGTGATCGTAAAGATCACGGCTTCTCCGATATTGAGCAAGGTGTCTCCGATACGCTCGAAGTACCGAAAAATAAAAAGCGTTGTCAGAAAATCACCGGTATGGTCACCGGAACGTAGCTCTCGACGTATTCTGTCAAAGTTGACTTTATAAATACTATCGAGCTCCATTTCTGTCCGGCATATTTCAAAGGCCTTGTTCATATCACGTTTGAATACGGCCGAATCAACGCGCTCCAGTGCGGAAGCAACAACATCAAGACATATTTCGTAATCGTAATGCTGCAAGAATGTCGTGTCTTCATAATGGAGTAACTGTCTTGATATATTGACGCAGTGGTCTCCAATACGCTCAAGATTCGTCGTGATCGTGTTGATACCTCGAAGGAAACTCACTTTCATTGAGCCAAGAGACGCGTCACCGTGAATCTTAGCATAGCAATTGTTTTGGAGAACACTCTTGAGGTTGTCGATATAATCGTCACGCGTGTCCATACGAAGAATTGCTTTCTCGTCCGGACTCTTCATGACACGGCGCAGACTTTCGAGCTGCCGACCGACCTCCATCAACATGAACTTGAAATTGTCGACAATAATATTCATGGATACTCCGTTCAGGACTCAATAAAAAGTGGTTCCTTTCCGGCGTCTTCCACTCCCGGCTTTTCCTTCCAACGCAGTTTGATTTTGAGTTTACGGTCTACACCCTTGGTTTTTCCCTCAAGTGCAAACGTCACCAGACCACGCGGCTCGAAGACGATTTCATCTTCACCATGCCGCAAGGTCAGTTTCCCTTTTGCAAACCCATCACGAATGGCGTCGAGATAGTCGATGAAAGCATCGAGCTCCTGAATAGATTCAAATTGAAACAACTTATCCGATTGCATTGCCATCTCCTTTCATTTGGCGATATCGGTTCATTTAGTCCGATACCCCCGCTCCATGTGCCATGCTCTCGTGTCGCTAATGTTACAAGCCACAAAAAAAGACGCCGTCTGCAAGGACGGCGTCTTTTTTCTCCATTCAGTTTAATCCTGAGCTTGAATGGCTGTGATAGCGACAGTATAGACAATATCCTCAACCGTACAGCCACGACTGAGGTCATTGACCGGTTTATTCAACCCCTGCAACACCGGTCCCATGGCAATGGCTCCGGCTGAGCGTTGAACGGCTTTATACGTGTTATTTCCTGTATCAAGATCCGGAAAAATAAATACTGTTGCCCGTCCCGCCACTTTGCTGCCGGGTAATTTTGTTGCCGCGACAGCAGGATCAATTGCGGCATCGTACTGTATCGGTCCTTCAAGAAGCAGTTCCGGCGCACGAGCTTGAGCAATTTTTACTGCCTCCACAACTTTATCGACATGCGCCCCCTTCCCTGAAGAGCCCGTTGAATACGATAACAAAGCAACGCGAGGTTCAATGCCAAATTTATACGCAGTTTCAGCGGAACTCAGTGCAATTTGGGCAAGCTCTTCCGGATTGGGATCAGGGTTGACCGCACAGTCACCGTACACAAGCACCTTATCTTTCAGGCACATAAAAAACACACTCGAAACAAGCAACACGTCAGGTCGGTTCTTGATAATTTGAAACGCTGGCCGAATGGTGTGCTGCGTCGTGGTCGTCGAACCGGAAACCATGCCATCGCACAATCCACTCTGTACCATCATGGTTCCAAAGTACGTTGGATCAAGGATAAGGTCATGGGCAATTTGTTGCGTCACATTTTTGCCCTTCCGTATCTCCACAAATTTATCGACGAACTCTTCAAAATGTTCAGAAGAGCCGGGATCAATGATCGGGATTTCGAGCTTGATATTGAGGCGCGACATCGTCTTAGCAATCTCGTCGGGATTGCCAAGAAGCGTTAAGTCGACAATGTCGCGTCGAACAAGCATGTCGGCTGCTTTCAAAATGCGTTCGCTGTCGCCTTCAGGCAACACAATATGACGACGTTGTTTTCTCGCACGCAAAAACAACCCGTATTGGAACATTTCCGGTGTAATGCTTTCACTTTTAGCTGCATCAATGCTTCTCAGAAAAACAGGAACATTGACGGCTCCATCGAATACCCCCAATGCCCTGGCAATTTTTTGCTGATCATCAAAGTGAATTTTTCCACGCATATCGAGCAAGCGTCGCGCAGTGGTAAAGGTGTCTCCAGATGCTTTGAGAATAGGAAAAGACGCATCTTCCCAAGCACTAATGATTTCAGCAATATTTTCTGCAACGGGCATATCGCCTGTTAACAACACCCCGGCGATATTGGGAAATTTGGGGGAAAATCGAGCGGCATAACAACCAAGAATAATATCGGAACGGTCTGCCGGCACCACGACAAGACAATCTTTCTCAAGATAATTCAAAAAGTTGGCCACACGCATCGCAGCGACGATATACGCGCGTACTCGATTGCCTAAAAGAGAAGCCCCTTCAAGTACCTCTGCATGGACCCAAGCTTTCACATCGTTCATGGACGGTCGATCAAGTCCATCATCTTCAGGTAAAACAAAAATAGATGTGGAACCCTTATACGCTCTGGCCTTGGCAGCAACATAAGGACGCACGTCAACCACGTCGTCTTCGTTCACCCTGTTCACCATGATTGCAAGCATATGAAGTTTTTCTTCAAACATGGCATCGAGGGCTACTCCAACGGAGTCGACCGTTTGTGCCGCGGTTTTATTTCGACCGCTAGCGACGAATACCACCGGGGCTCCCAATGCGGCAGCGATCATGACATTAAGCTCAAAGACGAAACTTGCATCAGAAGGCTGAACGTCTGCACCTTCGCATACAATGAAATCATAGCGTTCTTCTAAATCTTTGTATCGCGTCAAGACGGCTTCGATAAACTGGCTCTGCAAACCTTGGCTCAACATGGATCGCGCTTCTTCTTGCGTAAAAACCCACGCATCTTCGAGCGCCATGTCGAGGTCAAAATATTTTATGGCCAATTCTACGGTGTGATCGACCTCGTTGTCTTGGCTATGGGCCACAGGCTTGAAAAACGCGATTTTCTTCACACGGGTCTTGAGCATTTGCAAAATGCCGAGCTCAATGACGCTCCGTCCGGCACGCTCCTCCGTGGACATGATAAAAAGGCTCTTCGACATGAGCTGCTCCTCTAGTTACACTCACTGTCAATGATGTATCAAAACACCGGTCCAGACTTCTTTCGGGTGGTACGCGAAAACAGACACTTTCGTAAAGCATACCGCGTATTTTCTTTCCTACGCATTCATGGCTGAAAATAATCGAGCGCATCTTGCCCGACTCGTCTGTCTGAGCTAGTCTTGCAAGGTCTTTCTGAAAACATCCGAACCAATATAAGGTCGCTTATGGAAATCGAGTTGGCCGAGGCTGCACTACGTGGTTTTCGACCTGAATATATTCTTCTGGCCATTTCTCTCCTGTTTCTTATCAGTATTTTGGCGGGACGCCTTGCCGGTGTCGTCGGTGCGCCACTGCTCCTTGCATTTCTGGGAATCGGTATGCTGGCCGGTTCTGAAGGGTTGGGAGGCATCTATTTCGACGATCCGTGGATCGCGCAATTTCTCGGCGTCAGTGCACTCGTCGTCATCATTTTTTCCGGTGGACTCGAAAACTCATGGTCTCGTGTTCGGCCCGTGCTCTGGCAGGGAGCCGTCCTTGCCACCCTGGGTGTGGCCATCACTGCGGGGGTTGTCGGTGCAGCGACGTGCTATATCCTTGGTGCTTCCGTCAAACTTGGCATGTTGCTTGGCGCCATTGTGTCATCAACAGACGCCGCCGCCGTGTTTTCCGTCCTCGGTTCCGGCACAACAACACTCAAACCTCGTCTTGGTTCACTGCTTGAATTCGAGTCTGGTAGTAATGATCCCATGGCAGTTTTTTTAACTATGGGACTCTTGGCAAGCCTTCAATCTCCCGATGCCACTGCGTCTGAATTCTTGATATTCTTTGCCGAACAAATGAGCTATGGCCTTATCTTTGGCATGGCTGCTGGTCGTGGTATGGCCTACGTGTTCGAACGGTTACAACTCAATTCTCCGGGACTGTATCCTGTCCTGGCGCTTTCTATGGCGCTGTTTACGTTCGGCGTCACCGCATCGATTAATGGGAGCGGTTTTCTTGCTGTCTATATTGCAGGGATCACACTCGGCGGCCGTCCATTCAAATACAAAAAAAGCGTCTTACGGTTTCATGAAAGTTTAGCCTGGCTCATGCAAATCATTATGTTTCTTATTCTTGGACTGCTCGTGTTCCCCAAAGAGCTTGTCACAGTAATCTGGCCAGGCTTAGCGCTCTCGGCAATTCTGATCTTTGTCGCCAGGCCGCTCAGTGTTTTTCTCACTTGTTGGCCTTTCACACGCAATATTCGAGAAATGGGATTCCTGTCTTGGGTGGGATTGCGAGGAGCCGTTCCGATCATTCTGGCGACATTTCCTTTGCTGGCTGAAATCCCTCAAGCGCAACGCATTTTCAATATCGTTTTCTTCATTGTTTTGACGTCTGCCCTGCTTCAGGGTTCGACAATCCCTCTGGCCACCCGATTTTTTCGAACAGGTGAAAGCCATGATATCCCAGAGGAACAAGACAAGATCGGTTCAACGCCTCAATCGAAACAGGTGGCGAGTTGACACCATGCTTTATGGGCACGAGACCGTCACGACTGGTGCCTGCTGTGGATAAACTCGGGGTGTTTTCTGAAGAAACCATTTCATCGCCTGACGTTCCAAAACAGTCGGAACAAGCGGCAAAGCCTGTACACCTTTCAAAGGGTACCCGTCCCCACCTTGTGCCAGATACGTGATGGTGACGAGGGTATATTGTTTTTTATCATCAATCGCTTGCCCAGAAGACGCCCCTCCATCAAGAAAAAGCCCGGTCATGATCCAGCTCCCTTTCGGTGTGGGACACCCTTCAATCCGCAAGCCATAGACCGCGGGAAACGCCCCCCCGCCATGATGAACGCCGTGAGCAATCGCGGCCTTCAGTTGTTTACCGGTCAAATGAAGTACGACGACGGTATTGCCAAACGGAAGCACACTATCAATATCACGCTCCGTTACATCACCTTGATGCAGACTATCCCGAATGCCTCCTCCATTTATCAACGCGGCATCGACACGCACACCTTGATGTTCCGCTGCTTCAAAGAGAGCTTGTGCCACGAGCGGAGCCACCTCGCTGCCTTGACCATATGCATTGGGTTCACGCCGATGCGACAACGACGAATCGAGATGAGCAACAACTGTGTCCTCGCCAAGTTGAGCGGAAAAACCCTGTACAAGACCGGCCATAACGATATCAGGTTTCATCGGCGTTAACCCATAACGATTTTGGGGAGACAATTCTCGACGCTGGGTTTGATTTCGCAGTGTGACGTCGTATTGTGGATCAACAAGAATATCACTGTGTCCGGCAGCCGTTACCGTGCCGGTATGCTCATCATACTCTATGTCCAGTGCACCCAATACTTTGAAATTATGAAACGCTTGAACGACAAAAACCCGCTTCCCTTGTGGCCCGGTTATCACGGTTGGATACGGTCCTTCAGGATGAAAACCAGCCTTTTTCAAACGCGGCGGACCAAGCAAGCTATGGGAGTGTCCTCCGACGACAATATCTATTCCGCGAAGAGCACGCGCCATGGCGCAATCCCGATCATAACCTTGATGCGTCAATGCAATGACGATGTCAGCTCCCTCCCGTCGCAGTTCCGATACGGCTCTACGGGCAGCGGCAAAGGGATCGGTAAACGCAACATCAGGCCCTGGACTAGAAATCGTTGCCGTCGCGGGAAGAATCAGGCCAAACACCCCAATATGTACGCCATCCATGGAAAACAGTGTCCACGGGCGAACCCGGCCGTCCAGTGCTGAACCGGGACGAATTGTGATATTCGCAGCAAGAACGGGGAAGGAAATATCATTCAACAATGTTGCCAGGTGGTCTGCCCCATCATCGAATTCGTGATTACCGAGCACCATGGCATCAATACCCAACAGATTGAGAACAGCCATGTCGGCCGTCCCACCGAAGACAGTGTAATACGCGGTTCCACGCAGACTATCACCGGCATGAAGAAACAGCACATGATCATGACCTTCTGCCAAGCGGTGCACTGCAGCAGCAATACGCGCTGCCCCTCCAAGGGAAAATACAAGCGTATTTTGACCACGCTGAAAACGATAGGGTTCGGTATCAAGTCGGGAATGCGAATCATTGAGATGAAGAAGGCGTAAAGAAAAAGCATAAGAAAGGTCTATCCAGACGAAACAAAGCATCAGCGTGAAGACACCCTCTAAAAGGTGGCGCCCAATTCGTGTCGAACCCGGAATACAAGGAAATCGCTTCATGGATTAGTCATCAGAATCAATAGTAAGTTCAGGCTGTTTCCGATCAATATTATATCGAACAGATGGCTCTCCTTTCCTCGGACGCCAATGCGCTCGTTTGGCTTTAAAATAGAGTTTTCGAGCTTCTTCAAAATCTGGATTCAACTTCAAAGCACGTTCAAGCCAACCCATCCCCAGTTCCAGACGGCCAGAGAACAAAAACGCTTTGGCCACATTGTAATGAATATGGTCGTCGTTGGGGCTAATCGCGAGTCCCTGCCTATAGGCATTCAATGCGCCTTCGAAATCCCCCTTTCGCCGCAAACGAACACCAAGATCATTATAGGGATTCACCGCATTGGGATCATGCTTGATAATATCGACGAATATCGCTTTCGCTTCCTGAAACCGCCCTTGTTCCGCAAAAATACTTGCTGCCTTTTGCATCATCTCCAAACTTTTTTCTTCGTTCCCTTTGGCTTGATAGGCTTCGGCAAGTCCTTTATAAGCATCGGCAAAGACATTATTCTGCAAGATAGCTTTATTGAAGGCGATAATAGCTTGACCGAACTTCTTTTTGCCGAGGGCTTCGATTCCTCTGTTGAAATAATAGCGTGCGTCTTTCTTCGTCGTCAAAAGGTTTTGCAATTCCTCAACGGCTTTATCCGCTTCGTCCGTCAACAAATGGTTTCCGGCCCGACGCAAGGCTTTAGCTTGATTTTTGTCGATCCGTGTCGAGTCGTAGGCAAACCGGATATGATCCTCAAACGTGCGGATCGTATACGGTCTTAAAATATACCCTGAACAGCCCATAGAAATGGCATCAAGCACTTTCTCCCGTCGATTCTCCACAGTCGCCATGACAAGAGGAACAATGGTTGTCGGATTGATGGCACCTGCCTTGGGTAAAAACGACAGTCCATCCATATCCGATAGCTTCGAATCAATCAGTACCATACCATACGAGTTATCACGCATCAGTCGCAATGCATCGGTACCGGATTCGACAGTTTGGATATGCCTGAAGCCAAGCTTGGTCAGGAAACGCTTATCAAGTTGCGCATTGTGGATGTTTTCTGAAACAATAAGGGCATCCAACTGGCTATACGACATGTATCACTCCCACTCTGGCCTATAACGTGCAAAGCGTTTCCGGGCAATGACTGAAAATACTCTCTAAAAAATGACGAGAGGTGCAGAGAAAAACAAAGAAATCACCAATGGTATATTAATACACACCCCACTATTTACCAGACAGACGAACTTCCGCAAAAGACAACTTATACAACATACGAGAAGGAGGCATCCCCATGGATAATTCTTTTTTTAAACTCCTGGAGTCCATCTCCAGCAAACCCGATCCTTTTGCCTACGATACTGTTCTCGAGCTGTGGGACAACGATCATACTTCAAAGCAGATGTTGCAATATCATCTCAGTAATGACGTCGATATGTCATCACGTCGTGGATCTTTCATAGAACGTTCTGTGAAGTGGATGGTTGACCATTTTGCAATCGATTCCCATACAAAAATAGCCGACTTTGGCTGTGGACCGGGGTTGTATGCAACCCCTTTAGCCCGAGCCGGTGCACACGTCACAGGAATCGATTTTTCCCGCCGATCCATTGCCTATGCTCGCGAGACGGCCAGACAACAAAACCTCGATATCTCGTATCATCGCGGTAATTATCTTGACTTTGAAACCGATGAGCGCTTTGACCTTATTCTTATGATCATGTGTGATTTCTGTGCACTCAGCCCACAAAAACGGCATTACCTTTTGGATACGTTTCGTCGTCTTCTCCGGCCTGACGGAGCATTGATCCTCGATGTTTACTCCACAGTTGCCTTTGATCAAAAAAGCGAGACATCAACACTACAAAAGGGGCTTCTGGATGGATTTTGGTCGCCCAATCCGTATTACGGTTTTCTCAATACGTTCAAATACGAGAAAGAAAAAGTCGTTCTTGATAAGTATACCATTGTCGAAGCGGGAAAGACACGTACTGTGTACAATTGGCTCGAACATTTCACTCCGGAAAAACTGGAACAAGAATGTAACCGGTCCGGATTTGGCATCGACACCCTTCTTTCCGACGTGGCTGGCGCTCCCTTCGATGCTCAATCAAGCGAATTTGCTATCATCGCCAGAGCACGTTAAAAATACGTTCTTACTTCAGAAAATTGAATTTTCATCCGATACAGGAGAACCGCGTGTGATTTTACATCACATTGACGGATAGCACGGTTTATGCTTGAACCCCAATAACATTGCATGACAATACACCCCAACCATAGACAGGCTCCGTGACACCACCGTCCTCTGAAAACGCCCGATTCGAGGTTGAAGATACACGCAACCAACGAATGATTATCTGTTCGGGCGAATGGACTGTCAACCATATCGCAGCCTTAGATTCTGAATTACGTGCCTTTGCGCAAAGCACAACCACACCGGCGCGATTTCTTCTTGAACACGTCGAACGAATGGATACAGCAGGAGCCTGGATGCTGTATCGCACGGTCAATTCTCTTCGCCAAAAGGGGAATCAAGCTGATTTCGAAAACGTTCATCCCGATTACCAACTTCTGCTCGATCAGGTGAGCGCGCACGCCGAGGAAAGCCCTCCCCCCAAGTCCCGCCTTCCATTTCCTTTGGACTTTTTTTTGACAATTGGCGAATACATGTCCGGCATATTCGCCCAAGCTCGTGATTTACTGGGATTCCTCGGACTCTTTTTAACGGTCTTTGCCAAAGCGCTCATTCGACCAACGCGTTTTCGTTTGACCGCATTGGTCAACCAAATGGAACAGGTCGGATTCAACGCCGTTCCCATTGCGGCCCTGATCTCCTTTCTCATCGGGGTCGTTCTTGCCTACATGGGGGCACAGCAACTCGCTCACTTCGGAGCACAGGTTTTTGTCGTCAACCTTATCGAAGTCGCGGTCTTGCGCGAACTCGGCATTTTACTGACAGCCATCATTGTGGCTGGTCGCTCGGGGAGCGCTTTCACGGCTCAAATCGGTTCCATGGTCGTCAACGAAGAAGTGGATGCCATGCGCGCTATGGGCCTTGATCCCATGGAAATTCTCGTTATTCCACGTATAACGGCGTTATTGATTATGATGCCGCTTCTCGGTTTTCTTGCTGATTTAATGGGACTTTTCGGTGGTGGGCTCATGTGTTGGACCGTACTCGATATCGGGCCCGGTGCGTATTTGACACGCCTTCATGATGCCGTGAAATTTTGGGATGTTGTTACCGGATTGATTAAAGCACCATTTTTCGCCATCGCAATCGGTCTTATCGGTTGTCATTGTGGCTTCAGCGTCACGGGAAGCGCCGAATCCGTTGGGCGGCTCACCACATCCAGTGTAGTACAGGCTATTTTCATTGTCATTGTCATGGACGCGCTTTTTGCCGTCTTTTTCAGCTCTATCGGCATATAGCGAAGCACCATGAATCCAGCAAACTCCGACACCTCCCCGATCATCTCCATACGCGGTCTGACCAATCGTTTTGGTTCACATGTTGTCCATGAGAGTCTTGATCTCGATGTACAACGCGGTGAAATCCTCGGAGTCATTGGTGGATCAGGAACCGGTAAATCCGTTCTTTTACGCACCGTCATCGGGCTCAACCATGCTGCGGCCGGAACAATTACCGTTCTTGGCAAGGAACTTTCGCAAATCAGCACGATCGAACGTATTGCAATAGAACGCCAATGGGGGGTCCTTTTCCAGGACGGCGCGCTCTATTCTTCCTTAACCGTGACTCAAAACATTCAGGTCCCCATGCGCGAGTATTTTCACCTTCCACAATCGCTCATGGATGAATTGGCCGCGCTGAAAGTGAGTATGGTGGGGTTGCCGGCAGACGCCGGGGATAAATTTCCTTCCGAACTGTCGGGAGGTATGCGCAAACGCGCAGGGTTAGCGCGGGCCATTGCCTTGGATCCCCAAATTGTCTTTCTTGATGAACCGACAGCGGGCCTTGATCCTATTGGTGCAGCCGCATTTGACCAACTCATTAAAGACATGCAAAAAACACTTGGGTTGACTGTATTTATGGTCACTCACGATCTGGACTCCCTCAACGCAATCTGTGACCGCATCGCGGTTCTGGCTGAAAAACGTATCTACGCCATCGGAGACATGGCCTTCATGCTCAAACAGGACCACCCCTGGATTCACGAGTATTTTCACGGACCGCGATCTCGCGCTGCCATGAGTTCGCTTAAGTAAAAGGCATCGGCATGGAAACCAAAGCCAACTATGTCCTCATCGGGGCCTTTACGGTCCTTGTCGCGCTGGGAGCCGTCGTGTTCATTCTGTGGACGGCAAAACTTCGCATGGACTCCAACGTCAAGCTCTATGAAATCGATTTTACCGGTCCGGTATCCGGACTCACCAAAGCGGGCGATGTCTTTTTCAACGGAATCAAAGTAGGCCAAGTCAAGGATATAAAAATAGACCCAACCGACCCAACAAAAGTCAAAGTTTATATTTCCATTGCCGGCGATACCCCGGTTCGTGAAGATTCCGTGGCTAAATTAGAACTTCAAGGCATTACCGGTGTTTCAGCTATTCAAATTTCCGGAGGCACCAAAGAAAGCCCCCTCTTATTTCCGAAGCATGAAGACGAGATACCAACTATCCAGTCGGCTCGCTCGGACCTGCAGAAGGTCTTTGAGAGCTTACCGCAAATCATGACCAAAGCGTCCAAGCTACTTGATCGCATCAATATGCTTGTTGACGCAGACAATCGCAAGTCCGTTGCCTCTATTTTAAATAATATTGAATCCATTACCCAGACACTGGCGCAAAAGGACACACAACTGAGCGATATTATCAATAATATCCATACAGTTACCGAGGAATTGGCCAAAGCATCCAAACGTATTGATCCTATTATGAACAATGTGGAAGTCGCAGTTGATCAGACCAAACAAACCATGACCAATGCCAACGCACTCGTCAAAAACGATATCAAAATGATTGCCGAACATCTCGCGAAACTCATTGATCGTGTTGACGGACTGGTCAAGGATGTGAGTCCGGATATTACGGCATTTTCCGGTGAAGGGTTGCCCAATCTCAACCGTTTACTTGTCGATGCCAGAAGCCTTTTGGATAATTTGCAACGCATTACGCAAAGTCTGGACAACGATCCTGATCGCTTTCTTTTCGGTAACCGCTTTCCGGAGTATAAAGCGCAATGAAATTCCTTTCGACACTCCCGATACCGAACGCAGTAATACCGATTCTGCGTCTTTTTCTCTTGTGCTGTTTGTGCGTTGGCGGCGGCTGCACGTTCCTCAAACCTGGACCAGCTCCTGATGTTTACGGTCTGATGGCTCAATCGGAGTTCCCGAGTAACCTCCCCACGCTGAATACCCGTTTACTCATTGATGAACCTTCCGCCGTCCTTGCCTTGAATAATAACCGTATCGCTGTCAAAACCACAGCATTCAACTATCGGTATCTAGGCAAAGCTCGCTGGATGGATCGAGCACCGGCAATGGTGCAGGCTCTGCTCTTACGATCTTTTCAGAATACAAATGCTATCATGTCTGTCGAAGACGTGGCCGTGGGATATACCCAGGATTATGAACTCTCGCCGGAATTGTGGGACTTTCAGGCCGAAGTCTATGACGGAACTCCGCACGTGACCATCCGTCTTGTCGGTCGAATCCTTGATCGAAAACAAGGGCGTATTCTTGCCCTGAAAACATTCACCGCCACACAGACAATGCCACCTGGCTCTGCCACGGATTCTGCCGACGTGCTGGTTCCGGCATTCAACGCGGCGTTGTCCATAATTTTACAGGAAACCGTTGTCTGGACTATAGATACACTCGCAACGCTGTCCCAAACCGAGACCGATTAACATCATCGCGTGTGACCAGCTGTATCGCGGGTCACACGCGTGGTATTTCCCTACTGCAAATCGGCTTCAATAAATTCTTCCAACCCTTCGACAGTTTGCTTGTCGATAGACAGCATGATCTTGCCATCTTCATATGAAGCGATATGTCGTGCCGGAACACTGACAATACGAGATCCAAAGAAATGTCCTTCTTTGAGAACAAGATGAGTCACTCGTCCACTGCGTCCTTCAAGGACGAATTCATCCACCCGACCAACATGACCATCCGACGCATAGACATCTTCCCCTTTCCGTACAATCACATCACCAGGGGGAATGGCTTCGTAATCGATCGTCCAGCCCGCGGGGACAATGGGTAAGTCGACATGCTCCTGTTTCGCCAGACGAACAAATACCTCCGGCGAAATAAATTCGGATTGCAGGAAGTCCTTCAATGTCTGAAATTTCTCTCTGGTCAACGCAATGTCCAGGCGTTCATGATCGGCTTTCTTCAGATAACGCGCCGGTACCAGGCGTTCATGATTGGGACTCTCATCTTCGCGTACCACCACATGGGTCAATTTTCCTGCAACTGGTGAAAGAAGAATATCCTTCACCGTACCAACGATTCCATCCGTGCAAACGACCTCGGCACCAATCGCAATTTCCATTTTCGCCTCCTCATGTTAATTTCACAGGCCCAGTCGGGCCGTCTTGCGCGGGTTCAAGAGGCTGTCTTTCAAAACGAACCTGTCCCGTGTATCCGTCAACAACAAGCATGTCTCCCGTCACAATACGCGTTGTAGCATTACCAATACCTGTCACACAGGCAATACCATATTCCCGGGCAATAATGGCACCATGAATGAGCATGCCGCCTCGTCGTTCAATGATCGCCGAAGCCAATGGAACAACAAAGGTCATATTGGGGTCCAAAGCATCAACGACAAGCACATCCCCATGCTCGACAGTATACAAATCCGCTGGCGAAGCAATGACACGGGCCCGACCACGGGCAATCCCAGGACCGGCAGGATGTCCATGGAGGATACGCTCTGTACGATCATGCGGCCTGACTTCCGACTTTGGAGAAACAAAATTTGATTCGATCGATTCTGGTAATGATTGCCCTGACAACAGTGCGGCAACCGTTTCCGATGTTGCACGTTCCAACTTCTTCCCGTGCTCTTTAAGACGCTTTTTGCCTTCCTCTACGGCAACAAGCAAACCGGCTTCAATACGTCCTAAATATATATTATCGTCATCACGGAGACGATAACTCGCACGACCTATATTCAAAACATCTTGGGCAAATTGGCGCCGTTTTTCAGGAAAGGCGTTGAGATAACGAGCCTCATGGACCGTTGTATCGTGCTCTCTGGCAATAGACGCTTGAGCCGGTTTTGCCGCCATACGAGCCACAAGGCGAAGGACGCCGACTTCGCCCTGTTCGCACCATGCCAGGTTGCACACCAAATCACCAAAACCGGCGATAAACGTATCGAAAAGTTGTCCGAACACGGCGTCATCAGGACGCTGACCGTCGTGTATGGCATCTAACACATCCGGTGACGACCTGGCCATGTCGGCCAGTGCACTCAGCAATCGATTCCGTTTCAAACTCTCCAGATGGGACGTTTGCAACAGTTCCATGAATGCATACGGATCGTCTGGTCGCAACGCTTGGTTGTATACCATGGCAAACAATCGCATCCCGTGCGCCATGGGAATGAACCGGTCATAATAGACATGTCTCCAGTGCTCATACAGGTGAACGCGTCGCTCGATTTCGCGGGCAAGTTCCATGTCTTCATATCGTGAAAAATCCGCTCCTTTCATCGTTTCCGCTTCAGATTGCATGGCGGGGATTAGCTCGGTCTCCACCTCTTGGTGCAACGCGTTGAGTTGGTCCAAGCTTTTCGATAGACTTCGATACCAAGGACGTTTATCAGCATGTTCCCAGACCGGTACGTCCTCGTCCAGTATAGGCTCATAGGTAGTTGTGACGGGACGTGCCTGAAGAAACACAATGCCCTCATCGTGGAATACCCATTCCACATCCTGTGGTCGGCCAAAAACGTGTTCCAGGTTCATCGCATCGGCAAATAACTGCTCAATGCCCGTAGAGCCAAGAATCGCATGTACGTCGTCATGGCCAGAGGCAGAGCGAATATGTCCCGAATTCCGATCCATGACATAGCGTGCCGGTTCCACCCGACCATCAACGAGATCCTGCCCACGGGCACAAGCAGCCTCTATAAGGCCATCGTGTTCACGTTGCGGGTCGCGAGTAAAGACGACCCCACAGACCGGACCGTACACCATGGCCTGAACGATCACTGCCATGGCACTTGTTCGTGGATCAAGTCCGAGTTCACGACGATACAGCAATGCTCTATCCGTCCAAAGCGAGGCAAACACGAGGTTGATATGTGAAAGGATATTGTCGATACCCTGGATATCGAGGAAGGAATCGTGCAAACCAGCAAAGGATGCGTCGGCATGGTCTTCTTCGGGAGCTGAAGAACGTATTGCCGTGGCTGTTGTCCCGAATGTTTCTTGAATACGTGGAATTAATGCGGCTATCAATTCGTCGGGCATAGCCGCCGCGCTAAAAGCATGACGAATACGCAACGCGATATCCCACACCTCTTCCCAGCGAAATGAAGTCCAGTCATATTGTTCGAAGAACTTTGTGAGAAGCTCGTCCAACCCCGCGCTTTCAATGAAAAAACGATAGGCATCACGGGAAAGACAGATTGTCGGTGGAACACGATACCCTTGCCGTGCCATGGAGGCCAAGGAGCACGCTTTGCCGCCGAATTCAGCAACAGCGGAGGGAGAAACCGCATCAAGAGTGCACACGAGTCGCATACTGGATGTGTGCCATATTTTTTGTTCAATTTAAAGGAAATACCGCAGAGTATGTACAATGTTTCCCAACCCAAAAACCCCGCCGTAGCGGGGTTTATTCATACTTCTTTCAATGCGTGCACACTTATTTGGCTGCGCCGGTCTCAACCGGATAGTCCGCGCCTTTCCAGGCAAAAATACCACCGGGAAAACGGTACACGTTTTTATACCCTAATTTCTTGGCCCATGCTGCGCCATTATGGCTGCGCGTGCATTTGACGAAACCACAATAGACAATAATGGCTTTGTCTTTATCCGGTCCCAAGAGCGCAATGTAATCATCTTGCGTCTTACCGTCGGTTTCCTTGATATCCCATTCTTCCATGTCCGGAATAGGAAACAAGAATTGTTTGGCGCCGGGAACGTGCATTTTTACATAGCTCGCTTCGTACGGCATGGTATCGATGATAATCATGTTATCTTTGGCATCAACTTTCGCTTTGAGCTCTTCAGCCGTGATCACATCATAATCGCCGCGTTGCACTTCCCGTACGAGCTTGACCGCGCCCTGTTCTTTAGCAACTTCATCTGTAAACTTGTCGGCCTGTGCCGTTGCTGCCAAAAAACAGCACACGACGAGGGCAAATACAGCAACACGAATCTTTCCAGTTCCCATCACGATTGTCTCCTTTTCTCACCATTATGCAATGCAGTCGGAATGCTGACGGCCCCGCGCCGACGATTCTCCAAAATACGGCCAGCCAATGCAATAAAGCACTCCGGCTAAAAGACCGAAGTCTCGATAAAGCGATGTCCACAAGCTATGGAATACTTCACCTTCAGGATCCTCCGGCCCATAGCAGCCGCAGTCCACATCCAATCCGATGGAAATTGCGTAAACAAGAACGCCGAGAAACAAGCACAAGAGGAGAAAAAGTATCACATTGCCCGTACGCATGCCAAAAACCAGGCCAAGAGCCCCTATAATTTCCAGGACTGGCAACGCCCAAGCTAAAATATCGACAACAGATGAAGGAGCAATGGCAAATGCGTTTATAACGCCAGTAAAAGCATTGATATCCGCCAGTTTGAGTACTCCGGCGACCAGGAAAAAAACGGCGACGGTCCATCGTATAAATCGATATGCCCACACCGAGCCAAGAACATTCCACAACGTCATCGGCACACGCTCCTTCTCCAAGTGACACAAAAACGTTTCACTCGTACACAAAAAGCGAACATGCCGTCCAATATCGAATCTCAATACATAAAGAGACAATCAATAGACTCATACTATAGATATCACGAGGAACACGCGGCGTCCGGACCGTAATACCGTGTGCAAAACTCTCCTGCATCAGGTGAAACACATTTCAAACGGCGACACACGAGATATTCAAGAAAGAGACGAATGATAAATACAAAACGAAAAGAGAATCGAGCATGATCCCATGTTCGTGCTAATACCCTTACCGTACCGGCCGGATATCGGCATGGTCCAAGGTCTTGTATACGCAAAGCGAGCTCCACATCTTCCATGAGGAGTAACGCGGGAAAACCACCAACTCGGGAGAGGGCTTCACGCCGTACGAATTGTGCCTGATCTCCAAACGCAATTCCTGTCAGTCTGACCCGCATGTCATTCAGAAACTCCACCACACGCATGCGACGACGTCGGGGAAGAAATTGCATCGCGCACGCTCCCCCGGGAGAAATTGAGTCGTTTTGCATGGCCTCGAAAATGCTCCCAGTGATCTCAGGAGCTATCCGACAGTCACTATGAACAATAAGAATGACATCACCGGTTGTTGCGGCGACACCGGCCGCAATTTGTTTTCCGCGACCAGCCGGAGACGAGAGTACTCGGCAGCCTTCCTCTGTCGCAATCTGCGTGGTTTTATCCGTTGAACCGGCATCAATCACAACAATCTCGGCCACATGAGAGAGGTTGCATTGGATCAAGCTCTTCCGGACAGCATGCAAGCATTCGTGAAGGGTTTTTGCCTCGTTCCGTGTGGGGATGAGCACACTCAAGCTTCGGACAGGTGCGAATCGATATTCCGGAAAAAGGCGGCGAACAGAGCCTGTCATGCGCGAGAAGACGAAGAGCGCATAGAACGGAATATATTCAAAGAATTTGATCCACTGATGTTCATGAAAGAGGCCCGTACGGTATTCAATCCCCACAGTCGGAAATGTGAGGGTGACGGCTGCGCTCAAATATCCCCACGCCACAGAAGGCACAAGCGGCAGCATCACGACCATGGACATAAGATACCACGGGTGCAGGCTCGGGGAAACAAGGAGAAATGCTCCCATTGCGGCAAAGACCGAAACAATCCGATCCTGAACGAACACCCATATCCAGAGAAGCATGAGAAACAATGTCACAATTCCGGCCAAGCTCGCAGAGCTTCCGAAGAGTGCACGCAATATGACCATAAGGGAATCATTGAACGCCATATGAAGCGCAAAGGCACCAAGTGAGGAAAATATCTGCCCCCCAGCAGACGCAAATGGAACGAACAACAGCACAGGAAGTGCGCACAACCAAGTATAGCGGATATTCTTTGCCGTAAGATAAAACGGCAACGCAACCATGGCCGGATATTTAATCATAGCGGCCATTCCAAGCGTGAAATATCCCCATCCTGATCGCTTTGTTTCAAAGGCCAAAAGCGAAAGCATCCAAAAGAACATCAAAACCGCATCTAAATGTCCCTCCCCTGCTCCATAGACAAGCAAGAGCGGATGGAAAAGACACAGGGCAATCGCACTCATTCGTTTTTGACGAAGAATCAGTAAGCGGGAAACAACAAGACACGTCGCCAATTCAAAAATGGCCATAACGGCTTTAAAAACAAGCGGCGACGGCTGTATGCCAGCCACCCCGCGAAACAACAGCAACGCGCCAGGCGGATAAATCGCCGTCATATTCGCATGGTTCACGGTTTTGAGAAGCACTCCAAGAGTATCGGACATGCTCGCGGCTGCAACCGAGTCCATGGGAGGCACGATATACGGATTTATGCCCGCCCACTGCACAGCGCCTTCAACAATATATCGGGAAAGGTCCGAACAGGCTGGGAAAACACCTACAAAAAAAATCCGTAATACAATGGCCGGCGCCCAGAGCCAACACCAACGCCATGTTGTGGTTGTTGTTTCCGGAGCATATCGAGCCATGCCGATGGCCGACACGACGCCAACAACACACAAGACGGCAAACAATGATGGTGTCCGTCCCACCGGCCCTAGAAAGGCCAATCCCAAATTACATATACACGCTCCACCCCATGAGAGTTTGAAGAGGTATGTACGCTCCTGGTCGCTGGATTCCTCTGTCTCTGTAGTGGCATACCGCTGTACATCCTGCATGATGATTCCAGAAGAATTCTTCATAGGATGCAATGTTATGGGTGCGTCGGCACAGCATTTAAAGACCAGTCGTAATCAAGATATCGGAGCCGAACATCACCATTGAGCGCATCGAGAGATTGGCCCAAACTCGAATCAGCAAAACGGCGTACAAACATTACCACCCCATCTTCGCCTCCGAAATCCTCCTCGAACCAATCAAAAATCTTGCTGACCCGAAGGGTCTTCCCATCCAGACGATTATACTGCGGGTCATTGATCCAGTCGTGTGCATCGTCATCAAGCTGCGCATCAATATGCGACGCCTCGTACGGTTCTGCTCGAAGAGGGGGACAACTCATCGATGCACAGTTTACGGCGGCATGAACGCGAGGATCCTTGAACATCGGGCGAAGCACATCGTGTTCTATATAATCGAGCGAGACCGTTTTCCCATCAATATGAACAAACTCTTTTTTCCACGGACTGCGAAATAATGAGCCGGCATCCTTAATCGAAGTAATACCGGGGTAATGTTGCAAAATGAGTTTCCACGTCCACGCGTTATAGGCATTGATGTAAAAGGCAAGCTGCTCTTTCGGCGTTAATTGGTCGACCGGAACCGCGGCAAGAATATCCAAATATTGATCAAGCAGAGATTCTTCGGTCTTCAACCCCGCATAATCAACCAGTCCATCTTCCACATGTCGTGAGAGCAATCCAGCATAGATCGTGTTGTCAACGGGCTGACCGGACCACGCCATTTTCGTGTGAAAGGCACACAGTCCCAGCACAAAGATTCCTCCCAAAACCAATCGTATAATACTCTTCATACCGGACGCCTCCTTTACTCCATGGACATGATTCTTCCAGGTTTCTTGTTCCTTGTAGACAGAGCAAGAATCCGCTAGATAACACCTCTTTCTTCTATAAGGACAACTGCAAACACAATCCAGCATAATCGGACTTTCATGCATCAATTCATCAACCGCATTTGCCGCCGACCATGATATCGTTTCTTTTCCTTGTCTGCCTCGCCAGTGTCGCTGGTGCGGGCGTTTTCCGCTTGCTTGGCCGACCGGAGGATCACAACGTCCTCTTCGGACCGGCATTGGTCACGGCGTGCGTCCTGCTTATTCTATTTTGGGGTTTACTGGCCGGCCTGGCGGTCTCAGTATTAGCGCCGATTTGCCTTCTATTGTGTTTGCTCGCTGCTTTCGTTGAAATCCGGGCACTCTCCAAAAACGAAATCATGACCCGGTACGTCCCGGTGCTGGCCTGTGCTCTCCTTGCCGGTTGTACATTTCTGCCATTTTTTTTCCACGGAATTACGAATTTTACGGGAAGTTGGTTTTGGGACAAATGGTTCTATGTGCTTGAGGGGCGAGAGTTATTCGACTTCGGTCTCACAGGCTCGGCACCAACCGCCCTCCTGCCTTTCACCTCATCCATGGAACATACCCGCTTTGCCGGGAGTGCTCTTCTGGCGGTACTGACCCCCATCACCGGGATGGCTGGAGACTCCCTATCAGTATTCGGAATATTTTTTGTCTTTTGCTTGTTTATCCTTGGTGCGTCTTCAGCTGGGTTGGCACAACGGGTTCTTTCTCTCCGTGGCATTCGCTTGCTTGCATTTATCAGCGTCGTCACAGCAGGATTCTGGCCTATCAACCTCATTATTGCAAACAATGTTGACAACTTACTCTATACAGCGCTTTTTCCAACACTCATCGCCCTGGCATGCCAATTCCGCCATGAAACGGAACAAGCCAACGACTATCGGCTTTCCGCTGTTTTGGGCCTTTTTCTCGCCACAACGACAATCGTCTATCCAGAACTGACTCCACTCGCGCTCAGCGCAATCGGTCTCTGTTTCTTCACCCAATCTCCCCGACCGCGCGTAGCCCACTGTATTGCTTGCGGACTTGTTGCCTTCTTATGTCTTGCGCCATGGCTTCCTGCCCTTGGCCACTTCTTTGGGGGACAAGTCGACAATGTTCTGGCATCGGACGCCATTCGACCGGGAAAAGATTTTTATGCCGGTCTCCTCCATCCGACCTATGTCCTTGCATCATGGTTCGGCTTCTTTGCTCCCCTTGATCTGTGGTTTCTCAATACTCCCACGGCATCAGCCATTCCGAAACTGATTATTGTTTGGAACATTGCGGCAACGTCTCTCACGCTATGCGGTCTCGTCATGTATGGTCTTGGGATTGCCCGTCTTTTTCGACAAAAACGATATGCGTTGCTCATTCTTGGGATGCTGTGCCAATTCGCCGCACTTGTATTTCTCGTCGTGACACAGTTTGACTATGGCGCGTCCAAATTTCTCAGTGTCTCCTGGCCAATATCTTCGATTGTGCTTTTTGCCGGAGCAGACGCCTTTAGCGAGATTGCCCGTCGGCATCACCTTAACCGGCTCGCACTCTTGCCTCTTTGTGCTCTTTTCGGATTTCTGATCATGGCCAGCGTTCATATTGCCCGATTCGATAAAAACGAAACCCAAACAACCGATGCACGCTATACCGCACTCCGGGAACTTGATTCCAAACTCCCGGAGCATACCATCGTCAACCATAAAACCGCTTCGGGATTTTATTGGCCGCGATACCTCTTCGGAAGCGAGACGCCTATCATCGGTTTTGCCAATCGATATGGCATCCCTCCCGATCTTTCAGATGACACCATACTTGAACATTTTGATGCTGCTCGCGTGATTCTTTCTGAAGAATGCCACAAGCCAGAAGCCGATTCAATTTTGTGGGAAAGTGACGGATGGGTCCTATTTCAACCTCACGGCATAAAAACATTACTCCTCGACATACGCGGGGAGTATGCCGATATGCGTATACGCAACCAACGCGTTTGGCGTCTGGATACTGCTGCACCAGAACTCAATGTTCTTGCCGACTCTCCTGGAACAATCATGATTGACGCAACCCTTATCGTTGCCCCCGAATCTTGCAGTAATCTCCCTATCCTGGTCGCCGCCAATGCCATACCGGCTCAACCCGTGATACATCTGGCCAACAATCAGATTCAGGTCCGCGTCAATCTGCGTCGTGGGCGCAACAGTATCCGATTCAGCGGCCCATCAAATTGCGCCAATCTTCCTGTAGGACTTATGAATATTCGGCTTGAAAACGATAAGAGGTAAAGGAAAGAAACTTCAGGAGAGGATATAATGAGTTGCTACTGTACTGTATTGAAACGCGAGGTTGACTGAATATTCCCGTTAACGATGTATTTCATTCTCCATCCGGTGTCTCCAGTTTCCAGAAATAATCATGCGCTGTGACGGTAATACATCCATCACATAGACATAACACCAAGCCTGCATACCCGTTCCATCCTCCAACTCAACAGAAATAATACGGCGTTCATATTCGTTTTCCGACATACCATATCCATAAAACGCTTCGACATTGTCAAAAAGTGGCATCGCCGCTTCCATGTCGGGCAAGTGGTACACTTCACCATGCACCACCGCATTGCTTCCGAGTCTCAGCCCTGGATACGTTCCAAGATCAAAGAGCTGTCCGCCTGTTGTCGCGTTGGAGCACATATGCGCACCAACGTGTTTCAGCAGAGGAAAACGCACTTCCGCATGCATCAGCGTGCCATACACAAAAAGTCTGTCCACATGGATATCAGGACAAGTTCCGCGGACACTCGCCAGCAATTGAACCGTACTGTGATCGTATGCCACAAGGCCACGCCGAACGATTTCCACATATTCACCATGTGGCTCAATATACTCGGTTTGCGGGGTGACGCCTTGATACGTTACCGCGGCAACACATCTCCCGTCTGGTAACAGCACATTGACGGGAAGACGTTGATACGAAACAGGTGCATTCTCCTTCCGGTCCAAGACAGCCAACCCGGACACATCGACTTCGAAAAGTGCGCCCGGCACACATTGCCCAACTCTCCGGTGTATATCGAGGACACCGCCCTGACGCGCTTTTGAATACAGATCAAAAATGCACTCCATGTCCGGCAGCCATGCCCGACCATGTGATTTCCCCAGAGGGTACTCCACCCCATTTCGGCCACACCATGCTCGAAGGTCGGTTTCATCAAGATTTGACCCGTATGCAAAGTATAATACGGACGCTGTCATACGATGGATAATCCTGCTAAACGTTCAGGTATCTTCCACTGACGTAATAAGGACACTGCTGCGGCCGGGACTTGAGACTCCCAATCGTTTCCTTCGGCCATAGCCCGACGGACATCTGTCCCACTGAGTCCTTTGTCTTGAGGAGAACATTCCCACAAAACATGAATATCAAGCCCAAGAGATGTAAAGAGTTCTCGCTTTCTCCGCCCCCAATCATCATAGATTGTCAGAAAAAAGACGGCATCCAACGGAACGTAATACAAATAGAGTTCAGGGGAGTTGACGGGAAATGGTGTCACCGTGAACGCATTGCCATTGACTCCAGCTTCAAGCAGAGAAACACGTACAAGCCATTGCCGCTCATAATATGTTAACGGGTTGGATTCGGCCCGGCTTCGTTTGGGGTCGGCTGTATCATGTCCCGTCAACCCGGGATCAGGATTCGTAATGCCCACCACAAGATGATCGCAAAGCTGCTTTCCCGCTAACACATAGCGTAAGTGATCGTTATGAAACACCTGGAATCGGCCATGAATGACACCGAGTCGATATACGGTGTCTCCGCTGGCCCCGGATTGAGACCGCATGAATGATTCCACTCCTGTTATGTGTGAAGATAAATACCCATTGTATATCGCGTTATCATGAATCGCCACGTGTGCTGAATCGAAACGGCTGATACCGTCCAGGCCAAAACAACACCGCTTCCGGCGTATCTCGTATTCCGGTCAACGTGGCACATTCAAGATGATTGAGAACAAGATGGAACAATTCGGTTCCGCGGACAAGTCCCAATACCCCAGCAGCGGAATCAATCTCGCTGAATCGTTTGACTCTGTCGCAACGCACCCCTTCTCCCAACATCACCACCGGTGTTGGTTCTCCACTATGAATAAGTGGGCCTCGACTCGGCGTCGAGTGATCTGCTGTGACGATAACAAGCACGTCCGGATTGTCGACAAGTGCGCCAGCCGATCGCCCAATGGCTTTATCCAAAGCCTCAATGACGTTTTTTTTGCATAGAGGATCTTTGCGATGCGCGGCTTGATCCGGTGCTTTGGTATGGACATGAAGAAAGTCAAAGTCGTCTAAGAGCGAGGCAGCCAATTGCAGACGTCCAGCAAGCTCGACTTCTGGATCATGGTCCTGAATCTGATCCAAGACCTGCATGCCGAGATACTTCCCCATGCCACGGTACATGCTCCCGGAGGCAATGAGTCCTCCCCGCAAACCAAATCGATGGGAAAACGGCATGACCGTTTTCAACCGGCCCGCTCGTTGGGTCACCATACCGTTAACAGGTGGCAAGCCGGACTCGGTCCGCATGATATTCTCCGGCACATCACGCAATGCGTGGTGAATGTACGTCAGATACTCCCGGACACATTCAGCGGTCTGGTGGGCAATCCGCGCCTCCTCAGGGTCCAAGCCGGCCCATGGTTGAATATCGCTCACAAAACGTCCATCCACCATAGGGTTGGTATCCGTTATGTGCACGCTGGGTTTCCCGCTCAACTGGATAATGCCGAATCGACCCTTTGTACGATGAAAGGATGCCGTCATGCCGTCATGATGAAAAGGTTCAAGTTGGGATGCCAACCGCGCATAAAAGATGTCTTCTGCTTTGGGATCGTCCTGCTCCAAGAGAACACCTTCCGGACGCTCATGCAAACAGACAAAATGCGCCAACAACGCCACATCATCGGCCGCCAAATCCACTCCCGCGCCCAACGCTTCCAAAGCTCCACGGCCGGGAAAATCACATTGATCATAGCCAAACAATGGAAAATGCGCGTTTTCACTTGAAAATGGTGTTCCGACGTGACCAGCATGAAACAGTCCATTCGCGCCACGTCGAGCGAACTCGTCTAGCGTTGGCGTGTGAGCTGCCTCAAGTGGTGTCTTTCCGGCAAACTCGGGATACGATCGGTCACCAAGTCCATCAAGGACAATGAGAATGCATTTCCGTGCCATGTCACTCCAAAAGCCGTACGTTGCGGCCAATCATCATGAAATTCAATTCAAACAAAACAAACACATAGAGTAACGCTATTTGCCATATTCTACTAAAATCTTATAAAAAACAATGATGCGATTCGATCTTCATGTTCACACCACCATTTCCTCGTGTAGCACCCTCAAGCTTGATGACATCCTGTCTCATGCCAGAGCGTTCGGGCTTGACGGGGTGTGTCTGACCGACCATGACACTATGGCGATAGGACACCATGTTGTTGAAGGGATACAAGCTGACGGGCTGTGCATCATTATCGGCATGGAGTACGAAACCCCCGAAGGCGATATACTGCTTTTCGGTCCGTATGAGAATCTCACTCCAGGGTTACCTGCTCGAACCATCTTCGACCATGTCAATGCCACCGGCGGAGCTGCCATCGTGGCACATCCATTTCGCCCCGGTCGTAGTTGTGCCGACGCCATTGGACGCGAAGGTTTGCCGCATGCCGGTGAATCCGTCAATGGCCGCAATACACCGCATGCCAACCTCCAGGCGCGATCATGGCTCACCCAAAACGGCATCGCCGCAACGGGCGGGAGTGATGCCCACACCCTCGAAGAACTCGGACGTGTTATCACGCATTTTCCTCTCCCCATCTCCAGCCGTGCGGACATGATTACAGCAATCCAACGCCGAGAATTCACGCCTGAAATTACCCCACGCGCTCCGGAAGCATGGCGCCAAGAACACGGTCGCATTACTCCCATCGAAATCGTACACAACACCCCATTCTGCACCGATAGACTGAGCCACGTCGGATAATATCCTGCACAATCGCACCTTTTTTCTTGAGAAATCTTCATGTTCCGGCATACACTTTTCAAAAGAAAGTGTGTCGTTCTCCAACAGAATTCAGTCCGAGTGAGTCTCCATGTCTTTTGATTTCAATGCGTATGCTCAGGTATTCCCGTTTCTCGCCATTGTGCTAGGGCTTGTCCTTGGCAGTTTTTACAATGTCTGTGTTCATCGCTACCTTACCGAACAATCCATTGTCTTTCCTGGATCACATTGTCCACAATGCGATCATCCCCTTGCCTGGTACGAGAATATTCCCATTATCTCTTTTCTCTTCCTTGCTGGACGGTGCCGTTATTGCAAGGCATCCATACGGTGGCGTTACCCTATTCTTGAGGCCCTTTCCGGACTCTGGTCGTATGCTTTAGCAATCACGTTCGGTCCGAGTTTGGCATATCTCCTCTTTATGGTTATCGGGGGCATGTATCTTGTCGCTTCATTCATTGATCTCGATAGCTTTATTCTTCCCGATATCATCACCTATCCCGCCGCCGTCATTGCCTATCTCGGAAGTGTGTTCATCCTCGACGCCAGCCCCGTCTTGTCAGGAGCAGCAGCCGTTGCCGGAGCTGGATTATTTTACCTGCTCAATCTTCTGTATCGCCTGTCCCGCGGCTTTGACGGACTTGGTCTCGGTGACGTGAAATTGATGGTATCCATCGGCGCTCTCGTTCAACTTGTTGGATTGCCATTCAGCGTGCTGTACGCCAGCCTCAGCGCCCTTCTCGTCAGCCCGTTTTTCCTTATTGGCAAAAAAAACAAATCCCGGACTCCAATTCCATTTGGTCCTTTTCTCTGCCTTGGCGCCATGTTGTATATCCTTTTCGGTCCAGGTATTTTTTCATTTTTACGATAATTTCTAACAAGGAGAACGCTTTCCGACGGGAGGTTTCGGCAGACAAATTTTCTCTTTGAAAACGAATCACCAGCAAGGAATAGCGTATGACGGCCATTACTCTTTCCATCTTCGATATGCTGAAAGTCGGTCCCGGTCCTTCGAGCTCCCATACCATTGGCCCTATGCGTGCCGGTCTGGATTTTCTTCATATTGTTCCGCCGGAAGCTGCCAGCAAAGCGTACTCGCTCCGCGTTCGTCTGTTCGGAAGTTTGAGTGCCACAGGGAAAGGACATGGAACAGATCGAGCTGTTACAGCCGGTCTTCTCGGAACGCCACCCGAAAGTTGTAGCGCGCTGTTTCTCGATGAACTCGCCGCTCATCCGACCAAGAAATTCGACATCACCTTGCCAGGCAAAACACTGACCTTTGCCGTTTCCGATGTCATCTTCAGTGATATCGAAACCAATTTTCCCTTCAGCAATACACTTGTCATCGACCTTCTGGATGAAGATCAGCAGGTTGTTTTCGAACGCGAATACTATTCTGTCGGAGGGGGATTCATTCAGTGGAAAGGTTGGCAACCTCCTCAGCGTGGTACTCCAATTCACGCATATAGCACCATGGCCGAGTTCCAAGCATTACTCGCAGCTAAAGATATTTCTCTCCATCAAGCCATGCTTGAAAACGAAGCGGCAATTTCCGGCTCAAGTGTCAAGGACATTGAAGCCAAACTCGATATGATTCGCGATGTCATGATCAATGCGGTAAAAACAGGCCTCTCTAGTGACGGCCTCTTGCCTGGCCCTCTTCAGGTACATAGCTTGGCCGCGACGCTTTACGCCTCCAAAACTCAGAACTCTTGCGGTCAAGACGACTTTATGGTTGGGCTCAATGCGTATGCTCTGGCCGCTTCAGAAGAAAACGCACGAGGGCACTGTATTGTCACGGCACCGACCTGTGGTGCTGCAGGAGTCGTCCCCGGTGTGTTGTATGCTTTACAAAACAATTTAAACGTATCCGACGACTCTATTCGACGTGGTCTCTTGGCGGCCACTGCCATCGGTTTTTTGTGCAAACACAATGCGAGCATTGCGGGCGCCGAAGTCGGATGTCAGGGAGAAATCGGTGTCGCCAGCGCCATGGCCGCAGCCATGCTCGTCAGTGCCTCGAATCTTCATCCCCGACTGTGTGATCATGCCGCCGCCACAGCATTGGAACATCACCTTGGCATGACCTGCGATCCGGTGATGGGATATGTCCAAGTTCCTTGCATAGAACGCAACGCCATGGGGGCCATTAAAGCCTACAACGCCTATCTCATCGCTAAAATTGAGAAACCAGCCTATCACAAAGTGCCGTTGGATGCCGTCATTCAAGCCATGGCCGAAAGTGGACGCGACATGAATAAAAAATACAAAGAAACCTCGCTGGGTGGTCTTGCCGTCAGTCTGGTCAACTGCTGAGAAAGGGGCTGTACATGAACAAGACTTCCCTCAGCGTGATATTGTCCATGTCCTTCGTCGTAACCGGCAATATGCTTGGTGCGGGCATTCTGGCTCTCCCCATCAAAACCGGTCTCTCCGGCGCGGTACCCTCGTTTGTCGGAATTGTGGTGATGTGGGCCTGTATGCTGACAACGGCGTGTATTCTTGCCAGCCAAAAAAGTCTGACCCAAAGTGAGACCGCCGATCTTCCCACATTCTTTCAACATGAATTGGGTTCTGCCGGCAAATGGGTGACCGTCGTCGCCAATATGATCATTCTCTACGGACTCCTTGTCGCATATATCAGCGGCGCAGCCGATGTCCTTCAAAGTTTGTTCGCCGAAGAAGTCCCACAAGATGCTCTTATGGTTTCATTTTTTGTCATTGCCACCTTTCTCACACTCTTCGGCATGGCACTCATGCAAAAAGGCAATGCCGTCATTATGATTCTCATGTGGCTCACGTTCGGTGGCCTCGTTATCATGGCTGCCAAAAACATGGACACCACTCGACTTACATATACAGATTGGCACTACCTTCCCGCCTCGTTACCCATTGTTGTCACGGCATTCCATTTTCATAATATCATTCCGTCTATCTGTCGTACGATGAATTATGACCAGAAAGCAATTCGCACATCGTTTTTTCTAGGTACTTTTATTGGACTTATCATGAATCTTATCTGGGTTGTCGTCGTCATTGCAGCCTTACCCCTTGACGGTCCAGACCAAAATACAATCTTAAACGCGTTTGAACACAACCTTCCTGCAACAGTTCCGCTTGAAGCCATCATCAAAACGCCCGGCTTCATGACGTGTTCATTGGTGTTCGCTCTATTGGCCATGTGCGCTGCATATATGGCGAACGGTACGGCATTAACCAGCTTCGTACGAGACCTGTCCACGACCTATCTTCGTTCATCAAATATTTGGCTGGCTCGGGCCATTACCTTTATTCCACCGCTCATTGTTGCCATTGCATTTCCCAATGTCTTTTTAGATGCCATTGGCCTCGTCGGTGGCGTTGGCATTGATGTCATTTTCGGTATTCTCCCCGGATTTCTTCTCGTGAAATATCAAACAGGGATGCTAAAAAAACTCGGTTGGCTTCTTATTGCGATTTTTACGATTGTTCTCATCTATGAAATTGGCCAAGAGCTTGGTCTGCTTCATATCCATCCTGAGGCCAAATATTGGAACGCCAAATTCCACACATCATAAGATGCAGAAAGCCGCCTGCTTCGTACGAAACAGGCGGCTTTCTGCATCAAGTATGGGGGAGATTACTTGTTCTTTGACTTATGGGAAATACATATACGTGTCCTTTTCATATCTCGCCAAAGATAACACATAAGATTATTCGAACACAGACAGGTATTCTCCATACCCTTCTTTGCTCATGTCTTCCTTAGGAATGAACCGCAAAGAAGCTGAATTGATACAATAACGGAGTCCTGTCGGTTGCGGGCCATCCGGAAAGACGTGACCGAGATGGGAATCCGCGTGTTTGCTTCGCACCTCAATGCGAGTCATGAACAGGCTGTTGTCACTTTTTTCAACAATATTTTCCTCAACAAGCGGCTTGGTGAAGCTCGGCCACCCTGTCCCCGACTTAAACTTGTCCGTTGAGCTGAACAGTGGTTCGCCCGAAACGATATCAACATAAATCCCCGGCTTCTTATTGTCGAAATACTCGTTTTGAAAAGCCGGTTCCGTTCCTTCTTTCTGCGTCACCGAATACTGAAGTGGTGTCAGTGTTTTTTTCAGCTCCGCATCGCTGGGCTTGGTATAGTGGGTATCCTTTTTCGTCTCTGTCCCCCACACTTGCCGCAGATATGGACCACGGCCAGACAACTCCCGATAGGAGGAATATCGTTCAGGATCTTTCTTATAGTAATCTTGATGATAGGTCTCAGCAGGATAGAATGTTGTGAACGGTTTAATTGGGGTTACCAACGTTTTATGAAACCGTCCCGAAGCGGCCAATTCGGCTTTACTCTTCTCGGCAACCCGCTTTTGGTCGTCAGTATGATAAAAAACTGCGGTTTTATATTGCGATCCCCTGTCGGCAAACTGACCGCCTCCATCCGTGGGGTCGATTTGATGCCAGAACGCATCCAAGATTTTCTCGTAAGACGTTTTTGATGGGTCGAACCGAACTTGAACCGCTTCAACATAATCGGTTTGCCCTGAAGACACCTGCTGATAAGTAGGATTTTTTGCCGTTCCACCAGCATACCCTGAAACAACGTCGACAACTCCCGGCACTTTTTCCAATGCGGCTTCCACACACCAGAAACATCCCCCTGCAAGGGTGGCAGTTTCAAGGTGACCTGCTTTCGTTTGCTCCATGGATTTCTCCGATCCGTTTTGACTACACGCAGCCGATATGACGAAGGTTATTGTTAACGCCAAAATGCTTGCTAACGTCCAAGCGACTCTACGCATGAAGGCCTTCCTTTTTTGTGTCGGCATCACTTTAATTCAACATATGGAAAATAGCCCACGAAATGGAATTGTCAAATGAGAAACGACAAAATACAGGAAAGGCAGTACGTCAATCAGGAAAGGAAAAACAACAAAGGACACGAAACGGTTCAACAATCATTCTTCGATTTGTTCTAAAGCAACACACAGTGAAACGCCATCGAAAGAAAGTAATTCTAAAGCCTTACAGGCTTCACCATAATCAGCATACGTGAGTAAAACGAGTTGAGCCCGCTCTGTTTCATCCCAGACCCAAACAAGCTCATTCCTGGCAATACCGTTACGTTCAAGGTTTTTTCTGAGTTGTTCTCGGAGATGATCACGTTCTGAAAACGACTTCCCCTCAAATGAATCACCGAGGGCCAATACCCACCACCCCGGCTCATCATGGGCCTTATACCGATAATGCCTAACACGATCGGCCATAAGAAGAATGGACCAGACAACGGCTCTCACATGCAATGCAGAATCGCACGAACATGACGAGGGCAACGCAACCATAGAACTCACAACCTCAGGTAGGTTTGCGACGTTTCGAAGCGACATCGCTGACAAGGGGAAAAAAGCGAAGAGCAATGCGTTCGTACCCCAAAGCATTGGGATGAACGCCATCGGGATGTGTCAGGTCAGGATTCCCGGCGACACTTTCAAGAATATCCGGCATAAGTACCGCATTGAATTGCTCCGCCAATTGCGAATACATCGTTCGATACGCCTCGCGCTGCATATTTCCATGGTTTAACGGGGCAAAGGCTCCAACAAGAATAAGATTCGCATGCGTATCAACAACGTGTGTACAAATTTCGACAAGATTAGCGGTAGCAACTTCAACCGCTATCCCCTGATATGCGTCGTTTATTCCGAGCGCAACGACAACAATATCCGGCTTGCTCGCAAGAACAAGAGGCAATCTGGACAACGCGTCCGCCGTTGTATCTCCGGAAATGCCGAAGTTTGAAACCCGAACAGTCTCTCCGGCCTGATTAAGCATGGCTTGCAATCGGGCGGGAAAGGCTTCATGCGGCAACTGTCCCCATCCTTGGGTCAGGCTATCGCCGAGAAACGCAATGGCAAGGGGCATGCTGACATTGGGTTGCACTCTCTTCTCCCGCGTTATTCACCATGTTCAACGTTTGATGATTCCGACCACATCAAGGTCCGCAACTTTATCGAGTCCCAAAGGTTTCGACATATAAAAGCCCTGGCCATCCTCGCAATCTAACACTTTGAGCATGGACCATTGTTCGGCCACCTCCACTCCTTCTGCAACAACATCAAGATGGAGATTATGCGCAAGATTGATGACCGATCGCACAATCTTTCGTTTGTCTGGATTATCATGCATGCGACTGACAAATGATCGATCGACTTTGAGACTGTCCAACGGAAGGAGCTGGAGATAGCTTAAAGAAGAATATCCTGTACCGAAATCGTCAATGCTAATTCGAACTCCTTTGGCTTTCAACATATGAAGCCGCTGAGCCGTGAGATGAGGATTTTCCATCGCAACGGTTTCGGTAATTTCAAGTTTAAGATACTGCGGTTCAAGACCGGATTCCGCCAGTGCTTTTTCAACCTGGTCAACAAGATCATATTGAGCAAGCTGCCGAGCAGACAGATTAACGCTGATTGACAGCTCCTGCATATCCGAACGGGTTGCTTTGAGCTTAACGAGATCGCTACATGCTTGCTTGAGAACCCAGTTACCGAGAGGAACAATAAAATCCGTTGCTTCGGCCACAGGCAAAAATTCCGTCGGCGATATCACTCCCCATTTGGGATGGCGCCAACGAATGAGGGCTTCAAGCCCAGTCAGAATTTCTTTTTCAAGTGAGATAATAGGTTGATATTGCAAAAAGAACTCACCACGAGCCAATCCTTGATTCAGACCTACCTCAATCTCCATTGTTTTCACGGACTCTTCAAGTAGCCTTGAATTGAACACCTTGAAACGGTGGCGAGTCAGTTTCGCTCGCCGCATGGCAATATTGGCATTTCGTAACAAATCTTCCGGACGCTGATACAAAGCCGGACTCAGTACAATGCCAATGCTGGCCGTAATGGAGACTTCATGATCAGATAAAATAAACGGCTGGGCCAAGTGCGCTTTGAGTTCTTTGACGCGACGCATAACTCCTGCCGCATTGATATCTTGTAATAAAACAAGAAACTCATCGCCATTGAGTCGACCAAGCCACGTTGCATCGCAAGACGAGCAAGACAAACGCTGACCGACTTGCCGGATGAGCTCATCTCCATAGGACGGACCAAGCGCATCGTTGACTTTCTTTAGGCGATCAATATCCAGGTATATGACAGCATAACTGAAATTTTTATTTTGCTCTGCATGCGTAAGGAGTGTTCCCAGACGCTCGAGAATGCCTTTCCGATTAAAAAGTCCTGTTAATGGATCATGCTCCATATCAATACATGACGAACCGGAAGACAATTCTTCACATTGCACACGACGAACCGTCGTACGAACACCTGTGATCGCTTGGTCTCCTTGCTGAACACGGCGCCCAGTGAATTCTAGCGAAATAACGGAACCGTCGACACGTTTCATCTGAACAATGAGTTCTTCCGATGACGTCCCTGAAAGAACGGCTTCTTTATATCGGCCGTAGGCTTCCTGGTGATCTTTATGGATCAAACATTCAAGAAATTGGGAATCTTTCAAAAATCGTTCCGGCGTATATCCTGTGTATTCTACACAGGCCGAAGAACAATATACAATGGTCCCAGAGGTGTCTTCAAAGAGTTCCCAATGAAGTGAGGTGTCCAGCAAAAAACGATAAAATTCATGGGGATGAGTCATGAACGTCTGCGTCTCTTTGTCAAAATGATGACTGTACGAAGTGAACAGTCACTATCCTCCATGCATACAGGCTGCATAATGTGAAGACGCTTTTTATGTATATTCCTCCAGTACTTAGGTCAAGACGATATGTGGCTTATCAAAGGACAAGCTCAAAGGAATAGCGTATCAACAACACTCCTTCTCTGTTGCCCAATACATAGATTCTCCATTGTAAAGAAATGACTTCATACGACGCAATCACCACGTATCACATAAAATAAAACAATAAAAAAAATTGTACCTCTTCAAATCATATTCTACTCGCAACTTACAAACATACTGCCACAATGGAACCTCTGTAGGCAACATACATTTTCTTCATGATTCGAATTTCAACAGACTATATTGGCTCAAGAACACGCCGATCACGACACACACTCCGCCAATACACACGGCAAGAGATAAATCTTCATGGAGAAAAAAACATCCTACTCCTGCCGCAACGACGGGAATAAGATTTATTGCAGATGCAGCGCGTGCTGCCGGCATGTGACTTATGGCCCAATTATAACAACCAAATGCACCAAGAGTAACACAAGACCCAAGAAACAAAACTACGGCAAGGAAGAGTGGGTCGCGTAGTGTATTCAAGCTCTGAACATCAAATGCTCCAGGAGAAAAAAAGATGAAACCGGCAATGATTTGTAAAGATGTCAATGCCCAGGAACTCATGGTGAAACTCAATTTTTTTATGACAAGCATATATCCAGCGGCGCATACCATCGCAGCAAATTCAAGGGTATTGCCTAATAAAGGAAATGTTGCCGTCCTTTCTTCCTGAGTCGCGAACGTCAGCCAGGCAACTCCCATCAGAGATACAAAAAGACCTAAGATCATTATTCTGGTCAATCGCTCCGAAAACGCGAGCCATGCACCAAAGGCAGCGAGCAGTGGCAAAATTGCGGAAACGACACCAGCCTGGGCTGAGGTTGTATATTGCAGCGCATGGGATTCGAGGAGAAAATAGAGACATGGTTGAAGAACAACCAGCAATGCAACCCACTTTATATCCTTCCTGGGGATACGCCAAGGAGCGAGTTTTGGAAGGAACGGGAGAAGACAAAGCAAAGCGATGGCCATACGAGCCCACATGACCGTCATAGGATTCAACGCCGTGATTGCCACCTTCATGGCGGCAAAGGAAGCACCCCATAACGCAACGGCCACGAGTACGGCCACGCCAGGGAGCACATTGCGGTGTTTCCCCACATGTTCCAATAATGGGTGAATAAAAACTCTGCGCGCTAACGGTTCTGACATGACATCCTCCTCTCTGTTTTTCTGCTTGATACTCAGAAAGAAGATGTCGGTATTGGAGAATAGTGTGGTAAAAAATTGCTCTTTCTTCAGTAGGAAAGATACTGTCCCGGTGTTACGCCAATAACTTTTTTAAAAGCCTTGGTGAAATGGCTCTGGTCGACAAAGCCAGTTTCATACGCAACGTCGGCAATAGAAAGGCCGCGTTGAAACAACCTTCGAGCATGTTCGATACGCAATTGTACATGGTATTGATGAGGAGAAACGCCAGTATTTTTTGAAAAAACCCGCAACAAATGGTGCCTACTCAATCCAACCATTTCCGAAAGATCCTCTAAGGTGACATGTTCACCGATATGATCATGGAGATATTCGCGCACCAGTTTGATAGCGCGGGGTTCATTGTCAAATTGTGAATGTTTTGGTGAAAGCGCGGCACAGTCAAAAAGCGCTTCCATAGCCTGCGCTTCGACGCTTTGCTTAACGAGACGATCTTCCTTAAAACGCACCGCCCTATAAAGACGCATCAACGTCTGTTTGACATCCGGTCGAGAGACCACCATACGAGGAAAAACGACGTCCGCAGTGGAATTTTGCATAAACTCTTGCGCAGCAGCCTGCATATGTGCAGTTTCCATATAAAACATAATATAGCTCGGCACCGACTGCTCGACCGGCGTTCCGGTGTGCACTCGACCGGGATGCAGCAATGCAATGTCTCCTGGACCAACCAAATATTCGTCAAAAGACGAGGTAAGACAATGACTTCCTCCTCTGAGCATGAGCCCGATGGCGTACCGTTCATGAACATGCCGCGGATAACAATGCGTAAATGCATTGAACATGGCGATTTCCAATCCAGGAAGATCACGGTCTCGATAATAGGTAATAAAAGTATCGGACGAAGCCTTTCGAGATGTCATGATCGGATCATAGCCCGAAATGGAACCGGTCGCTTGTAAAAAATTGCGCGTAACCTCGCTCTCTCAACACGCAAAAAAAATCCACTATCTTCCGCCCCAAGCTTTCCCTTATTTAATAAATCCAAACGGTATCACGATATCCATGACAAAGAACAAGACGTATACATTACCATGCCAATCTCAATGAAAGCCGGCCAATGCCTGTTCATATTGAACAGTTTTAGCATGAATTTGAATCAGATTCTCCATTTCCATGTACATCTTCCTGACCGCAGCAACAATCTTAATAATTATGTCAGGAAACAAACAAAACCACAAACATTGGGCATCACGATCTCCATTCGACAGCACGCCGCAGCTAAGCAATACAACGCTTCATTTATCCACCCCCGGAGAACTGTTTGACGACCTCAGCGTAGAGAAAGAGCCAGTCTTATAATCAATTCAATATTGTCAATAAAAATCGGACTCATGATCAGCAATCTCGATAGCCACATTTTTTCAACGTTGCGAGAAAAGGAGTTGATCTTATCACGCTCTGTATACTAATGACGTCTCTCAAAATCCATACCTCAATGCGTTGTATCCAAGAGGATACTATAATTATTTCGGAAAGATACTACAGATTGGCATTTCACAACGCGAAAGATAGCAAGAACTCAATAGTGTCAACGTGGATAAAGTACGTTTTTATATTAGTCTATGATATTGTTTCAATATGAACAGCGTCGTAAACTTTTTTCGAGTTGTACAACTTGCACATTCAATCTGTTCCTCCTTTATTTATGCCTATAAAGATATAGATTTCTTCTAAAATAAGTACTGAGCAACCTGTTGATTGTGAATTTTTCAACAATCTAATGAGTATTCCCTACCCAATAACTTTCATTATTGTCTTTTTTGTCTTTTTTGTTGCGATTGAATGGCATTGAGATTAGTTTCACTCGCCGAAGCGGTGCATGCGCCGACCCCGCTTTACTCTAGGGAAACAATTCGGTATTCTCCTCCCATAGTCGACAAATCCTCCCCTTTTTTGACGGCGCAGAAGTTTTGCGACCGTAGAACCCGTAACATGAACGGTGATTCCCCATGGATGTTGTCTTTCTTGACAAAACTCGCGACGATGCATTCGTCGCCGAGGTGGAACGTGAAAGTGGGCAGAACGTAGCATTGTGTTACCAGTGCGGTAACTGCACTGCCGGCTGTCCCTACACGTTTGCCTACGACATTCCGGTCAGTCAGATCATGCGACTCCTCCAAGCTGGTCAAAAAGACCGCTTGTTAAAGTGCAAATCGATCTGGCTCTGCGCCACGTGCGAATCATGCACGACGCGCTGCCCCAATAACATTGATGTCGCAAAAATCATGGATGTTTTGCGTCACCAAGCCAGACGGCACGGTTTGGCTGGAGAACGCAACGTCAAGGTTTTCTGGGACGCCTTCCTCGACTCGGTTAAGGCCCACGGTCGGGTGTTCGAACTCGGCGCACTGGCAACGTATGTCACGCGCACAGGACGCTTCTGGACCGATATGGACCTTGGACCCAAGATCTTCCCCAAAGGAAAAATTGGGTTCAAGCCTCATGACATTAAAGGGAAAGACGAAGTCAAAAAGATTTTTGACCGATTCATGGAGGAAAGCTCCAAATGAGTTCCCCACGCACGTATGCCTATTACCCCGGTTGCTCGGGTCTGGGTACCTCCATGGAGTACGACATCTCGACTCGGGCCGTTTGCAAGGCCCTGGGGATGACGCTCACGGATATCCCGGATTGGAGCTGCTGCGGCTCGACTCCAGCCCATACTGTAGACCATAGCTTTTCCACGGCATTGTCGGCGAGAAACCTTAAGATTGCTGCTAAAGCTGGCCTCTCGACCGTTACCACGCCGTGCCCAAGCTGTCTGACCAACCTCAAGACTGCTGGCAAAAACGTCAAAGATGCTGAGTTCAAGAAAAAGGTCGAAATTCTGCTTGACGGTCAGTTGCCAGAATTACCTGAAGTCATGTCGGTTCTGCAGGCACTGTATGAAGATATTGGTGCTGACGTTGTTGCCGAGCATGTCAAAAAGCCCCTGACCGGTCTCAAAGTCGCCTGTTATTATGGATGTATTATGAACAGGCCCCCAGAAGTGATGGAGTTCGACGATCCGGAACATCCCATCGCAATGGATAAATTGATGGAAGCGGCTGGTGCTACCGTCATTCCATTCCCCTTGAAAGTGGAATGTTGTGGAGCATCACTTGGTGTGGCGAGAAAAGACGTCGTCGCCAAATTGACGGGGAAACTCATTGATACTGCCGCTGGCCTTGGGGTGGACGCCCTGGTCACAGCCTGCCCGCTGTGTCAGATGAACTTAGATTTGCGTCAAGATCAGGCCAATGCCGCTTTGGGCACTCGGCATCGCATTCCGGTCTTCTACTACACCCAGCTTCTCGGACTCGCTTTCGACCTCCCGGAAGAAGCGCTTGGTCTGGACAAACTGTGCGTCGACCCGCATCACGCCCTTGAAACTGCAAAAGAGCGCGCGCAAAACACCAAGGTCCGGGAGGAAACTGCATGAAAATAGGTGTTTTCGTCTGCCATTGCGGCAGCAATATCGCTGGTGCGGTTGATCCGGCCAAAGTTGCCGAATCCGCTCGCGCCTTGCCGGATGTCGTCATCGCTACCGATACGCTCTACGCTTGTTCCGAACCGGGACAGCAAGGCATTATCGACGCGGTCAAAGAATACGAACTCGACGGTGTGGTTGTCGCATCCTGTACTCCTCGTATGCACGAAGCAACATTCCGTCGTGCTGTCGAACGTGCCGGTATCAACCGCTATATGTTCGAAATGGCCAACATCCGCGAGCATGTCTCCTGGATTGGCAAGGATAAGGAAGCCAACACGAACAAGGCCGCCGAACTCGTTGGCATGGCTGTTGAAAAATTACGCCGTGACCGACCTCTTATCCCCAAACAGTTTGATATCAATAAGCGCGTCATGATCATCGGCGGCGGTGTCGCCGGTATCCAGGCTGCGCTGGACTGTGCCGATGGCGGACTTGAAGTCATCCTTGTGGAAAAGACGTCGTCTATCGGTGGTAAAATGGCCAAACTCGACAAGACCTTTCCAACGGTCGACTGTTCGAGCTGTATTCTTGGCCCCCGCATGGTCGATGTGGCTCAGCACCCGAACATCACGCTGTATGCCTACTCCGAAATTGAATCCATCAGTGGATATGTCGGAAACTTTCAGGCAAACATCCGGAAAAAAACGACCTATGTCGATTGGGAGCTGTGTACGGGTTGCGGACTGTGTATGGAAAAATGTCCGAGCAAAAAATCCACAGACCACTTCAACGAAAAAGTCGGTGTGACGACGGCTATCAACATCCCCTTTCCCCAAGCTATCCCAAAGAAAGCCGTTATTGATGCCGAGTTCTGTACGAAATTGATTAAGGGTAAGTGCGGTGTGTGTGCCAAGGTTTGCCCGTCCAAAGCCATCAAATATGAGATGGAAGATGAAGTCGTTACAGAGAACGTTGGCGCTGTCGTCGTTGCCACGGGCTTTGATCTGTTCGATTATTCGGTTTATGGGGAATACGGCGCAGGAAAGTACCCTGACGTTATTACGTCCTTGCAGTACGAACGCCTCTTGTCGGCCTCCGGTCCGACGGGTGGCCATATTAAGCGTCCCTCCGACGGCAAGGAACCCAAAAATATCGTCTTTATTCAATGTGTGGGCTCACGTGACAAATCTGTTGATCGGCCGTACTGCTCCGGTTTTTGCTGCATGTACACGGCCAAGCAGGCCATTCTGACGAAAGACCACATCCCCGATTCTCAGTCTTATGTCTTCTACATGGACATTCGGTCTCCGGGGAAAATGTACGACGAGTTTACCCGTCGGGCGATGGAAGAATACGGTGCCCGCTACATTCGTGGTCGTGTTGCCATGGTCTACCCCAAAGGCGAAAAATACATCGTCCGCGGAGCGGATACGCTCATGGGGACGACGGCTGAAATCGAAGCCGACCTTGTCGTTCTTGCGGTTGGTGCCGAAGCGGCCAAAGGTTCCCCTCAGTTAGCCGAAAAGCTGCGCATCTCCTACGATAAATATGGCTTCTTTATGGAAGGCCACCCCAAACTCAAGCCTGTTGAAACCAACACGGCCGGGGTCTATCTCGCCGGTGCTTGTCAGGGGCCCAAAGACATTCCGTCGTCTGTTGCCCAAGGCAGTGCTGCGGCAGCCAAAGTGCTGGGGCTGTTCTCCAAAGATAAGTTGGAAAGTGACCCGCAGGTTTCGCATGTGGAAATCAAGCGCTGTGTCGGCTGCGGCAAGTGCGTAGAAACCTGCCCGTTTGGTGCTGTCAAGCTCGTTGACTTCCGCGGTATGCCCAAGGCTGAAGTCATTGAGACCGTCTGCCAAGGCTGCGGTATCTGTGCGGTTACTTGCCCACAGGGAGCTATCCAGCTTGAGCATTTCACAGACAACCAGATTCTTGCTGAGGTGAACGCCTTATGTCGGTCTTAGAAGGAAAAGAACTGCGCATTGTCGGTTTCCTGTGCAACTGGTGCTCCTATGGTGGCGCCGATACGGCCGGTGTCGGCCGTATGAGCCAACCTACGGACTTGCGTATTATCCGCTTGCCGTGCTCCGGTCGCATCAATCCCCTATTCATCGTCAAAACGCTGTTATCCGGCGCTGACGGCGTGCTTGTTTCGGGATGTCACCCGCGTGACTGTCACTACGCCGAGGGCAACTTCTATGCCCGTCGTCGTCTTGAAGTGCTCAAACGGTTCCTCCCCATCGTGGGAATCGAACCTGCCCGTTTCGAGTACACGTGGGTTTCGGCTTCCGAAGGCCAGCGTTGGCAAAAAGTGGTCTCGACCTTCACCGACCAGATTCACGGTTTAGGGAAAGCGCCCAGGCTGACGCCTTCGGCTGAAGCCCTGGCCGCCGCTTCCGCCCTGTAGCGGCCGCGGTTGTACGTATGCGTGAGCGCCATTGCGTCAACGCCGACATAAGGAGTTCAACGTGAGCACCGTCTTTGATTTGCAAGCCAAAATCAAGGAGCTGTTGCCCGATCTCGACTGCGTCATCGGCTGGAAACAGGGCTATGATCCCCTGCATGCCACGCCGCATTTCATGCGCACCGAAGCCGACGTCGACAGCTTCATTTTCAATCCTTTGTGCGTTCATAACCCGGCGACGTACCTGCCTAGCCTTAAAGGCAAAAAGGTCGGTATTGTCGTGAAAGGCTGTGACAGCCGTTCGGTTATCGAACTTTTACAGGAAAACCTTATCAACCGCGACGATGTGGTGATCTTCGGCCTGCCCTGTTCGGGGGTTGTCGATATCTCCAAAATCAATAGCGCTATTGAAAAGAAAGGCCTGAACCCGGGCCGTATCGAGTCGGTTGAAGCCGACGATAAGACCGTTCGCATCGCGATTGACGGTCAAAAGATCGAACTGGCCGTGGCGGACGTCGCGGCACCCAAATGCACTGTTTGCCGCTATCACAACGCCATCGAAAGCGATCATTTCTTTGGTGATCCCTTGCCGGCAACCGTTGAGAACGACGAATACGCCGATGTTGCCGCCATTGAATCCATGGCACTGGCTGATCGGTTCGCCATGTGGAACAAAGAAATGGAGCGTTGCATTCGCTGCTACGCCTGCCGTAATGCGTGCCCCATGTGTGTATGCCGCGACCACTGCGTCGCCCAAAGCCGTGACCCGCACTGGCTCACGCAGGAAGATGCCATCAGCGAAAAGTTGTTCTTCCAAATGATCCATGCGTTCCACCTGGCCGGTCGTTGCACAGAATGCGGCGAATGCCAGCGCGCCTGTCCGGTCAATATTCCTATTTTGACCTTCAAGCGCAAGATCAACAAGGAACTCAAGGAACTCTTCGACTACACGGCCGGAGTCGATCTCGAGGCCAAACCACCACTTCTCGCCTTCAAGGTGGAAGAAGACAATATTAACGAGCGAGGCTGGTGATGTCCGGATACCTTAAACAAGAAGACCTCGCAGCCTGGATTGACGCCATCAGCGCCGATCATGAGGTGCTTGCTCCGCAGGCCCAAGGCAACTCGGTCGTATTTGCTCCGTATGTCAAAGGCGCTTCGCTGGTCTTTGATCGCGATGCCACGACATCCCCGAAGCGGTCGGTTTTTCCACAAAGCGAACCGCTGATGAACTACACCTACAAAAAAGACCCTGAAGACTTGGGGAAAGTTGATTTGGAGTTGGTCGAAGCACCCGCTCCGAAGCCGACCGTTGTTGTCGGTTCGCGTCCTTGTGGCGCTCGCGGCTTCCTTGCTTTCGATCGGGTCTACTACGGCAAAACCGTGACTGACGTACCGTATCTGCGCCACCGTCAAAACACGGCCTTCATCACCATGGCGTGTTCCGAACCGGAAACGACCTGCTTCTGCCATTGGGTTGGCAGTGGCCCCGATGATGCCGAAGGCTCCGATGTTTTGCTGACTCCGGTTGCAGGTGGCTATTTTGCCAAGGCTGTCACGGAAAAAGGCGAAGCCTTGTTGGCCAAAGCCACTGTATCCAGCGATGCCGGGAAAGAGGACGAAGCCAAAGCTGTTGTGCAAAAATGCAAAGACGCTTTGGGCGAATCCCCGGACCTCAGCACGGCACCGGCCCGTCTGCTCGAACGCTTCGACGACATGACGTTCTGGGAAGCGATGGCTTCCAAGTGTATCAGCTGCGGCGCCTGCACGTACCTGTGCCCGACCTGCTACTGTTTCACCATTACCGATGAAATTTGTGGTTCGGGTGGGTCGCGTATCCGCTCTTGGGACAACTGTATGTCCTTCCAGTTCACGCTGGAAGCGAGCGGGCACAACCCTCGTCCAACCAAAGCACATCGGCTGAAAAACCGTGTTGGACACAAGTTCAGCTATTACCCGACCATTCATGACGGAAACATCTCCTGCTGCGGTTGTGGCCGCTGCATCAAGAGCTGCCCCGTCAGTGTCGATATTCGCGAAATCGTGCTCAGCGCCATGGAGCCGAGCCAGGAGGCCGCCAATGACTGAGAATCCTATGAGCGTTGACTTGAGCAACGAGCAAAACCCGTACCTGCCTGTTATCGGTACGGTCATTGAGACGATTCAGGAAACACACAACATCATGACGTTTCGCGTTGTTTTGCCTGATGCCGTCATGAAAGACTTCAAGTTCGAGCCGGGGCAAGTCGGTCAGTTGTCGGTTTTTGGCACGGGGGAATCCACCTTCGTCATCAACTCGCCTCCGACCCGTATGGACTACCTCCAGTTCAGCGTCATGCGCGCCGGTGAGAACACTGCCAAGCTTCACACGCTGAAAGCTGGAGACAAAGTCGGTGTACGCGCACCGCTCGGCAACTGCTTTCCGTACAATGACCTCAAAGGCAAAAACATTGTCTTCGTCGGTGGTGGTATCGGTATGGCTCCGTTGCGCACCCTGCTGCTGTACATGCTCGACAAACGCGATGACTATGGCGACATCCAGCTCCTCTATGGTGCCAAATCGCCTCAGGATATGGCGTTTTCATACGAACTTCCCGACTGGCTCGGTCGTAACGATCTGAAAACGGTCCTCACCATCGACCGCGAAGCCGAAGGCTGGGAACACGCTGTTGGCCTTATTCCCAATGTGTTGTTGGAAATGGAACCGTCAAAGGAAAACACGGTGGCCATCACCTGTGGCCCGCCGATCATGATCAAGTTTGTTTTACAAGCCTTGAAAAAACTCGGCTTTGAAGACGATCAGATCATTACCACATTGGAAAAACGCATGAAGTGCGGCGTAGGCATCTGTGGTCGATGCAACATTGGCGGCAAGTACGTCTGTGTTGATGGCCCGGTCTTCACCTACGCTCAACTCAAGCAACTGCCCAACGAACTCTAGGCTGTAAACGATTCCGCCGGATCGGCCGTTTATGGTCGATCCGGCGTTGATGCAAGGGAGAACCACTATGGCCTCTTTTTTCCATGCCAATGAAATCGCCAAGTTCGCCGTTGAGATCGAACGGCGCGGGCAGGAATTCTACCGCCAGGCAGCATTGAATGCTCAAGAGCCTGATGCTCGCAATTTTTTTGAATATTTTGCGGGTGAAGAAACCAAGCACGAACAACTGTTCCAGCAACTGTTCGATCGCCTTGGCAAAATCGAACTGCCTGCCTGGAGCACTAGCAATGAATACGTTGAGTATTTGAACGCACTCATTGACTCGCACCAAATCTTCACTCCCGGTTTGGCCCAACGCTTGGCTGAAAAAGCCAAAGATAAAAACGAAGCCATCCGCATGGCCATGGCGTTTGAAAAAGACACGATCCTCTTTTTCATGGAAATGCGTGAACTCGTGCCGGAAGCTGAAAAAGCCTTTATCGCGGAAATTATCGAAGAAGAACGCGGGCACCTTAAAAAGCTGCGCGGAGCGTTGTCGAAATAACGCTTATTAAAATAACTTTAATCGATTTATTTGCAAAAAGCTGTACATTCGTTGGAATGTACAGCTTTTTACATTATTAGGAACAACAGAAAGATCAATCGCTGAATGCCAAAAAACTCCACATCATTCTTCAGAGTACATTATTTATTCTATATACCAACTTTAAACATTGTTTTGAATCTTTAATAAGTGACTATAGTTTCTCTGCAACATATCCACCAAACAACAATGATTTATAAAATTTATAAGTTTTTGAAAAACCAACTTTATAGAGCAATTCGTGAATTCTCTCTGCTGAAATAGATTGAACATCTGAGCTCACATGATCAAAATCTTTATCGATTTGCTCTTTATTATTTCGTGTACTATATTGATGACACTTCCATGCCGACAACAGAAATCTATATTCTTCTGAGTTCTTGTCACCTTCAATGTCGATAAGAATGAATTTTGCGCCGACTTTCAATTTATTAAATATATTAGAAAGATATGCTTCTTTATCTCCATTATCTTCTAAAAACTGCATCACAAGAATCGATGTAGCGGCATCAAAATTGTTTTTTTGAATATCATTTACTGTTCCGTGAAAAACGTCAATTTGCTGCGATAAACTTTTGTGTTGTATTTTCTGCTGTGCATTACGCACCATCTCTTCACTCGGGTCAACCCCGTAAATAGACCATTCCTTCTGAGGTTCTGCATAGGTAATTGCTTCATGGCCTGTACCAATGCCAGAAATGAGTATTGATGCACGATTTTCCAGATTATCCTTCAAAATATAGTACGCCAACTCGTGCATTTGCTTATAACCAAGAATCACTTTTTGAATCTTATCATCATATATATTTGCATGCTTCTCGCTAAAGTGCTCGACAGCATCAAAAGAAGTGTTCTTTGTCATCATCATATCCTCATCATATTTTGATTGGTCATGGAGATTCGTTATCGACAAGAAACGACAACGCTATGCAATAAGTATCACAAAAAAACCTCCGCATCACAACGGAGGTTTTTCTGTCCTGCCATGATCAAGACGCACACATGGAGCACCTCAGAACAGGCACACAAAGGCCATATATACAACAACGAAAACGAACAGGCGGAACGCCTTGCCAGGCAGAACGGATATGCGCTTTAGCGCGGTCGGAATGTGATCCGGCCTCGGGTGAGATCGTAGGGGCTGAGTTCAACGGTGACTTTGTCTCCGGGCATAACGCGGATGCGAAATTTTCGCATTTTCCCGGAAATGTGGGCCAACACTTGGTGATCGTTATCCAAAATGACGCGGAACATAGCGTTAGGGAGTGCTTCTTCAACAGTGCCAGTGACTTGGATTCCTTCTTCTTTAGACAAATGGCCTCCTTGGTTGTCGATAAAGATGAAAAAACGCCTGCTCCGCTGATGCGGAGCAGGCGTTGTTATTCAGTGTATACGTAAGAAAGCGGGCTCTTACCAGCGGTTGTTACGAGGAGCCCGCGGCTGGGCTTCGTTCACCTTCAGGATACGGCCGCCGAAATCAACACCGCTCAGGGCATTGATGGCTTCATCGGCGTCTGGCTTTTCCATTTCAACGAAGGCGAAGCCTCTGGAGCGACCCGTTTCACGGTCGGTGATGATTTTGGCCGAGATAACCTCGCCGTGCTGGGAAAAGAGGTCAGAAAGTTCGTCCTCGGTCGTGCTCCAGGGCAGGTTGCCCACGTAAATACTCGTCGCCATAAGATGTAATGCTCCTTAAACAAGATAGATGGAAAGGCAAATGCAACACGTGCAACATGCAACGACGGCATCCGCTGAACATGGGGCTGGCAAGCCACCCCCCCTTTGAAATTGATTTTTCAATCAACTTCGTCTCGGCACAAAAAACTTCAGCCAAGAAGCATTGGTTACTATCCGTTTCAAAAGATGATGTCAACGGAAATATCATCTAAAATGATATTTATAGTGCAAACCGCTTTTAGACCTTGTTACGGTCTTGCCCGCCCACCAGAGCCTCCACGTTCTCGGACAGAGGACTCGGACACACAGTAGCCCGCGTCAAAGTGAGCAGAACGGCACATCCTCGATCAGTCGTCCCAACTGGACTTTGAATTTCTATCATTCCTCCAAACCGCCGAATCAACCCCTTTGTAATGGCAAGCCCTAATCCGGAGGAACCTGATTTTTGCTGACATGATCGGCCACACCGGTAGAATCGTTCAAACACACGCTCCAAATGATCGCGAGGAATTCCTGGGCCGGTGTCTTCAATACGAATGGACGCTGTCAATTCTCCAAGTTCTGCAGAAATCGTTACATGCCCAGGCTTGTCCATATATTTGACCGCATTCTCAATGCAGTTCGTAAATATCTCGATCAACCCCTTCTTGTGACCCAGCACACACACTTCGTTTTCTTCCAAGTGGCTTATTAACTGGACCTCGTTCTTTTCTGCTAAAGGAGAAATGACATCGAAACAAAACGTCACAACGTCATATAAGTCGACCGGATAAAGATCACGACTATCAGACCCGTTCTCGATTCGGGAGAGCCGAAGCAGGTCATCGACCATTGAAGAAATGTGGCTAGCATTTTTCATAATTCGCCGCTGAAAATCGGCGGCAATCTCCGGGTCAGATGGCGGGTTATCCAGCAGCGTCTCCGCATACCCTTGAATCGACGTGATCGGGGTACGCAATTCGTGGGAGACATTGGTCACAAAGTCTCGTCGAACCTCTTCGAGCTTCCGTATATATGTGATGTCATGAAAAACGAGGACAAATCCGGATTCTTTCGATGGATCATTGTATTTCTCAATGGAAACATCAAGATACTTATTGTTGATAAAAACCTGGATATGATTTTCCTGCGCCTCCCCCTGCTTCGTCGCTTCAATGGCAGCATGTAATTCAGGATTCATGGATAATTCAAGTACCGTCACATGCTCATGACTCCCGACATCCGGAAAGATGGACTGCAGCGCACTGTTCCAATGCCGAATCCGTCCTTGTCCGTCCAAGACCAGAACACCTTCGGCCATACCGTTCAACATGGCTTCGATCTGAAGTCTTTTCTCCTGCAGATCATGAAATGTTACGGTGATATTCTCCGCCATGACATTGATAGCTTCTGCAAGAGGCTGAAATTCAACCCCCGGAACGACATGAATACGCCGATCCCATTCTCCTTGCCCAATAGCTCGTGCAGAATCGGCAAGACGACGAATGGCGCGGGATAAATTCCCTGAAATAAAAAAGCTGACTCCACCAGTTAACACTAAAGCAATAGCAAGAATAATGATGAAATTCCGTGTCACTTCACTTTGATGACTCTCAACGAGCGATTCTGGAATCGCCAACCGGAGAATCCCCGCTGGCAGTGTTGATGTTTTTTTCATACGACTGGCAACATAGATGAGACGCTTCCCCAGTGTGGAGCTATAGCGTGTGCTCATTCCATGTCCATCCTGTACGGCTTCAATGACTTCCGGTCTGTGACTATGATCTTCCAGTTTTTCAACATCTTCAACAGGAACATCGGAGTCCGCAACCACAGTCCCATCGACTATATACGTGAGTCGAGAATGCAATTTCTTGGCAAGCTGCCTCGCCCAGATATTGAAGTCACGCATGCTCATTGGTTCAGTGTTGTTTTCGATAAACCACCGTGCCAATTCCAGGCGCTGCACGGCTCGTGTTCCGGCTTCTTCCCGGATATCGGTTTTCATGAGACTATTATAGGTTGTAAACAGCACAACCTGTGACACGAAAAGAACGACAGCAAAAAATAGAAACGTCTGCGTTCGAAAAGAATATTTCGTCATTTCTCCCTCTCCTTTGAGAAACGCATTCACTTTGACAAAACGTGCCGCTCCAGGTAAAGCGGCCGGGTCGTCACAATCATGTGACAATCGTCACGCATTCGTGACAATCGCCATACATTTGCGACAAGCCGAATTACGACCAATTTCAGAACAGGTAAAGGCTTTGCTTTTACCTGGACTTTTTTCGAATGGACGCAACTCCAGGAAAATACGAATGACCATTTTCGATGTTTTCATCGTGCTTTCAATCTGCGCCGGCTTCCTTATGGCTTTTAACCTCGGGGCCAATGATGTTGCCAATTCCATGGCATCAGCAGTTGGCGCCAAAGCTATCACGATCAAACAGGCCGTGCTCATAGCCGGAGTGCTCAATTTTCTCGGAGCAGTCTTCCTCGGAGCTCATGTCACTTCAACAATAAGCAAAGGGATTATCAATCCGGCAGGCATACAAGACCCTACCATTATGATGATAGGCATGTTCTCTGCGCTTCTTTCCGCTGCGCTTTGGGTTCTCGCCGCGACATTAACGGCCTTGCCTGTTTCATCGACGCATTCCATTGTGGGAAGCATTCTTGGTTTTGGTATTGTAGCTGGTGGTCCCGAAGTCGTAAACTGGTGGAAAATGGCCGGCATTGTCATGTCTTGGATCATTTCCCCTTTTTTTGGGGGACTTGTCTCCTATCTCGTTTTTTCGCATATCCGACGATATATTTTCGACAAGCCTCATTTCATTGCACAAGCCACCAAATGGGCTCCCATATGGATGGCAATGACGTCAGCCTTGGTTTGCTTTTCCTTCTTTTATAAAACTCCGTTTGGCAAGGGCTTGGGCTTTAGTGGAGTGACCAATCTCCTTATGGCCATTGGCATAAGTCTTTGCGTCTGGTTGGTTGGAAAGTGGGCAATCCATCGTATTGCTCCTGACCCTGAATCAGGGCCGGAAGGCGTGGAAACAATATTCCAAAAGATGCAAGTGGGCACCTCATGTTATGTTGCCATCTCACAAGGCGCTAATGATGTCGCCAACGCCATCGGCCCGGTCGCAGCCATTTATCTCATCGCCCGTGAAGGCCAACTTTTCCAAAAAGCCGAAGTTCCCCTCTTCCTGCTCTTTCTCGGGGGAATCGGCATTGCACTCGGTATCGCGATACTTGGTTATAAAGTTATGGCAACGGTGGGAGAAAAAATAACGGTGTTGACCAATACTCGCGGATTTGCCGTCGATTTTGGCGCAGCAACGACAGTACTTCTTGCCTCAAATATGGGCTTACCAGTCTCCACTACACATGCTGCAGTGGGTTCGGTTGTGGGAGTTGGTATTGCGCGAGGATTTGGAGCCGTTGATTTCCGTGTACTTGGTAAAATAGTTGTATACTGGGTTATCACCGTGCCCATCGCGGCTTTGACAAGTATTCTATTTTTTCAAATTCTCAAATGGTCTTTCCTCGGCTAGCTTTCTCCAAGGCGACAGATATTAACGATGAAGCGAGGTTCATTCCATGTCTTTGCGCATCCCTTTTTTTGGCCTTCTTAGCAAACAATCCCCCATGTTAGGACTTCTTGATCATTTCGATCAAATCAACGAAGGTGCTCGACTCGTTGAAGAAGCACTTGAATGCTATATCGTTCAAGGCCCTGAATGCGGCGATCTTCAAGCAATGTTCGGCCGTATTGATAAGTTGGAAGAAAAAGCTGACAAGGTAAAACGCAGTATCCGCAACCACTTACCCCGCGGACTCTTTATGCCTGTCGATAAGACGCTTTTTTTTAATTACACCAGCAGACAGGATAATATTCTTGATGAAGGGCAACTTGCCATGCATTGGCTGATGATGCGCCCTGTAGTCATTCCCGAAACGCTACAAAAACCTATTATTGACCTCATTGATGACGTTGTCTCCACGATTACCTTGCTGAGAACCTCGTTAATCAATACGACTGATCTTGTCTTAGGGAAAAGTTACGACCGTGTCGGCACCAAGGAATCATATCGTACTGTGCGAAAGCAGCATCGCTCTGTTTGGAAACAACATAACACACTCCTCGCAGAACTCCTCAACAGAGATTGCGACTTTAAAGATAGCTATCAATTAATCAACTTTATCGAGAAGATCTATGCGATGAGCCACAACGCCGAGGGGTGCGCCGATATCCTGCGTGCTATGATTTCTCGTTAAAATGGAGCCATACTGGCGCTGAAGCGACTTCGTGACCATTTTTTTGTGAGAGGCACCTTCAACAATGGGGGATGCCCACTCCATATCAAGAGCCTCCTCGACAAAACGTCTGTTTTCGGACGTTTTGTCGAGGAGGCTCTTGTCCCCTCTCCGTGCTGTCTACGTTTAGATTCCATCTTTTATGACGAAACGATGCCGGGTATCTGCCCAATATCATCGATAGTAAAATGGGGATGAAGCTGACGGCATTGTGTCGGATGACCATACCCATAACTCGCCCAACATGCATGCATACCAACATTGGCGGCAAAAAGCAGATCGGGCTCAGCATCACCGACCATGAGAATACGTTCTGTTGGAACGTCCTGGCATAACGGCCTGACAGCATCGGAAAAAAAACTTGCATGAGGTTTATGCGCAAGTCCGTCCTGTGCTCCAACAACGATATCCACCAAAGCTCCGAGTCCAAAAACGGAGACAGCATCATCCAATCCGCGTTGCTTCTTGTTGCTTACTAATCCGACACGTATAGGCATGTCCGCCAATTGCTGAAGGCTCTCAAAGGCTCTCGGGAAAAGTTGAACCAAATCCTTTCCCCCGCCGTACCATTGCTCAGTATATGTCGTAGCCATGGCCTCTGCTTTTTTCTCAGAGACAGCCCCGCGCCCTAATTTGATGAATGTCTCACGAATAGGCAACCCGATGCTTCGTGTCATTTCCTCTTTCCCTGGGATCGGTATGGCATGAGACTCAAAGGACTTCTCCATACAATGCACAATGGCGTATTGACTATCTGCCAATGTACCGTCGAAATCAAACAACACTACATCATACTGAAAACACATGAAATCTCCTTTTTCAATAACTTCGTCGATGTTTATTTCACGCATTTACCGATACCATTTCATGCCATTTATGAAGCAGCATAGAGGGCAACATCGCCAACGATTCATCTTGCTTTTTGCATATGCTCAGCCTTCATCTTATGGATTTTTATTTTAAAATACTGTAGGGCCAGACCATTATGACTCTTGAATCAATATCTCAAACTCCATATCCCCAGGATGGCAAGAAAGGCCACATATGAATCACAAGCTGCGCTTACGAAACATACGTATCCAGCCGAAAATTACTTTTTTTTTCCTCCTGATCGGCCTGATTCCATTGACCCTCGTTGGTCTCTATGGGGGCGAGTTGGCCATGCGGGCTATGAAAAAAGAGTCTATTGCTCGTCTCGTCAGCATCCAGGAGACCAGAAAAAAAGAAGTCGAAAATGCGTTTAAAGAACGAATAAAGAATATACAAGGGCTGGCACAGAGTCAGCGTATCGATAGTCTGTGCGCAGCCTTGCGCCTGTATATGACGCGTAGTTCCACTCAAGGTGCAGCCGCTTTTGAGCAAGAATCCGAAGCATTCCAAGGGATTCTCGGTAAATATGTCAAAGCACTCAACGTAACGAGCCAAACCTACGATTTCCATTCCATTTACCTCGTTACTCCACAAACAGGCGATGTTCAATTCGTCACGTCGGACAGACCAAGTCTTGGCGCCAACCTCGCCCACGGTCCACTCAAAAATAGTGGTCTTGCGAAAGCCTGGCGCGATGTTATTGAAACCAAAACGTCATCCCTGGTCGATTTTGAACCTTTCGGTCGAGACCAAGCCCAAATCGCTTTTATAGGTGAACCCGTTTTTGGTGATCTTGAATCACTCAAAGCCGTGCTCATTGTGTCCATCACCCCGGATTTCATCAATTCTATCATGAGTTCAAATCAAGGGCTCGGTCAAACGGGCGAGTCGTACTTGATTCGATGGTTCAGAAATTCCCATACTTTTGCTTTTCGAAGTGATATCACCCAGGGTGCCCGACATACGCATACTGTCGGCACAAGCATCTCCCCTTTACCATACTGGATTGACGCCGCAAATGGTCAGAAACCGAAAGAGTTGTACACGGATAGTCAAGGCCAACTTGTCATTGTTGCTTATGAAAAAATCACATTCGGTGATCTCAACTGGTTTCTCGTCTCCAAAATAAATCAAAGTGAAATCATCGCCCCGATTCAAAACATCGTCAACCAAACCTTGCTTTTTAGTGCCGTTCTTGCTCTGTGCATTATCCTTTTTGCCTATTTCTTTGCGAAAAATTTTATTCGTCCCATCCGAGCCGGTGTCGCGTTCGCTGAAGCGATCTCCGAGGGGCGGCTCAATGAAACGCTTGAGCTGAATCAAAAAGACGAACTTGGTGATTTGGCCCGAGCACTCAACCATATGGCTGCCAACTTATTTGAAAATGATTGGCTTCGCCGCGGCAAAGAAGAGCTCGACAACAGTATGCGCGGGGAACACGGCCTGCAAGATTTGTCTCGGCGCTTCATTGCCGTCCTTTCCAGACACCTTGAGGCACAGCTCGGAGCGATCTACATACATGACGATGGCATATTACTGCTGACTGCCGGTTTTTCCTATGCCAACCGGCATGACGGAAGCCATCGATACAAAATAGGAGAAGGCTTTATTGGGCAAGCGGCGCAAGAACGCACCATGCTGATCTACAATACGGCTCCCAAGGATGCTCCAGTTCTTGATTACGGTTCAGGCGAAGAAACGCCAAACCATTTTTTAGCCATGCCCATGGTATATGACGATAAACTTATCGGCGTATTCATGCTTGGCAAGCATAGGGCCTTCACCGCCCTGCAAAAACGATTCATTGAAAGAAATATTGAAGCAATTGCTATCCTCTTCAACATCGCGCAATCACGTCGTACGATCAAATCGTTGCTCAAACGATCCGAAGACCAGCAAGATGAACTGTTGCGCTCCAATATGGAGCTTGAGCGTCAGGCCCAGGCACTCAAAGAGTCCGAAGCCGAACTCCAAGCGCAGCAGGAAGAATTGCGCGTTACAAACGAGGAGCTTGAGGAACAAACCCGAGCACTCAAAGAATCCCAATCCAGCTTGCAAGCTCAACAGGAAGAATTGCGCGTTACAAACGAAGAACTTGAACAACGAACTCAAGCCCTTGAACAGCAAAAAGAGGCCATTCGGAACAAAAATGCTGCGCTCGTCAAAGCCAAATCCGATTTGAATCAGAAAGCAAAAGATCTGACGGCCGCCAGCAAATATAAATCAGAATTTCTGGCCAATATGTCGCATGAGCTCCGAACACCGCTCAACAGCATTCTGATATTGTCTCAACTATTTTCCAACAATAAAGAAGGAAATCTCACCGATAAACAAATGGAATCGGCCAAGGCAATACATTCTTCAGGGGCCGATCTGCTCGCTCTCATCAATGAAATCCTCGATTTGTCTAAAGTGGAATCCGGAAAGGTCGAACTTGTTATTGAAAACACGCCACTAACCACGATTATCCACGACCTCCAGCGCGTCTTCCGTGATGTGGCGCAAGACAAGGGGATCGATTTCAACATTTCGTTAGCCCCCGACCTTCCCGAGACCATTTCCACAGATACGCTACGCATCCAGCAGGTTCTGCGAAATCTCTTAAATAATGCATTCAAATTCACATCAGAAGGCTCGGTCTCCCTGAAAATTTTCCCACCTTCAAAAGAGCTGCTCGAAAAAATAGACCTGGAAGGAGACGACCTGATTGCCTTCGAAGTCAAGGACCAGGGCATTGGCATTCCCAAATCACACCAGGCTGCAATATTCGAAGCCTTTCAGCAAGTGGATGGAAGCACAAGACGTAAGTATGGCGGAACCGGCCTTGGCTTGTCGATATCTCGAGAACTTGTCAAACTGCTCGGTGGGACCATTCATTTGGAAAGCGAAGAAGGCGTGGGGAGCTCCTTCACCGTCATCTTACCTCATCGATCCCTCATCTCCTTGGACGAGTCCCCCTCGATAAAGCGAGATGTCTCCGCACGTCCAACAACGGACGAGAACAACCCCCTAAAAACAGATGGACCCGTCTGTCGTGTGGAGCCAACTCTCGACACAACAAGTCCAGACGATGCCGGTGCTCCGCAGGATGAAGAACGTGAACACTCGGAGCTCGTGAAAGACGACCGGAAAAATATTACAGATCAAGACCGTGTCTTGCTTGTCATTGAAGACGATAGCACGTTTGCCCAGGTCATGCGTGATTTCGCCAGAGAACGTGGTTTCAAATGCGTTGTTGCGGAAGACGGTGAAACCGGGTTGCATTTTGCCGATTACTTCAAGCCAAGTGCTATCATTTTGGATATCGGACTTCCCGGCATAGACGGCTGGACCGTTATGGAACGGCTCAAGGATAATCCTTCCCTTCGCCATATCCCGGTACACTTCATGTCTGCTTCAGATAGCTCCATGGATGCCATGCGCATGGGAGCCGTGGGCTTTTTGACCAAACCGGTGAGTATGGAAAAAATACAAGAAGCCTTCTCCAAAATTGAACGCATCATCACCAAGCCGGTGAGAAAATTGCTTGTGATCGAAGATGACCCTATTCAGCGGGACAGTATTAAGCAACTTATCGGCAATGGCGATGTGGAGACAACAACGGTTTCATCGGGACAAGAAGCGCTCCAAGAACTCAATGATCATCGATATGATTGTATTGTGCTCGACCTCGGACTGGACGATATGTCCGGCTTTGAACTCCTCGACAAAATTCAGCAATGTGAAAATTGCACCAACATCCCTGTCATTGTCTATACCGGGCGAGAACTCTCCGTCGACCAAGATACAGAACTTCGGAAATACGCTGAGTCCATCATCGTCAAAGGCGTCAAATCTCCAGAACGACTGCTTGATGAGACCGCGTTGTTCTTGCATCGTGTGGAGTCGAATCTTCCTCGCGAAAAACAGCGCCCCGTCAAAATGAATCACGATAAAGACGCTATGTTCAAGGATAAAACAATCCTTGTAGTGGATGATGATATGCGGAATGTTTTTGCGTTGTCCAACGCACTCGAAGAAAAAGATCTCAATGTCATTGTCGCGCGGAATGGACAAGAAAGTATTGATAAACTGAAAGATCATCCGGAAATCAATCTTGTCCTTATGGATATCATGATGCCCGTCATGGACGGATACGAAGCCATGCGGGCAATTCGCAAAAACCCCCAACACAAAAAATTACCGATTATCGCATTGACAGCCAAAGCCATGAAGGGTGACAGGAATCTTTGCATAGAAGCCGGAGCGAACGACTACCTTGCCAAGCCGGTTGATACGGAAAAGCTCCTCTCCATGTTGCGTGTATGGTTGTACGAATGAAACACAACAACGAATACCTGGAAAATGAGCGCCTCATGATCAAACTCATCATAGAGGCCATTCACCTGAAATACGGCTATGATTTCAGTCAATATTCTCCTGCCCATACCAAACGCAGACTTGAACATCGTCTTGCACTGAGTGGATTTGAGAATTACGGACAAATGTTGCATGAAGTCATCACCAACGAATCTTTCTTCGACGAATTGTTACTCGATCTTTCCATCAATGTAACGGAGATGTTTCGTGATCCATGGTTCTATAAAGCCGTACGCGAAACGATTGTTCCTCATCTTGAGACATATCCTTTCTTTAAAGTGTGGCATGCAGGATGCTCCGCCGGACAAGAAGTATACTCCATGTGTATTTTGCTTGAAGAAGAAGGGCTCAAGGACCGAGCTCAAATTTATGCTACAGACTTTAACAGCCTTATCCTGGATAAAGCCAAACAAGGGATCTACCCTGCTGACGCCATTCGCGAATACACGTCCAATTATCAGAAGGCTGGAGGAAAAGAATCTTTTTCAGACTATTATACAGCGCATTACGAAAATGTAATCTTGAAGAAATCTTTGAAAGACAAGGTGCTATTCTCTTCGCATAACCTGGTGACTGATGGTGTATTCGGAGAGATGAACGTTATTTTCTGTCGTAATGTGTTGATCTACTTTAATCGAGATTTACAAAACCGTGTTCTCAAGCTCTTTCATGAGAGTTTATGTCCAGGAGGTTTTCTTTGCCTTGGATCCAAAGAAAGCATAACATTTACTGATCTCGTCGAGGCTTTCGAGCCTGTAGCACCACGCGAAAAAATATACCGGAAGCGTCGGCAGCTCTAGTATTATGCAAATCTTTCTTTCAAAAGAGTACAATGCGGTGGTTATCGGAGTCTCATCTGGAGGACTTTTGGCTTTGGAAACCATCCTCCCGCAGTTGCCAGCCGATTACGCAGCCGCGGTTCTCGTTGTACAGCATTTGAGTCCGGATGCAGATGACTTTTTCGTCAAGCACCTCAACAAAAAAACGCATCTTGTCGTAAAAGAGGCCGAAGACAAGGAGAAAGCATTGCCGGGAATCGTCTATATGGCTCCACCGAATTACCATCTCATGGTTGAGGCGGATCGCACCTTGACGTTATCCGCGGATGAACGCGTCAATTTTTCCCGACCGTCCATTGATGTACTCTTTGAAACCGCAGCCGAAGCATACCAAGAAAAAGTCATTGGTGTTATTTTGACCGGTGCCAATAATGATGGTGCCGCAGGACTCAAAAAAATAAAAGAGCTCGGTGGCCTGACTGTTGTCCAATCCCCCGATTCTGCTGAAGCTGACACCATGCCGAAAGCTGCATTAGACGCCGTTGATGCTGATTTTGTTGTTCCTCTTACACGTATGGGGCGTTTTCTTGCAACGCTTGTCGGCGGAGACGAGGCATGAACTCCCTGCCCATTCTTATTGTTGATGATCGTCCGGAAAACCTCATTACCCTTGAGGCACTTCTGGAAGATTTGCTCAATATGCCGGAGCTGCAAGTTGTTTCGGCAGCATCAGGAAACGAAGCCTTGAGCAAAATTCTGGATTACGACTTCGCTCTGGTTCTCCTTGACGTTATCATGCCAGGCATGGATGGCTACGAAATAGCCGAACTCATGCGTGGAAACAAAAAAACACGGCATATTCCCATTATTTTTGTCACAGCCGCTCGTCGTGATGACGGTCAAGTATTCAAAGGATATGAATCTGGCGCGGTAGACTACCTTGTTAAACCAATTGAACCTCAAATTTTGAAGGGAAAAGTCAAATTTTTCCTTGAAATGCACAAGCAGCGTCTCCAGCTTGAACAAAAAACACGAGAACTTGATGCCAAGCTTGTTGAATTGGAAGAACTCCATCAATTACTTGAAGAATCCAATGCGAGACTCCGACTCCTTTCCTCTCAGGATGCGCTTACTGGCTTACCTAACCGACGGAGCTTTGATGAAATTTTCACTCGAGAATGGCAACGTGGCGTCCGCAACCAGAGACCGTTGTCACTGATCGTCGCCGATATCGATCACTTCAAACGATACAATGATACATATGGACATATTGCTGGCGATTACTGCCTGGAACGCGTCGCTCGCACTCTACGAAATTCTCTGTTACGCGAAATTGATATTGTTGCCCGATATGGCGGTGAAGAATTCACGGCCATATTGCCGGAAACCGACTCTGCTGGTGCGCAGAATGTCGCCGAGCGTATGCTCAAAGCCATTGACGAACTCGCGATCAGGCACCAGTCTTCCCAAACATGTGACAACCTTACTATCAGCCTCGGTATCAGCACGGTGATTCCACAAAGCAATATTCCGCAACTTCGTCTTATCGAAGCTGCAGATAAAGCATTATACGAAGCCAAGTCGGCTGGTCGTAATAGATACAAAGTCTGTTGCTTTGAACGTTGGCTTCAACTCCATGCAAAATAAACCAACGAGTCAGCTATGTCCGTTGTGTAACATCATAGAAAACCTCTCTTCCTCAAAGTCGGAATCTCCCAACGAATTCCCCTGTATTGACCTTGTTGTACAACTTTCCTACCCAAAACATCCCAAGGAAAGCTCAAGCACTCCTACAGCACTCGGTAAAAATAGTCCGTTCAACATCACAACGCGAAGGAATCTTATGGGATCTTTTCTCTTCTTTTTATGCATTTTCAACATAATGTGTATTGCAGCACCTCTTTCACTCCACGCTGCAAATGCGCCTGAACCTTGCAATGCCCCTCTTCCTGCCTGCCCCGATTATACCAAGACGTCCAGTTGGGCAGCAAAAGCTGAACGAATCGAGAGCCCTGTCGATGTTTTTTATGTATATCCAACAATTTATGCAGATGCATCTCCAAAAAATATGGATATCGCAAATGAAACACTCCGTGCACGCGCCGAGCATCTGCTCGTTGCACAGGCTGGTGTGTATTCGCAAGCAGCGAACCTATTCGCTCCGTTCTATCGGCAAGCCTCGTTTGCGACTCTGGATCCCACAATCAATACGTTCTTAGATCCATCATTTCGTATTGGTGCCGATGATGTCAGCCGGGCCTTTGAATTCTACCTGGCGAATCTTAATCACGATCGCCCTTTCATTCTCGCCGGACACAGCCAGGGAACCCTTGCCCTGCTCGATCTCATGCGACGCCGATTCTGGGACCCGGCTCTGCAGCAACGGCTTGTTGCTGCATACCTTATCGGCTATTCCATTACAGACGAAGATTTGCGCACATACCCGTGGTTGAAGGCCGCACAAAAAGCCGATGATACCGGTGTTATTATCACATTCAATACACAAGCCCCCGGCGCAACGGGTTCACCGGTGCTTTCTCCCGGAGCGTTATGTATCAACCCGCTCAACTGGAAAACCGATGACACACCGGCCGATGCGAAACTCAATACTGGCGCTGTATTCTATCATGATGTCACGGACGAAATTGAACGAGAAGTTCCACACTATACCGGAGCCCAAATTGACACCCAAACAGGTGCTCTTGTGACGACTCCACCGGATGTTCTTCCCGTGGGAAGTTTTCCTCCTGGTGTACTCCATAAATATGACTATGCATTCTGGTATCGCAATCTACAAAATAACGTCGCTGTCCGAATAAAGGCCTATTTGACGAATCACTAATCGCGTCACCCACTATTGGGAGGTCCGTCTTTGACGGATCTCCCAATAGAAGAAATCCGAGAGCGTTCTCATCAAACAATCATCTTACAAACGGCGATACAGCGAATCATACTGCTTAGCCATCTGAAGATGTGAAAAGACATTGCGGCACCGAGCCCGTGCCCGTTCTCCCAAAGCATGAGCTTTGGAAGGCGGAGTCAAGAGAGAAAGCACGGCAGCAACGAGTTTCGCCTCCTTCCCCGGTTCCACAAGCATCCCTTCCTCTCGATCCTTCATTTGCTCAGGGATACCACCCACAGCATATGCCACGACAGGCGTTCCATGCCCCATAGCTTCAAGGACGACCAAAGGATGGTTATCGGATCGTGTCGGATAGACGAACACATCCGCAACTCGATACATCAAGGAAAGCACCTCGCCTTCCACATATGGTAAGGAATGGATGCCACCGGATTCTTTATGATCAAACCCACCAAGGACAAAAGCATGAATACCGGCATCGCGTTGTTGGAGAGCATGGAAAATCGCTTCGATTCGATCGCCTCCTTTGAAGCCAGCCTGTTGTCCGCCATGGGCAACAAATAAAACCGTCTTTGCCTGCGGTTGCAGTCCCAGGCGTTGTTTGGCTTGTTCTCGAGAGATAAGTTGCTCAGGAACTTCTACTCCATTCGGAATAACGTGAACCGAGATTCCAGGTAAAGCCGAACGGTATATTCTAGCCAGCCAAGCCGATGGAGAAACCAAGGTTGGACGAAGCTCTTGCAACACCGATCGTTTGGTTTCCCAAACACGACGAACATCAGGAAAATGCTGTGGACATGGATCCGTACAGCCGTTGTGAAACTCTGTGCACGTGAGGGGATACGGACAACCTCCTGTTATCAAAGAGGCATCATGCGTTGTGAGCACGAGACGGGAAGAACATTCTTGCAGCCGTTTGAGTTGAGCGTCCCAATTTCCTGATGCATGCATATGAATAACATCAGCCTGTTCCATCGCCTTACATGCTTCGTCTGTAAAACAAGAAAGCACATGGGGCGGGAGGACATCAGCATCAGGGGTTTGACGTACTTCAAAACATAATGTTGCTGATTGCTGAAATGTATCTGCACATCGCCATAACGTACGTGCAACAGCTGTTGCTCCGCCTCGTCGCTCCAAGTAGGTATGATGGACAATCCGAAGAGGAGTCATGAAGATGCCTTTGAAACAGACAATGTTGACGCATTCTCTTTTCGCTCAAGAAGATCTTGCTTCAGCATCCATAATACATGTGCAAGCGCCTTTTCTTCGCTTAATTGTGAAAATCGCTCCATCAAAACCTGTACCAAGACGGTGCTCAATATCGATTTTCTTGCCAAGAATAACGCGTGCTTCACAATGCGCGATTCAAGTACGGTTTCAGCAAATTGATAGAAAATCGGAGCATCTTTCCCCTGATACACGGCTTGGCCCGTTGCTGTAGCAGCAACATATCCAATCGCTTCAGGTTGCCGTGTCGGATAGTTTGAAAAGACTTCACCATACGCGATATGCAATGGATGCGGCTGTGCACGCCATTGCTCTGTCACTTCGAGAGATATTGCATTCAATCGTTCCCAAAGGCAAAGATGCTCCTGAATGACATAATTCCAGGAAAACCGTGTACAAACCCGTTCTCGGCCACTTAGTCCCAATGTTATGGCATACGCAGGATCGTCAAGAAGACGGCCGAGCCTCTCTGCCAAAATCGGCACATCGACAACGGTTTCTTGAGCGAGGAGCAAATGAGTCTGATTGTCGTGCAACAGAGGAGCCATCATATCGAGGAAATCCGTGCGACTCGGCATAGTTGTCGGGATGAGGTACCCGGTCTGACCATCAACAACGAGGTCGCGATATCCGTCAAAATCCGACGCCACCACAGCCAACCCCGCGGCTTGGGCTTCAAGAAGCGTCAAACCAAATGTTTCTTGCACATTATCCGCTATAGACACAAAGACATCGGCCGCCGCATAAATGGCAGTCTTTTGGGTATCATCAGGGCGAGGGAAGATGCTCAGTGACACACCAATATTACGAGCGAGTTGTCGCAGCATACCGGTAAAATCTTCTTGTTCATCAGTCCAGCCTGCAAGGACCAAAACGGCATCTTGAGCACGATTATTTCTCCGCAAACGTTGAAACGCGCGAAGCAATGGCAACAGGTCCATCTTGGATGTATGTGAAATGCGTCCAAAAACCAACGCGACCGGACTTGCTGCGGGTAACCCGAGTTGCATACGGGCTTGCCGTTTTCCTTCTTCATCAACAGGGGTAAATTGCGTGACATCCACCCCCAACGGAATAACCTCCACCCGAGGCCCGGGATGGCTGGAGACATCGAGACCATACCCGCGACGCAGCATACCATAGTACGCATTGACACACGTTGCCGCTGTGGATGATGTCGCGATAACGGCATCACGTGGCGTTGTTCCCGGCCACAAGTGACGGAGAAAATCCTGCCCATATCTTGAGTAACTGATAGAATGGGTGGGAGCTGTTATGGGAAAAATCTGCCGGGATACAGCATTGCGTAAGCGCGCCAAATGGGCTGGTGCATTGAGACAATCCGACAAATGAAACGCGTGGTAGCACTCTTGCATGAGTGCGTCGGGCAGTTCTGTACGTTTTCGAAGACGAATCTTTCCTGCATTCCACAGTGCAGGCCAATGTTTGGATGCTGCCGTGGCGACAGTAGATTCCGCTCCAGCATGAGACAAAAAAAAGTCATAGCGATCAAAGGGATCGCTATTGAAAAGCGCGCTGAGAAAACCGGCGTTCGCCATTTTCCGCCCTAAAATAGGACCCGATTCGAAAAAGGGGTCAAGAGTTCCCCAGTAGTGTTGTTTTGCCATCCCCACCCAAAGACACCGATGTTCCGACTTTGTCAAACGCTCCCTATAAATAGTATTGGCCCTTATTTTGCATTTCTTAAAGACGAGTGTCTTAATTTTGGCTCGAACTCTCGAGGAGGCTTGGAATGAAGCGTCAGGATAACCCCGATCTCATCTGGGGCATCGGACTCTATGATGATCATACGCAGGAAATCACCACCGCTTTGGGCAAAGGCTATGTGGTGAAAAATTGGCCCGTCAACGGGCTCCCCAAACTTGCGGACATCGAAAGCAGCGATCCACTGGTCGTTTTCATTCCCATGGCTGTTTGGGGAGCATTGCCCAAAGGAATCCTGGAAGCGTTGCGTGACTGGGATCTTCCGCAACGCGTGCTGATTCTTGACGACGGCGAATTTGATATGCACATCGAAGAAATTCTGGAAAATGGATTTCTCACTGCATTACGTATTCCACTGTCGCCCAAGAAAATTCGCGATGCCATCTTCCGCGCCAAGGAAGTGAAAAACCTCTACGATGATATCTATCGCATGACGCGTGAAATCATGCTGGAGCGAGAACTTTTGGCTCGTAAGACAGACCAGGTGATGTTCCTGAACCAAATTCTCACCCGAGCATCTGAGACACTTGACCCGTCAAAGATTCTTCTTCAAGCAACGGAAGATTTCAACATTCTCTTCCCCATCAATGGCCTCCAGGCTGCTTTCTGGCAAAATCCCAGCGGGGAAAGTCTTGAAGCGGAAATATTTCTCAGCAACAATCTTCAGACACCACATGAAGATGACTGGATTGAATTCCTTCTTTCCGGTGCAGGACAGTTCTCATCCTATCCTGTCAATAATTATAAAGTCACGATCCTTGGCTCAAAAGGTTGTAGCAAACGTACCAGCTTACCAATTGAACGCGCAAAAACCATCTTGTTACCACTGAAAACAGCAAATACGGTTATCGGGTGTTTGGCTATCTCCCGAGTAGATGTCGTTCCTCTTGGCAAAGATCAGGTGCAATCGCTCCACGCTGCCGTGAATCACCTTGCGCTGGCCTTGCGCAATGCACTCCTCTATCGCGAAGTGCTCACGCAGGCTGATCATGACGGCCTGACACGGGTGCACAATCGCCATTATTTTGACAAGAAACTCCAAAAAGAGATTGAACGGCATACCAAACGCAACGCCCCGCTCAGCTTGCTCATGATTGACCTGGATCACTTCAAACAGATTAATGACGCGCATGGCCACCAGGCTGGTGATGATGTTTTGCGTGATATCGCTCGCGTCATGCGTGAATCGACACGGGTAACGGACCACATCGCACGATATGGCGGAGAAGAATTCGTCATTCTCCTCCCCAAAACCGATGAAGATCGAGCCAAAATTTTGGCTGAACGGATCCGCAAGCGTATTGCCAATCATACCTTCACCATCAAAGGTGAAGGCAACACCATTACCGCATCCATCGGGGTTGCTACGTATCACCCCAAAGACGAATACACCGTCAGCGCATTCCTTGATGACGTCGACAAGGCCCTGTATCAAGCAAAGACTCAAGGCCGCGACAAGGTATGCTTAGCCTGTGACCTCGAAGTCGAACTGCCCAAAGCGTTCAACGCGTAGTAACAAAACATACGCAACCGATCTTCGATTCCACCACGACAGGACATTATCTCATAGACCAGATGTCCTGTCGTGGCGGAACAAATTTATTGACTAAACCGAACGACAGAGGCAATATATCTCTCTTGCGGGCAATTAGCTCAGTTGGATAGAGCGTTGGCCTCCGGAGCCAAAGGCCACAAGTTCGAATCTTGTATTGCCCGCCAATGATAACAATGGGTTACAGTGCAAACTGTGACCCTTTTTGTTTTTTCGGATAAGTTTTGGATAAGTACCTTCCCCGGATTCTTCCCCCGGTATATTTTTCCCTCATGGCGGGAAAGTTCATATCCCCGCGCACCCCGCGCTAGAAAATTTTGCACACCGCCCGAGAAAAAAATCCCGCCCGCTCCACCTACACATCATCCAGGCCCACAAACTCCGGTAGTGATTTGAGATGCACATACGATTGCGCGACGATATCGCCCACGGTATCGCCTACCGCCATGGGGAATGGAAACGCAACCGGGACGCACAACACCCCCACGGCGTCGCCCTCATCATCCAGCGCTGTTATTTGTAACCGGTCGATGAACCCTACAAATTTTGGCGTAGCGTTTGACCGCTCGACACGCGGCGAGAGGACGCGCACCAGCGCCGACGGTATCGTGTGCGGAACATCTGATACATACTCCGT